>JADFKZ010000072.1 GCA_022564665.1 Planctomycetota bacterium | reverse complement strand
AAAGGGCCGGGAGGGGGCGAAGATTAAGGAGGCTGTCGGCTGTCAGCTATGCGCCGGAGCAGAGACGACCGTGCTCTCTTGCCGACAGCCGAGAGCCGATAGCCGATGGCCATCTACAAACGAAGCTTCGCCTCCGATTCAAACGCGCCGGTGTCGATGAGCCCCGCGATCGCCTCGATGTCGGGAGACGGCGGCCGGTCGGCGGTCAGCCTGGGCACGATTGACCGCACGAGGCCATAGGTGTGCTCGACGCCCGCCCCGCTGGTCAGCGGCCGCTGGTACTCCATGGCCTCCGTCATGACCAGCAGCTCGATCGCCACCACCCGTGTGGCCAAGTCGACCGCGGCCCGCGCCTGGTGTGCCGAGGTAACACCCATCGAGTTGTAGTCCTCCATTCCCGCCGAGGTGGGGATGTTGGCCACGCTCGCCGGACCCGCCAGCATCTGCAGCTCGTTGCAGCACGCGGCGGCGGTGTACTGGGTGAGCATGAGCCCGCTGTGCAGACCCGGCTGCGGGGAGAGGTGAATGTTGACCGGATTCTCGCTGTCGGAAGCCGTAAGCACCCAGTTAATGCGGCGCTCTGAGATCCCCGCCAGGTGCGCGATCGCAATGGTCAGGTTGTCCAGGGCCAAAGCCAGGGGAAGGCCGTGGAAGTTGCTGCCGGCAATCACCTCGGCGGTCCCGGCGAAGACCAGCGGGTTGTCGGTGACCGCTCCCAGCTCGCGCCGGAACACTTCGTTGACGAACTGGATCGTGTCCAAGACAGCCCCGAGGACCGGCGGGATCGCCCGCAGGCTGTAGGGATCCTGGACGCGGGGATCGTCGGTCTTGTGATCGGCGACGATCCTGGATCCGGCAAGCTGTCTCCTCAGCATCTCGGCCACCCGCCGTTGTCCGACCTGGGCGCGTGCCGCGTGGAGGCGGTCGTCGAGAAAGGCGTCTGTCGCGCGGCAGGCATCCATGGCCATCGCAGCGGCGGCGATCGCGGCGTCATAGAGTCGTCCAACGTCGCACAACGTGAGCGCGCCCATGGCGCACATCAGGTGCGTGCCGTTGACAAGGGCGAGCCCCTCCTTGGACTGAAGCGCCACCGGCTCCAGACCGCACGCCGAAAGTGCCTCGGCGCCCGAGCAGACGCGTCCGCCGACCCGCGCTTCCCCTTCGCCGATGAGAACCAGCGCCGCGTGGGCCAGCGGGGCCAGGTCGCCTGACGCCCCCACGGATCCGCGGGAGGGAACGATCGGCGTGATCGAATGGTTCAGGAGATCGACGACCCGGTCCGCAAGCTCCGCCCGCACACCGGACAGCCCGCGGCAGAGGCTTGCGACCAGGACCAGCAGCGTCCCCCGGACCAGATCATCAGGCAACGGCTCGCCCACGCCGGCCGCATGCGATCGAATCAGGTTGCGTTGCATCTCGCCGAGCATCCTGGGCTCGATGCGTGTGCCTGCAAGCGATCCAAAACCGGTGTTGACCCCGTACAGTGGATCGGGTCCGCCGGCCAGGTGCTCGATGACCGCGCGGGCTTTCGTCATCGCCTCCTTGGCACCGGCACCGATCCGAACGCGTCGCATGCCTCGCGCAACGGACTCGACGTCCTCGAGGCTCAGCGGCTGACACTCCAAAACCAGCGGCTCGCCGGGCATGGCCATTAGGATAGCTTCCCGCGACTGGAATAAGAGTCCGTTTGCGGGTACCAATGGCGACCATGACCGAGGAGTTGCACGGCTGGAGGCGGTACGCCGTCGTTTTTCTCGGGATGCTGCTGACCGCGGCCCTTTGTGCGCTGGCGATCCCCTTTTCGATGAACCCTCGCGGCGCCGCCGGCCCCACCGCGTTGCAGGCGGAGTCGGCGATCTCGGCGGTCTCGGCGATCATCGTGTGCTTCGGTCTGGCAACGGGGATCGCGGGGTACGTGGGGCGGCTGATCAACGGCGCCGTGGGTCTGTTCGTTCTGGGGGTGGGGTTGTCGGTACTGGCCTGGCGTTGGGCGACGATCGAGGAACTCGCCTTTTCCGAGGGATCGCTGGGTCTGGTCGGACTCGAGACGGTGTTGTGGGCCGGCATCCTCTTTGCGGCTACAGCGGGCGTCTTGAAGATGGCGGGACCCCTGAGAGACATGGTCCCCGACGAGAGTGACTCCGACACCGATGGCGGCGGGTGGGGGTTGCGCGGTGTGGCCGCAGGGATCCTCGTGCTGCCGGTGGTGTGGCTCATCGCGCGTTCGGATCTGAAAGGTCAGGTGCTGGCTGCCGTCGTCCTGGGGTCAATGCTGGTGGGGCTGTGTGGCCGGTTTCTGAGCCCCTATGCCCAACCGCGTCTGCTTGTTGCCGCCCCGTGCCTCTTCGGTGCGCTGGGCCACGTGATTGGCATGGTGCTGTTGAAGCAGCCACTTGCCGAGGCTTTCGTTGCTCATTCGATACCGGCCTTGAGCCTGCCGATGCCGATCGACTACGCCGCGGGCTCGCTCCTGGGTGTCTCCATAGGACTTGGATGGGCCAAGAGCTTTCAGCAACAGGAGCAGGAGCAGGCCCCGGAGCCGGGCAATGCAACGGTGCGACCTGTCGACGACAGGCGCGTGGTTGGCTTCCTGGTCATTGGAACGGTGCTCTTCATCGGGCTGCGTTTCCTCCGATCGCTCCTGGCTGGCTGATCAGGAAGATTCACCACACCAGACGCCCAGGACGCTCAGAAGATTCCGAATCAGGCACTCAGGCGAAGTCCATGGCCCGGCTCTACGAATACCAAGGCAAGGCCTTGCTCGCCGAGCACGGCCTGGAGGTGCCCGAGGGTGGTGTGGTCTCGTCACCCGCCGAGGCGGCGCGGCTTGCGGCCCGGCTCGGGGGCGCCGTGGTCCTCAAGGCGCAGGCGTGGATCACCGGTCGGGCTGCCAAGGGCGGCGTGAAGTTTGCCAGTTCGCCTGAGGAGGCCCAGCGAGCGGCGGCGGATTTGATCCGGTTGCGATTCGGCAACTTTCCCGTCACCGAGGTTCTGCTGGAGCGGGCGGTCGTGATTGCCCATGAGCTTTTTGTCTCGGTGATCATCGATGACCAGGCCAGGGCACCGGTCCTTCTCCTGGATGCCCGCGGCGGCTCCGACATCGAGGAGCGGGCTGGGTCGATCAGGAGGATTCCCATCGATCCACGTCGCGGGATCGACGGCGACCGGGTGCGACAGGTCATCGGCGATTCGCCGATTGACAGGGCCGTTCACCAGAAGATCGCGCGTGCCGTCGAGACCGTCATCGAGATGGCGGCGCTCTACGAGCTTACGTCGATCGAGGTGAACCCCCTGGTGGTAACTGCCGGTGGCGGGGTGGTCGCGGTGGATTGCCGGATGACCGTCGATGACTACGCGGTCTTTCGTCACCCGGCGCTGGGGATCGAGATCGCCCGGGAGCTTGACCATCCCGCCACGGAGCTGGAGCGGATCGCCTACCGCCTCGAACAGGCTGACCATCGCGGCACCTTTTACTTTGCCCGGCTCACAACCGCTGCTGCGCCCGATTCCAGGGGGCTGATCGGCTTTCATGGGGCCGGCGGCGGTGGCTCGATGATGTCGATGGATGCAGTGGCCCGGGTGGGCTTTACGCCGGCCAACTTCTGTGACACCTCAGGCAACCCCTCTGCGGCGAAGGTCTACCGCGCCGCCCGCGTCATCCTCGCCCAGGGGGGTCTGGTGGGGTACTTCGGATCGGGAAGCGGCGTGGCCAGCCAGGAGCAGCACCACTCCGCCTACGGTCTGGCCAAGGCATTCTGCGAGCTGAGCCTGGCGATCCCCGCCGTCATCCGTCTTGGCGGAAACGGCGAGGACCGCGCCGTCGAGATCCTTGAGGATGCCTGCCGCGGGCTTCCCGGCCGGGTCGAGGGCTACAGGAAGGATGACACTCCGGCGTTCATTGCCGATCGGTTTGCCGAGCTCGTACAGGGCGCAGATGGCGCGACCTGGACGCCGCGGGCCCGGTCGGTGCCGGCGTACGTGGGTCGGTCATACCGGTTCCCGATCAAAGGAGGAATGGTGTGGATCGACCACGAGCGGTGCGATCGGCCGACCACCGCCTTCGTGATCGAGCACGCAAGCGCGCTGCTGCGGGCCGAAGACGGTCTGCCGGTCCTTGGGGTACGCGACGCCGAGGTCGCCGCAAAGGATTCTGAGCTTCTGGCCCTGGAGGTCGATTGCCGCCGCGCGGACCGCCCCGTGGTTTTCGTGGACTTGGCGATCCCCGGCCTGGACTAGGGCCAACAGCCAACAGCCAACAGCCAGATATGTCCATCCTCATCGACCAGCACAAGCGCGTTCTTGTACAGGGTATCACCGGCCGGGAGGGCCGCGCGCGGACCGCGCTCATGCGAGAGTACGGAACGCAGGTGGTCGCCGGCTGTACGCCGGGAAAGGGCGGGCAGCAGGTTCAGGGTGTGCCGGTCTTCAACACCGTCGCCGACGCGGCCCGCGATCTCGGCGTCGTCGACATATCGGTCGTGTTCGTTCCCGCCGCCGGTGTCAAAGACGCCGCGATCGAGGCGATCGAAGCGGGTGTCGGGCTGCTTGTGCTTGTGCCCGATCGTGTTCCGGTGTGGGACACGATCGAGATCGCGGCGGCGGCGAAGGACAACGGTGCATCCTTCGTCGGGCCGAACACGCTGGGCGTGCTCAGCCCCGGCAAGGCGGTGGTGGGCATGATCGGGGGACGCGCCGCCTCCGCCCGTCAGTGGTTCAACGAACCCCGGCCGGGCCGGACCGTGGGGGTCGTCTCCCGAAGCGGTGGGATGACCAGCTCCTGTGGGTATTACCTGAGCCGCGCCGGCGTCGGGCTGAGCACGCTGACGCACGTCGGAGGCGACTCTCTCGTCGGCCTGCGGATTCCCGATGTGGCGGAGCTTTTGGAAGCTGATCCCCAGACCGATGCGATCGTTGTCTTCGGGGAGATTGGCGGCTCCCAGGAGGAGCATCTGGCCCGGCTGATGGAATGCGGGCAGATCACCAAGCCTGTCATCGCTTACATCGGGGGAGCCGCAGCCACGGAGGGGACCCGTTTCAGCCACGCCGGCGCCATCATCGAAGGTGGACGGGGAACGCATGCGGCGAAGGTAAAGGCCCTGCGGAAGGCCGGGGCAAGGGTTGTCGAGTCCTTCGGCGATCTTCCGGAAGCGACATTGAGTATGCTTTCGTAGCTGTTGGCTCTTGGCTATTCGCTCTTGGCCACGAGCTAAAACCCAAAATCTAAGAGCCAAAGTCCAAGAGCGAATTACCCCCATGTCTTCCCCTTCCTGGCCCACGGCCATCACCTTCATCGAGCCCAACCAGGTCCGCGTCCGTGGCTACGCGATCGGCGAGCTGATGGGCCGGGTCGGCTTCGGATCGGCGGTCTACCTGATCCTCCGTGGTGAGCTGCCCGATGAGAGGACCGGCAGGCTCATGGAAGCGATCCTGGTCTCGTCGATCGATCACGGCGCGACCCCGCCCTCGGCACTGGCGGCGCGCACCACCGCCTCCAGCGGCGCCGGTCTCGGACCCGCGGTCGCGGCAGGGATCCTTTCGATCAGCCGCTACCACGGCGGTGCGATCCAGCAGTGCGCGTTACAGCTCGGTGAGGTAGTGAAACGGGGTGGGGGGAGTGGAGAGGGCGGGCTCGATCGGGCGGCCGTCGAGATGGTCCGCCGGCTCAAGGCGGACCGGCTGCGGATGGCGGGGTTCGGTCATCGGATCCATACCGACGATCCCAGGACAAAGCGGCTCTTCGCCCTGGCCGTGGAAGCCGGCGCTGACGGCTCCTACATGGCGGCGGCGCGGGCGGTCCAGAGGGCGTTTGCAGCGGAGGGCAGGCAGCTTCCGATCAACGTGGACGGAGCGATCGCCGTGGTCCTTGCCGACCTGGGCTTCGAGCCGGAGGTGATGAACGGCCTTTTCATGATCGCCCGCCTGCCGGGTCTGGTCGCTCACGCCGTTGAGGAGCAAACCCGCAACCGGCCCATGCGGTCAATCGATCCCGGTGCCCACGTCTATGACGGACCGGCGGCAAGAGAACCGGAGTAGGAGGCGTCCTGGATCTGTTTCGAGCGCTCCGTAGCGGCCTCGCGGCGTCGCGGCGTCCTTGCCGCTCTTGTTCGGCAGCCCTTCGGGCTGCGGGGCCGCTCTTGTTTGTCAGCCCTCCGGGCTGAGGGGCCGCACACTCGCTCTGGCGGCTACGCGGTCTATCGAAAGGGCCGCTACGCTTGGACGCAGACTGCTCTAGATCTCACGCCTCTACGCCCAGAGGGGCATCGTTCGGGGTTCAGGGTTTGGGAAAGCGCCGGGCACCGACCCCTGAACCCTTCGTCACTTGCCCAGGTATCTGGCGATATCGAAGTCCACAAAATCCGCGTGGTGGAAGATGATCGACTCGATCGATCGCTCGACCTTGTCACCCTCGTGGGAGTGGGTGGCGACGATGTGCATGACCTCCGGGGGCAGGGCGTGCTTGTGGCAGAGGGCCACACCTGAAAAGGGATGGCGAAGCAGGCGGCCGAAGCGGCCCTTGACAAGCCTTCCCTGCTCATCCCGGTCGTATTCCAGCAGCTTCCCGACGTCGGCCAGAAGCGCACCGGCCACGAGGTGGTCGTGCTCGATCGGGACGCGGTCACCGTAGATCTCCTTCAGGACCCCCTCGATCGCGATCGACTGCCTGACGCCGGAGTTGAGGTGCTCTATAAAGGTGAGGTCGATGTCGCCGGCAAGAAGCGTAAAGGGGATTGATCGCAGCTCCTGGATCGTCCATCCCTTGCCGCCGCAGCCAGTGGCGATCGCCTCCTCCCAGACCGCCGCCACCTTTTCCCTGAGCCCTCGATCGGAGATGGACTGGAGATCGGGAAAGAGCTCGGCGATCCGCGCGGTGCTCGTAGGCATGGTGTTGAAATCATACGGAGGTAAGTCACGGAGCGACGAAGCGACGGAGGGGAATCAATGCGTGGTCCGTCCACACCAAGACCGGGGCTTCGCTTCACTCAGCCCCAGCCACCCGGAGCTTGCCGACAGTCGATAGCCCTCGACGTCAGAAGGGGGCAGGGGTTCGGGAAAGCGGTGGACCTCAACCCCTGAACCTTGAACCCTCTTCTTTTCTCCGTGGCCCTCCGCGGGGAATCTTCCCCTTCTTCCGCGGCTAGAGCCTACGCATCATTGACCACCCTCTTGATAATGATCGCTGTCCGATCGTCGGTGGCGGTTACGCCCTGGGTGAAGCGGGCAAGGGCGCTGCGAAGAGCTTCGTAGACCTGCTCGGCGGACCGGCGGTGGTTCGCCCGGATGACCTGGATGACCCGGTCAACTCCGAACATCCCCCCAGTGGGGTTTCTGGCCTCCAGAATGCCGTCGGAGATGATCGCGAAGGCATCGCCGGGTTGCATGACAACGGGATCGGAGATGGAGACCTCCATATTGCGGCAGATCCCCAGCGGCATCGTGTCCGCCGTCAAGATTTCGACCGCTCCATCCGCCGCGTCGTAGCGGAAAAGGGGCGCCTGGCCTGCACTGAAGCTGCTGAGCGTGCCGTTGGAGGCATTCAGCTCGCCCAGCCATGCTGTGATGAACCGGCCGCGGGGCAGGTCGTCGCACAGCTGCTCGTTGAGCTGTCGGGCCATCATCGCCGGGGGCATCCCGGTCCGCACCGCCATCCGCAGCATCGCCCGGACCTGGGTCACCGACAGGGCGGGCCCGATCCCGTGTCCGGTGGCGTCGGCCAGCAGCAGCACCGCCCGGTCTGGGTCGTTGGCGTCGAGGATCGGCCCGTCCGGGGTAACACTTCGCAGTCCGATGACGTCGTAGGTGTCGCCGCCGGTCTCCGCTGCCGGCTCGCTGAACGCGAAGATGTCAAAACCGCTGAGCTCCGGCAGCCGGTCCGGGAAGGTGCTCTGCTGGATCATTCGTGCCACCTGGAGATCACGCTCAAACTTCAGCAGTGATTCACGGGTGCGACGCGAGTGGATGTCATCGATTGCTGAGCCGGCGATCGACCCGAGCAGGTCGATGAACTCCAGCTCCCACTCTTCAAAAGCACGGTCAATATATCGATTCGAGATGTTCAGCACGCCGACCCGCTGGTGCACCATGCTCAGCGTGGTGTACATCATGGGCATGCTCACAAAGCTCTCGAATTTGTATCCCTCGCGTCGTTGCGACGGCGGCTGGCTCTCCAGGGAGGTGACCGGTCGACCCGAGGTGAAGGCCAGGCCGGCAATCGCCTCGCCGAGGGGAAGCCGGACGCCCGGTGCGACTCCTTCGTCGAACCCCATAGCCTTGACGATCTTCAGGTATTGCTGCGTCTCGTCAGGAAGCATCAGGCTGACGCGGCGGCTGCAGGTCATCTCGGCCGCCGTGTCCACGATTTTCGCCAGCAGCGCATCCAGGTCGGTGATCCTGGTCACCGCGCGCGAGAAATCCAACAGCACGCCCCACATCCTCGTCTGATCGCCGTGCAGGCTTCGACCGTTGCGGATCTCCAGGCGATGCCGACGCAACTTGACCATGGAGCAGACGCGCATCAAGAGCTCTCGTGGGCGAATCGGCCTGGCCAGCATTTCATCGACCGGTGGTTGGTACTCCGGCTGCCACTTGTCGTCGGCGGGGCCGAGTAGGATCACAGGAACGTCAGACACGGCAATGTCGTCGCGGCGGGATTGTGTCCAGGCGAGTATCTCCTCGTGCCCGCCGGCCGCGCCCAACACGATGACATCGGGCGCCGCGCGGTGGAGCGTATCGAGGGCGGCTGTTTCGTCGGCCGCCACGTGCACGGTGTAGCCGGCTTCCTCCAGAGTCTCCCGGCAGGTATCCCGGACCGCGGGATCCTGCTCGACGATCAGAACGCTCGCGGGGCGATCCTCGATCAGCGGCGGGGTGATCTCCAACTTGGGCGTTGCCGTCGCTGGTTCGTGCGGCAAAGAGGTCATTTGGACTCCCGTTGGTCGACGAGGGTGTGGGGCCGCCGTCAGCCTCTCTATCGGTTCGACGGAGGCCCTTCTGCGGCCCCAGGGTCACTTATCGGGGCTGGGGGGCAGGGGTCGGGGTAAGCAGAGCGACCTGAACCCTGAACCCTGAAAGTTCCGGCTTAGAATCGACTTGGAGCGCTGCCGTGGCCGGACAGACCCTCACCGAGAAGATCGCCACCCGCCATGCCGTGGGGTTGGACCCGGGACGGGGGGCCCACGCCGGGGACTTTGTCAACATCCGCCCCCGGCACATCATGACCCACGACAACACCTCCGCGGTCATCGACAAGTTTCAGTCGATCGTCCGGAGCACGGCCGCCCCAGCGGTGGCGCGGGTTTACGATCCGACTCAGCCGGTCTTTGCCATCGATCACGACATCCAGAACACCTCGCCGGAAAACCTCGCGAAGTACGCCAGGATCGAAGCGTTCGCTCGCGAGCAGGGGATCGACTTCTACCCGGCCGGCACGGGCATCTGCCATCAGGTCATGGTCGAGCAGGGGTATGCAACCCCCGGCCGCATGGTGGTGGGCAGCGACTCGCATTCGAACCTCTACGGGGCAGTCAACGCCCTGGGCACGCCGGTGGTGCGGACCGACGCCGCATGCATCTGGGCCACGGGTCAGACCTGGTGGCAAGTTCCCCAGGTGGCCAGGGTTGAGCTTCCGGGGAGGCTCCAGCCCGGCGTGGTCGGCAAGGATGTCATCATCGCGCTGTGCGGCCTGGCCAATCGCGACGAAGTCCTGAACATGATTGTCGAGTTTGACGGCGACGGCATCTCGTGCCTGACGATGGACCAGCGGATGTCGATCGCCAACATGACCACCGAGTGGGGCGCGCTGGGCGGCATCTTTCCATTTGACGACGTCCTGAGAGCCTACCTCCATCAACGGGCGGAGTACCTGGCGACCAGAGGCACGCCGCGATTCACTCAGGCGGATGTGGACCGCTGGTACGCGGGGCGTCTGGAGGCGGACCACGACGCGCACTACGCGGTGGAGCTGACGCTCGATCTGGCGACGGTGATCCCGCACGTGGCCGGTCCGGATCAGGTCAAGGTCATCAACCCACTGCCGCTCATCGAGAAGCAGAAGATCAAGATCGACAAGGCGTACCTGCTCAGCTGTGTCAACGCCCGACTCGAGGACCTCGCCGAGGCGGCCGGGATTCTCAAGGGCCGCAGTGTCGCCGACGGCGTCGAGTTCTATATCGCGGCCGCGTCCGCCCAGATACAGAAGCAGGCGGAGGCCAACGGCTCCTGGCAGACCCTCATTGATGCTGGGGCCAGGCCGCTTCCGTCCGGGTGCGGACCCTGTATCGGGCTCGGCCGTGGCACGCTTGAGCCCGGCGAGGTGTGCATCAGCGCGACCAACCGCAACTTCAAAGGCCGGATGGGATCGCGCGACGCGCGGGCGTATCTGGGAAGCCCCGCCGTAGTCGCCGCCTCCGCCGCGGCGGGCTACATCTGCTCACCCACGCCGTTTGAGACCATCGAGCCGCGCTTCTCAATTACGGTTAACGAGACCCGCGGCCCGCCGCCGGCGGCGGTTCAGATCATCGGCGGGTTCCCCACCTCGATCACGGGCCGCCTCCTGCTGCTTCCCGCCGACAACCTCAACACCGACGGGATCTACGCCAGCACGCTCACCTACCGCGACGACGTCTCCGACGAGGAGATGGCGGCGGCGGCGATGGCCAACTATGACCCGATGTTCAACGAGGTCGCCAAACGGGGCGACATCATGCTCTGCGGACGAAATTTCGGCTCGGGATCCTCGCGGGAACAGGCCGCCACCTGCCTGGTAAGCCGCGGGATTCGGTGCGTCATCGCAGCGTCGTTCAGCCAGACATACAAACGCAACGCCTTCAACAACGGGTTCCTGACGCTCGAGAGCCCTGACCTCTATGACGCCTTCAGGGCCCGCCTCCAAGAGCGCCACCAGGCGACGATACCGGGCCCGACAGCGACCATTCACTTTGCGCGGTCCCGGATCACCGTTGACGGTGAGTCGTTCGCGTGCGCGCCCGTGAGCAGGGTCGCCCAGGAGCTCATCGTGCAGGGTGGGGCCGAGAACCTGGTACGAAGCCGTCTGGGGTAGAAGCACGGACGAGTACGGCTGGGGTTTCGGGGTTCTGGGTTCGGGAAAGCGCCGACCCCCGACCCCTGAACCCTTGCCTCTCATATACTCGTGCCATGCCTAAATACAGGGTTGCCTGGATGCCCGGGGATGGGACGGGGCAGGACGTGATGGAGGCGGCCCGCATCGTGCTGGACGCGATCGGCTTTGATGCGGAGTACGTCGCTGCCGACATCGGCTGGGAGTTCTGGTGCACCGAGGGTGACCCGTTGCCGCCGCGGACGATCGAGGTCCTCAAGTCGACTGATTGCGCCCTTTTTGGCGCGATCACGAGCAAGCCCACGGAGGAGGCCGCCAGGGAGCTGGACCCCTCACTGCAGGACAAGGGCCTCGTCTACTTCAGCCCCATCGTCCAGTTGCGGCAACTGCTTGACCTCCACACCAACCTCCGCCCCTGCAAGGCGTACCCGGGCAACCCGCTGAACTTTCGCGACGACATCGACCTGGTGGTCTTTCGGGAGAACACCGAGGGCATGTACGGCGGCGTCGAGTTCTACCCGCTGCCGAAGAAGGTCTTCGAGGCCCTGTGCGAGCACCCCAGGATGGCGAGGTTCGGAGAGAAGGGCCTCGAGAACATCGCGCTCTCCACCCGCATCATGAGCCGGCAGGGATGCGAGTCGATCGTCCGCCGCGCGTTCGAGTACGCCGCGAGACACCGCCGGCGGTCGGTGACCCTGGTCGAAAAACCCAATGTCCTCCGCGAGACCGGTGGTCTCATGACGCGCGTGGCTCGCGAGGTGGCCGCGGACTTTCCCGAGATCCCGTTGTGGGAGACCAACATCGACGCGATGTGCATGTGGCTTGTCCGCAAGCCGCAGGAGTATGACGTGCTGGTGGCGGAGAACATGTTCGGGGACATCATCTCCGATCTGGCGGCGGGCCTGGTCGGCGGCCTGGGGTTTGCGAGCGCCGCCAACATCGGTGACGACTACGCGGTCTTCGAGCCGACCCACGGCTCGGCGCCCAAGTACGCCGGCCAGTACAAGGTCAACCCGATAGCCATGCTTCTCACCGTCAAGCTCATGTTCGACTGGCTGGGCGAAGAGGAGCTGGCCCGGCGTCTGGAGGACGCGATCGGGGCGGTGATCCGCGATCGCAGAGTGGGAACCTATGACGTCGGCATGAGCAATACCAGCCTCGAGGTGGCCCAGGAGGTCGCCCGTGAGGTGACGGGAAGAAGTCAAAGGACGGGGGTGACGAAGTGACGGAGTGACGGCGACGCCGAGCAGCTGACAGAACAAACCCCGGCAGGATGCCGGGTATCCCGAGGGGCTGAGCCCGCAGGGCGCAGCCCCGAAGGCCTCAGCCGCGAAGGCAAGGACGCCGAGCGGCTGACAGAACAGCATGCCAAGCGGCTGACATAATAAGGCCATGGCGCCCCACGACACAGCACGAAGCAGAACCGACTTCGTCTCCTGGCCGCTTGCGGAGTGGGCCGGCGGGCTGAGCTTTGACGACCTGAGCCCGCGAGCCGTCCACACCGCCAAGCTGTTTCTCTTTGACAGCTTCGGCTGCGCCCTCGGTGGGTCACAGCAGGACGATGTCCGGCTGGTCTTGGATCACCTCAAGCAGATGGGTGGATCGGCGTTGTGCACCTGTCTTGTCGACGGGTTCAAGACCAACCCCGTCGATGCCGCGTTTGCAAACGCATTGATGATCCGGGCGATGGACTACAACGACATCTATTGGAAGCAGGACCCCTCGCACCCCAGCGACATCATTCCTGCGGCGCTGTCGATCTGCCAGATGCGGGGCCTCGGCGGCCGGGAGCTGATCCTGGGCACGGTCATCGGCCATGAGCTTGAAATGCGGTTCTGCGAGGCGGCGTCGCCCGGGATTCGGGAGTACGGCTGGCATCACGCGACGCTGACCGCCTTCGTCGCGCCGGTCGTGGCGGGTCGGCTGCTGGGGCTGACACCGGCCCAGATCCAGCACGCCATCGGCATCTGTGGATCTCACTCGGCGAGCCTCGGCGCGGTGACGGCGGGCAAGCTCACCAACATGAAGAACACCGTGGATCCCATGGCCACCCGGGCGGGGGTGGAGGCGGCGCTTCTGGCCGGGCGCGGCTACACCGGCCCGGAGCACGTCATTGACGGCAAGGAGGGGCTCGTCGACGTCTTCGGCCACGAGTGGGACCTGGCAAAGGTCTCCGGTGGGCTCCCCAGGGGGCCCGGTGATCACTACAAGATCCTCGATTGCTCGATGAAGAGCTTTCCCATCGAGGCGCTGTCGCACGCGCCCCTGACGGCGATGATGAAGATCGTCAGTGAGCACGACATCAAGCTGCCGGACGTGGCCCAGATCAGGGTCGAGGTGATCGCCCGCGCCGCCGACATTCTGGGTGATCCGGCCAAGTACCGTCCCACCAGCAGGGAGACCGCCGACCACAGCCTGCCCTACTCGCTTGCCGTGGGGCTCGCCGACGGGATGGTCACCCCGCTTCAGTTCACACAGGAGCGGATCGACGATCCGGCGCTTCAGCCCATCATGGACAAGGTGAAGGTCGAGCCCAACCAGGAGTTCGAGGCGCTTTTTCCGGAGTTTCAGCCGAGCCGGGTGACGATCACGCTCGCCGACGGCACGAGCCACCAGCAGCGGGTTGATGTTCCCAAGGGCGACCCCCGTGACCCCATGACGGAACAGGAGATCGCCGTCAAGTTCAACGCGCTGGGCGCCGACGTCGTCGGCGAGGACGCCTGCAGAGACCTCCGCACGCTCATTATGGCTCTCGAGCGGGAAGAGTCGCTTGACGGGTTGTTTGCGTTGATGACGAAATAGCTTCTTAAAAGGGGACAGATTAATTTTCCGAGGTTGCGCCGACGAACGAGCGGTGTGAAGAAAATAAATCTGTCCCCTTTTCCCCTCATACTTTCCCTCCGGCGCCTCATCCGCCGCAGACGTGGCCTCTGCCAAGCCTCCGGCTATGACCTCCGCCATGGGGAACACAAGGCGTGCCCGGAGTGCGGAGTGACCGGCTGAGGCTGCTGGCCAGCCAGGTTCTTCGGTTTTCTTCGGATCCACCGAGCCCGACAGCTCGAGCGATTGCTTAGGCCACCGGGACGCCGATTCTCACTTCGCAGGAGCTGGAAGGTCGATGTCGTGACGAGGTGCACCTGGAGCTGACCTATGAATCAGCACATCTTCCACGGAGCTTGCGTGCTTGTCGCGACGAGTGTCGTTCTGGCCTCTCCGCAAGCAGACCCTCTTCCACGGTACCGTCTCACGGACCTGGGCAAGAACACGTTTGCCAGAGGGATCAATGAGCGCACTCAGGTTGTCGCAATGGATGAGATTGGCGGAGGCTTCCTTTGGGAACGAGGCGTGATCTCCCGATTCGGTGGTCTGCCCGGTGATGACGCCATCGTCGTAGGAGGGATGAACAAGCGCGGAGATGTTGTCGGCAGCTCATGGAACTACCGAAATGAGGTCTTATTCGAGGGATTCCTCCGCAGCGGCCGTCATGTCATAGGTCTCGGCACGCTGCCGAGACACACGTTCAGCGAGGCGCATGCCGTCAACGACAAGGGCCACGTCGTGGGTGCTGCCTCATTCCACAACGGCGATTACTTGGTCACACGCGCCTTCCTCTGGAAGGACAACGAGATGATCGATTTGGGGGTCCTTCCTGGGGGAGAGGCCAGCAGTGCGCTCGCGATCAACAACGCCGGACAGATCGTCGGCTTTGCAGTCACGGCTGACGACGAGGTCCACCCCGTTCTTTGGCAGGCCGGCTCGATGATCGACTTGGCTAAACTCACTGGCACAGGCCGCGCCGTTGCCATCAACGAGAAGGGAACACTGGTCGGCTTCGGTAGCCGGGGAGCCTTCCTCAGGTCCACGAACGAAACGATCCACCTTGGCTTCTCACTCCTTCCCCGCGACATCAACGACAGCGGTCAAGTTGTCGGGTTCGGCGGAGGCTCAGCGTTCCTTTGGCAGGATGGAGTGATCCACGACCTCAGTGAGCTGCTCAGTGACACCACCGGGTTCCGGCTTCGGGATGCCAGAGGTATTAATAACGCCGGACAGGTCGTCTGCAACGCAGTGGATCCCCAAACGCAACGGCACGCGGTGCTCCTGACGCCCACCGGCCTCGCTGACCTCGACGGCGACGGGACGGTCGGTCATGGCGATCTCAAGATCCTCATCGGCGCATGGGGCCCGTGCCCCGATTGTGACAATTGCCTTGCAGACCTTGACGGTGACTGCGCCGTCGCCGTGCCTGACCTGCTCAGACTGCTGGCGAACTGGGGGTGAGGCGTGGTGCCTGTCCCGGATGTGCTGACCCTGCTGGCGGCGTGGGGGGCGTGCCCCTGATCCAGTCCCTGATCCGCCCGTGCCGACGGCCGCTTTTTGGCGATATTCAGCCGCCCACGGTCAACGACACGATATACTCAAAGTAGCGGCCGAATGGGCCATGTGTCTCGAAGGCATGGCTCGTCGACATTTCTGGCAGGTCACGGCCGTCATTTCTTCGGGCCTGCCTGAGAACAGTGCGCAGAAACGCAGCTTTCCGGTCTCGCTAAGCCACGTCTTTTGATCTCGATTCCGTGCGCTTGGCATCTAGAGCGGTTTCAGTCAACATGTAGCGGATAGCCGGCGTGTCGGAAGCAATTGGTGGCGTCGGAAGGGGTCACC
>JADFKZ010000188.1 GCA_022564665.1 Planctomycetota bacterium | reverse complement strand
CAACTGGTGGCGGGTACGACGACCTGAAGAGCTGTCAGCTGTCAGCCGGAGAAGAAGATTCACCGCGGAGAGCGCGGCGTACCGCGGAGAAAAGAGGAGGGCTCAGGGTTCAGGGTTGAGCAGGTCTTCCCGAACCCCGAACCCCTGACTCCTCACTTTTGCCGGGTGGCTGGGGCTGAGTCCCGATCACATCGGGACGAAGCCCTGGTCTTCTTGTTGACGGAGCAACCGTGGCGTCGTCCGCCTGCGGCGGACTCCGTCACAGGAACCCAGAAGTGGGTTTCAGCGGACTACGTACACCGCCTTCATCGCCCTTTCGATACGGTCCTTCAGATCGGCAAGGTGCACGCGAGAATACTCGTCGATCCCGCCCCGCACCGGCGGTGTAAGGATCTCCTGGAGCCTGGTGTCGATCCACCGGAGGTGGGAAACGGCCAGCGTCCCGACGGGCCGGGGCATCCGTCCGGCATCCATCACCAGATCGGCCAGCCGACCGATCATCTCCGACTGGAGGTTGCGGCGCAGGCTGGAGATCATCGGCCGTCGATTCGTAAACGGCTCGTCTGCCACCTTGGCGTCCAGCTCGCTGAAGATCGCCTCCGTCACCGCCCCCATCAGCTCCGGTAGAGTCAGGGCGTCCTGGGCGGAGGGAATACGCAACTCGTTGTCGTACACGCGGCCCAGCGTGCCCGGGTTGAGCAGGTACAGCAGGGCGAAGCTCTGGATCTGAGCGATGCGGTCGTGGATCGAGAACGCCTCGTCCGCCGAGTCGTTGCTTCCCCAATGGCGATGCTTGTCCGTGGCCAGTTTGCTCAGCACCTCGGGGCGGACGTCAAACGCGTCATCCCGAAATGCGTTGTCGATCACGAAACGCAGCGCCCGCCGCTGTTTGGCAACGTCGACCGGTGCAAGAGGGTCGCGACCATCGGGATCGCCCTTTCGGTCACGGTAGATGTGGACACCGCCAACATAGCGGCCCGCAATTCGCAATGCTCCAACGTGCTCTGCGAGAAGGATTTCGTATGCCTGACGGAACAGGTGCCAGCTCTGACCATCCTCAACCGCCCGCTGAAGGAGACCCTTGCGCATCGCCTTGACCATCTGAAGCCGCTTCTCGGCCCAGTCCAGGGGCTCCGCACCCAGGTCAAACGTCGCCACCAGGGGATCGGGCCCGGAGATGTCCTCGTCGGTGGCGTACTGCAGCTTGGGGTCGGCCACCTGCTTGAGGATCTCCTTGGGGCGGTCGGCATCCAGCGTGTACCCGTACTCGATCGCCCAGTAGTCGTAGGGACCGATCGTTGGGGTGACCCAGTCGCCCCGTGGCTCGTCGGGCTCCGAAGGCACGTAAATGGGGTTGTAGTCCATCACCGAGCCGACGTTGGCCTCGCCGCTGCGGCCGACATAGTCCTGAAGCGTCAGCCAGGCGCTCGCCTTGAAGTTGTGACGGAGGCCGAGCGTGTGGCCCACCTCGTGCATGACGATCTCCTTGAGGATCCCGCCCAGATAGTCCTCGGGCACCCCATCGATGGTCGGACCCTCACCGGCCACGCCCCTGCCGGCGAAAGCCTCGGGCATCAGCCGCATCGCCAGGTGCGCCGTCTCCATTTGCATGGCCTTCCCCACCGCGTACGTGCACCAGCGGTTCTGCTGCACAACGCGGGTGAGCAGCTCGTCTGAGGCGGGCGCGAAGGGCAGGCCGAGAAAGTCCGCCTTCTCAGCATCGCTCAGCGAGGCATCGGCAAGTATCGCCTCCCGTGCCGGGTTAGCGCGCTCGTAGCCGACAAGGGGGTGCCAGCGGGGACGGTCACGGATCCATTGAAGCGCCTCGGGATCGAGGCCGTCCAGACCGTAGGCCGCGATTCTCTGCTTGTACCTCAACGCGTAGTGCTTCAGCATCGAGTCGTCGAAGATGATGTCGGCGTCAAGGATCTCACCCGTCTCGGGGTTGACTCGGCTCGGCCCCATCGCGAAGGCCCGCTCCGACGAGACCCAGCGAAAGAAGTTGTAGCGAACGTCCTCAGGGGCAATGTCCATGAACACCGCGGTCCTGGCATCCTGCTGGCGGACCTCGATCGCGTTGAGGATGCCGATCTTCTCAAACGCCTTGTTCCACTCCAGGATGCCGTCGCGGACGAACCGGCGATACCGCACAGGGACGGTGTGCTCGATAAAGAACACGATCGGGTTGACGGGCGGGCTCAATGAGAGGCTTGGGGCCCGCTTCTGGAGATTCCAACGGTTGATGTGGCGGACGAAGTTGGTGCCGTCGGAACCCGTCTTGGTGAGGTCCTTGAACACGGTCAGGAAATAGCCGATTCGCTCGTCCGACTCGCGCGGCTTGTAGCCCGTGTTCGGGATGACACTGATGGAATAGTGCAGCGTGGTCATCTCGCCACGGCCCATGGGCATGGTCACGGGGATCTCGACATTCTTCGGAAACGCCTTGACGTCGCCGATCCTGGCCAGCTCCGCGTTGCCCTTCAGGTTCGCAAACAGCAGCGAGTTCTTGACCAGCAGGTCGTCCAGATCAATGACCGGCCCGCCCCCCGGCCCCATTGTCAGGATCGGAGTCGAGGTGATCACGCGATCGTTGTAGGTTCGCTTGATGGCAAGCTTCAGCTCCTCGTCCTGGGCACCGCCGCGAGCTTGGCGGCGCAGCTGCGGCTCCATGAGGACGAGCTTCTTGTCATGCTTCATCCAGTAGCAGTAGGTTTCCCGCCACTGCCAGCCGGTCTGCCGGCTTCCCCCCGCAATCGAGGTGGCGATAAAGATCCGCTGCTTCGAGTAGCCCGAGCCCAGCTCCGCGAGCATCTGCTGCGTCTTCTTGTTGACGTAGATCGTGTACAACGTCTTCACGTCGCCGGCTTGCGAGACCACCTTCTTGTAGCCCTTGGCCACCTCGGAAAAAGGTGGATACTCCGGCTTGGTCTTGCTCGCCTTGGCCGCGGGCGACTGGCCTGCAGCGGCCGCGGTCAGGGCGGCGCAGGCGATCGCCACGACACTCAGATGACTCGTTTGCATGCCAGCGCTCCTGGGTCGCCGGTAGCGGCCGGTGAACCGTCCCCGTGGAAGACTCATCGGACTCAACCGCACCGTACCTACGGTCCAACAGCGGGATTTGCGCCGGATTATTGCCCCTGGCCCCTCCCCGCCCCCCCGTCTGGCCTGCATTATTCATCACCGCAGACGCGCCCAGAGCGCAGAGAACTGAAGTCATAGATGTCAGCGGCGCGTCTTGCCCTGATGCGAGATGGCACTGTGTGCTCACGCGAGCCCAGCTGCGCCCTTTGCAAATCCCTCTGGCTGAGCTTTCTCCGCGTCCTCTGCGTCTCTGCGGTGAATCATTCGGGCTTGGGTCGCTCGGCACCGCGGTGGACGCCGAGCTGGACGTAGTCGCGCGAGAACAGCAGATCGATCGTCCAGTCCAGGGCGACCCGCAGCTTCCGCGAGAAGCTCGGCATCTTGAGCAGGTAGACGGTCCGCCAGAGCCACCAGGCGGGGAACCCCGAGAGCTTGATGCCGAAGACCTTCGCCACGCCGGTGCGGCAGCCAAGCGCGGCAAGCGACCCCTTGGAAACGATCCTGCAGGGCGTGGTGGGCCTGCCCTTCAGGACGGCGGCGAGATTGCGGGCCAGATGGACCCCTTGACGCACGGCGTGTTGTGCGGTGGCGGGATACGCCCCTCCGGCGGTATCGGTGTTGACCGCACCGTCTCCGATCGCCCAGACGTCGGTCATCCCCTGTACCCTCAGATCGGGCGTGCAGAGAATGTAGCCTCGGTCGTCGACCGGCAGCGGCCAGCCCTTGAGAAGGGGGTTGGGCTCGATCCCCGCACACCAGATCACCGTGCCCGCGGCAAGCCGCTCGCCGTTACAGAGCGTGACCTGCTCTGAGTCGATGGCGGTGACGGTGGTCCCGAGCCGGATGTCGATCCCGCGCCGGCGAAGGTGCCTGGCCGCGTAGTTGCCCAGGTCGGGCCCCATGGCGGCGAGGATTCGGTCGCTCAGCTCCACAAGCGTGATGGTGATGTCCCGCTCCTGGAGATGGCGGTACCGGCGGCTTGCGTGCCGCAGCAAGACATCGAATTCCCCCGCCACCTCCACCCCGGTGAAGTTGCCGCCCACGACCACAAAGTGCAGAACCCTTCTGCGCTGAAGGGTGTCGGTGGTCGCGTCGGCCAACTCCAGCGCCGCGATCGCCCGATCTCGAAGCGCGACGGCGTCGGAGAGGCTCTTGATCTGCCAGCCGAAGTCCCTCAGCCCCGGGACCTGCGGCATTCTCGTCACGCTTCCCAGGGAGAGAACCAGATGGTCATAGACCACCTCGTCGGTGACCTGGCCTCCAATGA
>JADFKZ010000071.1 GCA_022564665.1 Planctomycetota bacterium | reverse complement strand
GTCACGCCCACCGCCTACTGCAAGTGCCGCCGCGATCGCGACCGCGGTCGTGTCGGAGCCGCCGCGGCCGAGCGTGGTGAGCTGGCCCTCGGCGGACATCCCCTGGAAGCCCGCGACCACGATGATCCGACCCCGGTCAAGCTCTTCGAGCAGACAATGGGTGTCGATCGAGAGGATCCGGGCACGGGTGTGAAGCTCGTCGGTGATGATCCCCAGCTGTGCCCCGGTCATGCTCACGGCGTCGGCGGCCTCGCGGTGAACCGCCATCGTCATCAGGGCGATGCTCACCTGCTCACCGGTGGACAGCAGCATGTCAAGCTCGCGCTGGGAGGGCTCCTCGGTCACCTGCCCGGCGAGAGCCAGAAGCTCGTCGGTGGTGTTGCCCATCGCAGAGACCACCACCACCACCGAGTCGCCCCTTCTTTGGGCGGCAACCGCGTGGCGGGCGCAGGAGCGGATCCGTGACGGTGATGCCAGGGACGTGCCGCCGAACTTCTGGACGACGATGGGCACGGCCTGGGAATTCTACCGTACGGCCGACACCCGACAGCTCTTATCTTGCTTTGTCACCCGGATGCAAGGCTCGCTGTGGCGTCCGCGGCTCATCCGGGTACAGGTTTCCAACGTAGCTGTCGTAGCCGTTGAAGATCGGCGTGGGAAACCACTCGTCTTGGCGGCCGATCCAGTAGGACCGGGCCTGGCTCCACCGCGGGTGCGGGATGTTGGGGTTGACGTTGGAAAGGAACCCGTACTCGTGTGGCTGGATCTGCCAGAAGGTCCCGGGCTCCTCGCGTACGAATTCGATCCTGACGATCGACTTGGGGCTCTTGTACCCGTACTTCCACGGGACGATGATGCGGACGGGTGCCCCGTGCTGCTTCAGAAGCGGCTCGCCATAGACACCGGTGACCACCAGGGCGAGCTCGTTGACCGCCTCCTCGATCCGCAGTGCCTCGTGGTATGGCCAGGGGTACCCAGGAGATCCCCGCAGCCCGGGCATCTGCTCGGGTCGCATGGCGGTGATGAACCGGATGTACTTCGCGTGGCTGGTGGGCTGGACCTTCTCCAGGAGCTTCGCCAGGGGGAACCCGCTCCAGGGGACGTTCATCGCCCACCGCTCGACACAGCGGAAGTGGTACAGCCGCTCCTCATGGGCGAAGGCAAAGAGGGCGTCGAGATCGAGCGTCATCGGCTTGTGACACTCGCCGGTGATCTGGACGGTCCAGGGCTCGACGACGAAGTCACCGGCGAGCTTCCACACTTCACCTGCCCGGCCGGGCAGGAACTCGTAGAAGTTGTTGTGGGACGCCGCAAGCCAGCGGCGTGTGATGGTCGCGTCGATACCGGAAGGGATCTTGAAGTCCGCCCTGCGCTTTGCCGGAAAGACGTCAGGCCGCGCAAACGGGACCGCGAGCCTGGTGTCCTTGCCGCCGCTGTTCTGGCAGCCGTACGTTGTTCCCGATCCCACGAGACCGATGGCGGCCGCGGTCTTGAGAAACCTGCGTCGGCTGAAGAAGACCGCGGGGTCGGTGGCTTCGCCACTCGGCAACGCGTCTGTGTAGTTGTCACGTGGCATGAGATCCCCATTGTAGAAGAAGGCTGTCAGCTATCAGCCCCAGAAGAGTCGGGCTCACTTTTTTCTTGCCGACAGCCGCGAGCCTTTTCAGCTATCAGGAAGAAGGTGAAGATTCAAAACGGAGGGCCGCGGAGAAAGAGGCTGACAGCTATCGGGCTGAGTCTCGCGGGCTGAGCGTCAGCTCGGCATCGAGCCGCATCCGGTTGTCCGAAGGCCGCCAGAGCCGCCACCGGCCGCGCTCGATCCCCTCGGTGAGCATCCAGATCATCTGCAGGCCCTCTCGAAGAGCGCCGAGGTCCGGCGGGTCCACGAGAAGCCCGCTCTGGTCACGCCAGCTCCGCAAATGCTCCGCAAGCTGGCGGCCGTTGAAGGTGCCGCAGCTCGCCCATTGACCGAGGCGCGGCTCCCCCACCGGCTCGCTCGCAAGTGCCGCGGCCATTGCATTCAGGTGGCCCGGGCTCGTGGCGATGATCGCCCAGTGGCCCTGCGGTCCGCTTTGGATCGTCCAGTTCAGCGTCACCCGGTCGACGCCGGGGATGTCCCCAAAAAGCCATCGCGCAAGCGTCCCGATCTCGACTCGGCGCGGCTTGTCGGGCTCGAAGCTCCACGGGTCCGGCAGGTCCAGCGGCTCGCCGTCGCCCCGAAGGCCGTTAATCCTCTGGATGAGCCCGAGCATGTGCTGGTCAAGCTGCCCCCACGCATTGTGCGGATCCCGGACCTCGTAGATTCGGGCCACGGTCGGCAGCCGCAGGTCAAAGGGCGGGTCCTGGAGACGGCCGTCGAGATCGGAGAACGTGGTGATCTGTCGGGGCCCGAGGTTGGCGCGCATCTGGGGGGTCATGGCGGCCTTGCCGAGCCCCGCCCGGGCGAATGCATCGATCGGTCCGCCACCATGTTGCATAGGCTCGATGAAGGCCAGGATCGTGGTCTCTTCGAATCTTTGTATCGGCGTCATCTCCCACTGGTGCCGGATGACCGGGCGCGCAAAGGGCGCGTTCTCAAACCGCGCGGCGTGGCGGATCGTCATCCGATTGCCCTTCAGATCGGCCACAACGACCGACCACCCCCCCACTCCCCCCGCTTCCCCCGCACGCCCTTTCAGCGGACTATGACGAACGAACAACCCGGCGCATCCGGGACCCAATTCCCGCGCATCAGCGAGCGCCTCGCAACTTGCAAGCGACTCCTCGGGTGCCATGATCAGGTTGGGAACCAACTCGTTGAAAAGCCTCGATGCCGGCCAGGGGCCGATGAGCAGCTGCCGCCCCCGCCTCGCCACCAGAAGCTCGTGAGCCCGAAGATGCAGGATGGACAGCCTCCTGCTCGGGCCCAGAACGCGCGGCGACAGCCGCCCCAGGAGGTTGGAGATTTCCCCCGGGTCGACCTCCGTCAGCACGGCCCATTCCGCGGACTCCTCGCGGCCGCGAAGAATCAGGGTCGCCGAGCGACCGAAGCACACATCAAAGAGATGCGCCTCATCAACATCCACCGCTTCGGCGAGCCTCCCCCAGGCGTCGCCGAGCTGACCGCTGGCAAGGAGCGTGTCCGCCCAACGTGCCAACGGCCGTCCAAGCAGCTGCGCCCGTACGTCCGCCACACCGTCGACGTGCAAATAGACCCGTACGTCCGCCGGCACCATGCACGCCGTGCGGAACGGGTCGGGTTGCCCGGCAGCGGGGTCGCCGAGTGTCCAGGCGGCAATGACGACTTGAAGCAGCGTGGCCATGGTTCCCTGCTACGCTTGCCCCACCCGGCCGGAGGTCTTGGCTTCAGAGGGCTCGTCGGGCCCTGGTTGCTCTCCGGCCCCGGGCAACGGCGCCACGTTGGGCTGTGCCGGCAGATGGGGTGACAGCTGCTGGATGGACTTGATCGTTCGGCCGATGGTCTGCCCGTGCCGATTCCAGTCGTGACGCAGCGCCGCGGGAATCGTCGGTCCGGAGACGCGCTCGCCCGATCCCACCATCAGCGCCGCCACCACGATCGCGATCGCAGCGAACCCCACGATCGCCCCGCCGAGCCACCGCCCAAGGCGCATGCGGTGCGTCAGTCTCCCGGTATCGCGTCGCCACCGCTGCATGATCCGGTCGGTGAAGTCCAGGCCGCGGAGCGGGCGCGCAAGCTCGGCGAATATCATTGACTCGTCGACGCCGTCAACGTTCCTGTCTTGCCCGCCCGGAGGCGGCCAGGAAAGGCTCATGAGAAGACCTCCTGCGCCTGCCGATTCATCCTGCAGCTGGCCTGGATCAGGCGTCTCATCCGCTTCCGACCGCGGTGAAGATGGCTCTTGACCGTTCCCTTGGGAATCTGAAGGTGTCGGGCGATCTGCGCAATCGGCCAGTTCTGCTGGTGGAAGAGAAGAATGATCTCGCGTTGCTGAGGCCCGAGCCCCGATATGACGGTATCGAGCAGCGCTCGCACGTTTCGGTCCGCTTCAGTTCGCGCGGTGTTCAGCCCCGGACCGGGATCGCTCGCCGACCGCACCTCCACGACCTGTGTGTCGTAGCTGGGGCCGAGCTTCTGGATCGAGTTCATATAGAGCCTCTTGGCAATCGTGAACAGCCAAGTGCTGAAGCGGAAGCGGTTGTCGAACCGCGCGAGGTTTTTCAGAACTCGCACGAACGCCTCCTGAACGATGTCCTCGGCCGTCTCGGGGCGGCCTGACATTCGGAGGACGAACGCGTACAGGGAGTCCTGATGGGCTCGGATGAGCGCCTCCATGGCCTCCTCGTCACCCCCCGCCGCCTTCCTGACCAGGGCGTGTTCCCGGGTTGTGTTCATCGCACGAGGCGTGCATTGTACATACCGGTGGGCGGGGGTGGGGTTGCTCCCGGCCGGGGCCGGAGTTCGTCGTCCTTCCGAACCCCGAACCCCGAACCCCCTATGTACACATCCCTCACGGCAGCCAACCATCATGAGCCGACCGCCAGCAGCCACCCCTTCCTACGCGGCTGACCTGTTGCCGCTGCGGCGGTGGCGTCCCACCGTCCGCTGGTCAGGTGCCGCCCGACGGTTGGGCTCAAGGGCGAGCTTCTCGAGGAGTTGCGCTGGATCGCTCGCCCAAAGGTCTGCTCCGATCTCCTCGGCAAGACCGTCGGCGCGGCTGAAGACGCCGCCGCCGACGACCATCTGGACGTCCGGGCAGGCGCCGATCGTCCGGATGGAGTCGATAATCTTCCTGATCTGAGGTGCATCGGCGGGCGCCGAGGAGAACATCAGAAGCACATCCGGCTTCCGCTGGCCAACCTCAGAGAGGATCTCGTCGGCAGCGACCCCCCCTCCGCCGAAGCACACGTCGTAGCCGTCCGCCTCGGCGAGATCGGCGACGAGCTGTCCCGCCAGCTCGTCGGCTTCTGAGGGGCCGGAGAACGTCAAGATAGAACGCCCCCGGCTTGGCTTGGAGGTGTACCTGGCCTGGACTTGGTCGACAAGGCTTCGCAGCAGCCGTGTGGCATAGTGATGGGCGACTGTGCTGAGCTGATCCGCGCGATAGAGCGAGATGATCATCTCCAGCAGCTTCCAGTAAACCTCTTGCGAAAGCGTTTCGGCGGGAATGCCTGCGCCGATGGTCTCCTGCACGATCGCTCTCGTTGCTTCCCGGTCTCCTCTGACCAACGTCTCAAAGAGCCGCTCGACGACGATTTCGTTGTTCACCTCAAGAAGCCTCCATCGATTTGGGTCGGTATCCTGCGTGTTCCGTCAGCCAACCTGCCCCCAGCCCGTTGCGCGCAGTCTGCGGGGATGTCGAGCCCTTATCGAGTCAGGGGGTCAGGTTGCTGGAGAAATGTCGCTTGACGGCATGGGCGGCTTCTATCGGACTTCGCCCATCGGTCCAAGCCCCCACCGCCGATAAGAAGCCCTGTCAGAGGTTGTGAAACCGCACTCAATCACCGTGCATGATTTTGCGCCAGCGCGATCACATTTTCCGAAAGCTCATCCTTCAAGCAGTTGCGAGAGGCTACTGCCGAATCATGCACGGCGATTCAGGCACCGGCATGGCCGAGGTAGGCTACGCACACCCCTGCGGTCATCGGATGCTGCGTCACCGAGCTGAAGTCGGCGGCAAGCATCATTGCCATGAACCGCTCGCGGTCGGCAAACGTTGCAACGGACCTGGGAAGATACCGGTACGCTCCGGAGCGGTCGCCGGCAATGAGCGTCGCGGTCCAGGGCATGATGTGATGGCAATAGAAGTGGTTGAGCTGTCGCAGAAAGCGGTTGGCCGGCTGGCTGAACTCCAGAACGAGCAATCGACCGCGCCGGCGGAGCACCCGGCGGAACTCCGCAAGCGCCTGCCGGGGGTCGGCCACGTTGCGGATTCCGAAGGCGATGGAAACGACATCGAAGCACTCGTCGGGAAAGGGAAGCGTCGTCACGTCCGCACGCCGATAGGTTGGAGTGTTCGTGCCCGGTCGCCGGCGGGCCCGGGCGGACTTTGATCGGGCGATTCCGAGCATCTTCTCGGCGAAGTCCACGCCGACCACGCCCGCCGCCCCCGCGGCGGCGAACGCCTCGGCCAGATCGCCCGTCCCGCACGCCGCATCGAGCACCCTGTCGGTCGGTTGCACCCGGGCCAGATCAACCGCTCTCCGCCGCCAGGATTGATCCAGACCGAAGGAATGGATGCGGTTGTTCAGATCGTAGCTGTGGGCGATCGCCGTGAACATGCTGTGGACCCGCTGGGCCTTGTCGGCTGCGTCGTGCGGGTTGTCCGCCAGGTCGTTTGCCGTCCACGCGGCGGGGGAAGTAGATTGCCCTCCGGGGAGCATGGCGAGGATACTACACGATGCGATGAAAGAACAAAGCAAAACAACCAGTTCAGGGCGGTGATCATGGGTATTCGAACGCTGCTGCCGGCGATGGTTTTCGCCGGGATGCTCTGCGGGTGCCGCACCAGCCCCGCAACCGGTCGGAGCATGCTGCTGCTCGTCTCGCCCTGGCAGGTCGCCGTCGTGAGCGATGCCGCCGCCGGCGAGCTGACGCAACATTACGGAGGCAACGTTGCGAGCCCGCAGCTTCAGGCGTACGTCGAAGGTGTTGGTCGCGCCGTGGCCGCGCGGACCGAAGAACCCTTCTCATGGTCGTTTACCGTGCTGGATTCCGATGTGATCAACGCCTTTGCTTTTCCCGGCAGGCGTGTGTTTGTAAACCGCGGCCTGCTCGCATCCCCGGTGGACTCGAGCGAGGCGATGAGTGCGGCGCGGCTGATGAGCCAGGGAACACTACTGAAGTTCAGCCGCGACCAGGAAGCGGAAGCCGACGTCCTTGGCGTCCGGTACATGACCGCTGCGGGGTACAACCCCCACGCCATGATGGAGGTTCTCGAAATCCTTTCCCGCACAAGCGAAGCGCTGCGTCAAGAGGAATCCCTTTCCACGCACCCGCACCCGCAGACGGGGATGAGGGTTCTCGAGGACCTGCTCAACGCGCCCTACCGCCACACGCACGACACCCCTGACTTCGGTCGATACGCCGAGCGGTTCCGGCAGCAGGGGGAACGTATCTCCGCTCAGAACAACCGTCGCCCCGCAAAAAGGGGTTTTGCGGCCTCCTGCGGCGTGACGTAGAAAAGGGGGGGGGATTGTGTCGGCCCGCTTGTGCACTGCCCGAATAGAGGGGTACTATGTGCCCACGCAGGGCAGGTGACAATGATCATTGATCTGAACACCTTCGTCTGGGCGAATGTCGATCAGCTTGGCCCCGAGTTCGCTGCCCGGTGGCGTGAGAGGATTGCTCGCTCCGGCGAACAGCTTGACGCCCACCCTGCCGAACATGAGCGCGCCATGGGCTGCGTTGATGGTGCGGTTGTTCGTGGCTTTCGCGCCGACCGTCTCCAGGCACGGATCCCAAACGAGCTTGTGGCGGAGTTTGTTGGCAAGGATCCGGGCCGGCGTCTGGGGGTTGCGGGCATCGATCCCTTGAGCGCCGATGCCTTCGATCAGCTCGAAGCCGCCGTTGCCTTGGGATTGGTCGGTGCCAATGTGTCACCGGTATGTTCTGGATTCCACCCCTCGCATACCGTGGCCATGCGCCTCTATGAGCGGTGTGTCGATTTAGCGCTGCCCCTGTTCGTCAGCGTGTTGGAGCCGCTGACTGGGAGGGCGGTCCTGGAATTTGCGCGGCCCGCGGCGTGGGATGAAGTGGCGCGATCTTTTCCAGACCTGCGAATCGTCATCAGCCAGCTCGGCCATCCCTTTGTCGACGAGGCGCTGATTCTTGTGGGCAAGCACGAACATGTTTACGCGGATATCTCAGGTGTCGCTTCCCGTGGCTGGCAGCTGTACAACGCGCTGCTGAGCGCGGCGAGCTACGGCGTCATGGAAAAGCTGCTGTTCGGCTCCGGCTTTCCTGCGGACACGCCGGTTCGCACGATCGAGGCGCTCTACAGGGTCAACGCCTTCAGTCAGGGAACGCAGCTGCCGTCGATTCCTCGTTCATCGATTACCGGCATCGTCGAGAGGAATTCGCTGGCGTGCCTGGGGATCGAAGCCGAGATCTCACCGCGTCGGGACGAGTCGGAGACCGAGGAGCCCGAGGTGGCCGTCGTTGACGTCGTCGACCGCGCCCCAGAGCCGGCGGTGGGGCGGACCGATGCAGCCAAGGGGAGTTGGGCCAGCGGTGCAGACCCTCTGCGCCCATTGCTCTGACAGGGTATGGATGGGTGGATTCGGAGTGATCGTGGCGAGCCTGTCGGCCATGGCTGGGGCCTTCCTGGTCGGGTGCGGGGTGGGCGCGGCCGGTGGGTCGCTGCAGATGAGGTCGCTGGGTCAAGACCCGGTGGTTCTCTCGGCCAAGTACGTCACCGCTTTCTATTCTGACCGCGGGTCGCCGCAGATCTCCTTTCTTCTGGCGGATGTCGGGTTCGAGGAGTTGCTCAGCGGGAGTGTGAGGCGGGCGACGGTGATCCACCTGGATCTGCTGTGGGTTCCCGAAGCCGGAGCCACGCCCATGGACGCCTCCGCCACCAACGCCACCATCAGATATGTCGTGATCGCCGACGGCGAGGTTGGTGTCTATGGCGGCGCTGGCTTCGCGCTTCCCCGCGGCGCGCTGGGAGACCATATGCTTGGCATTCTGGTTGAGGATGCGTCCTTAGCGCTGCTGGAGTCCACGGAAGGCTTCGTCGATCTGCTGAGCCCTGCCCGGCTCACCGGCCGCGCGACGGCGGTGCTTGACAATCAGCGGATGCAGCAGATGCACGACAGCATCAGCCGGCTCGTGTCGGACGCGTTGGGGCGGAGGCGATTTGTATTGGGGGAGAGCTGGCCCGCTGTGCCGAATGTTCGCCGCCCTCGGCGGCCGGAACAGCCGGCCCTACGCCCGCAGGAGCCGCTGGGGTTCGGGGTTCAGGGTTCGGTGTTCGGGACGACCTTCTAAACCTTGAACCCTGCTCTTGTCTTCGTGGCCCTCGGTGTCGAATCTTCCAGACGCAAGTTCTTGTCAGCCCTCCGCGGTTTTGGCCTTCATCGTCCGCGATTTCGACTTGGCGGGTGGAGGACCCTTGATCTGGGCGATCTTGACGCGGAGGTACCGCTGGCGGTGGCCCTGGCGCCGGTGATAGCCTTTTCGTCGCTTGAACTTGACGACATCGATCTTCTGACCCTTGATCTCACCGAGGATCTCGGCCGTGACCGCCGCCCCCTCCACGTAGGGCGCCCCGATCGTTGTCCCATCGGCGCTCCCGGCGTCTCCCACCAGCAGGACGCGGTCGAAGCTTAGCTTCTTCTTCCGCCGGCCCAGATCGCGCAGATCGATGTCCACCACATCGCCTGGCGTGACCTTGATCTGCGTTCCGGAATCCTCGATGATCGCGTACATCGGCGGGCTTTCTTGTGGGGATACAAGTCACGGATTGTAGCCCTCCGTACTGCTTTGCCAAGTCGCCCAATCGCGATACGCCAATGAGACAGCGACGGCGGCCTAGGGCCGGCGCCAGGTTGGCCCGATGGACCGCCTCGCCCACCCCATCTGGGGGCGGTGGGGCCAATCTGGATCGGTCACACGCAGCCGATCGCCGTCGGCCGCGGCGGGGCTGTGACCGGCGGCCCGGCCCCGGGAATCGGCAAACCGAAGGAGAACTCGCTACAACTCGCTGGTCACGCCGCCTGACGATCACGGTCCCTTCACCCGCCTATGTCTCCAGGCTTGTTGTCCTTTGACACCATCGACTGGATCGTGTTGTCGACGTATCTGGTCGTGGTGATCGGGCTCGGTGTGGTCATGGGCCGTGCCCGCCGCGGCACCGGCGACTACTTCCTCGCGGGTCGTCGGATGCCGATGTGGGCGGTCGCGATCTCCCTGTTGGCAACCTCGCAGTCGGCGGCGACCTTCGTGGGCGGCCCACAGCAGGCCTATCTCGGCAACCTGACCTATCTGGTGGCCAACCTCGGGGGCCTTCTGGCCGCGATTGTGGTGGCGGTGTTCTTCCTGCCGGCGTTCTATCGCCAGCAGGTGACGAGCATCTACCAGCTGCTGGGCCGCGAGTTGGGCATCCCCGCCCAGCGTGCCGCCAGCGTCCTGTTCATGGCCGGACGCACCCTGGCCAGCGGCGCCCGCCTGTACATCGTGGCAATCCCATTTTCACTGGTCGCCTTCGGCTGTCTCGATTCGAAGTACCTGGTCTTGTCGATCCTTCTGATCGCGGCGATCGCCACCTGTTACACGGTCGTCGGCGGCATTCGCGCGGTGATCTGGACCGATGTGCTCCAGGCGGTCATCTATGTGGGTGCGGTGTCGATCGCGCTGGGGCTGCTGTGGCACAAGATGCCGCTCGGGCTCGGCGAGCTGCTCGCCACCCTGCGGGAGACGGGCGATGAGCAGAAGCTCTCGATCATCGATGTCCGGCTCGACGTGTCCCAGCCCTACACGATCTGGGCGGTGATCGTAGGACTGTCGCTCTTTAACCTCGCGGCGTTGGGGACGGATCAGGACCTGACCCAGCGGTTGCTGACGTGCCGGTCGGCTCGACGCGGCAGCTGGTCCGTGATCGCAAGCCATCTCATCGGCTGGCCGGTCCTCGCCCTTTTTCTGCTGCTGGGGCTGTTGCTCTATGTCTACTACCAGCGGCCGGACATCATGCAAGCCGCTGGGCCGGGGTATTTGATTGACGATTCCAGACGTGTCTTCGTCGAGTTCATCATGCATGAGATGCCGGGCGGCCTCCGGGGCCTGATGATGGCGGGGCTGTTCGCTGCGGCGATGAGCAGCATGGACTCCGCCCTCAATGCCATGGCGTCCACTGTGATCGCCGACTTTTACAGGCCGCTGCGCCGCCGCCTGTCGCCCGACGAAGGGGAGGAAACCGACCGCCGCGAGCGGCGGGTATCGCGGTGGGCTGTTGCCGCGTGGGCCGCGGCGATGGCGGGGGTTGCCGTGGGGTGCATCTTCTGGCAGCAGGCCAGCGGCCAAACGCTCATTGACTTTGCCCTCGGCGTCATGGTCTTTGCCTACAGCGGGCTCCTCGCGGTCTTTCTGACGGCGATCTTCACCCGCCGAGGAAACTCGATCAGCGCAATTGCGGCCATGATCACCGGTGTTGTGGCGGTGCTGCTCATGCAGGAGTTCATCTGGAAGCCGTGGGGTCGGGAGCTTCAGCTGGCGTTCGCCTGGAAGATGACGATCGCGACCGGGCTGAGCTTCGCGGTGTGTTGTGCAGGAAAGCGAAGGTAGTGCGGAGCTGTGCTGGCCGAAAGCGAAGATTCACCGCGGAGGGCCGCAGAGGGCCGCGGAGAAAGGACAGGGTTCAGGGTTCAGGAAGAGGGCTGTCGGCTATCTCTGGGTGGCTGGGTCTGAGCGAAGCGAAGGCCCGGTCTTCTCGTTGTCGGACCAACCGTGGCGTCGTCCGCCTGCGGCGGACTCCGTCACAGCCACCCAGGATGGTCTGGCGTTCTGGCGCACACGTTGGTGTTCTAGCGCATACGTCGGCGTCCTGGCGCACAGGCTGGCGTCCAGCTTCGCGGAGGAGTGGAGGTTGGCCTTTTCCCGAACCCCGGTGCCTCCTGCTGCCGTCGGGCCGGCTGCGCCGGGCGCTTGGGTCAAACCGATTGACAACACAGCCTGCTACCGCCGAAGCGCTGAGAGCCGATCCAGCGCCTCGCAAAGCGTCTGCTCGTTCTTGCAGAAGGCGAACCGCACCAGGTTCCTGCCGTCGGCCGGGTCGTGGTAAAACGCGCTCGGGGGAATAGCGGCCACGCCCACCTTCTCGATGAGATGGCGGCAAAACGACACGTCATCGGGCAGACCGAAGGGCGTGTGGTCAGCCAGGACGAAGTAGGTGCCCTGGGGCGGGTAGACTTCGAACCCGATCGCTGCCAGACCCTCCACGAGCAGAGCCCGCCGCTTGCGATACCCATCAAGCAGCGTGCGGTAGTACGAGGGCGGAGCCTCCAGCGCTGCCGCGGCGCCGTGCTGAAGCGGCGTGGCGGTGGCAAAGGTCAGAAACTGGTGTGCCGCCCGCACCCCGGCCGTGAGCTTGGGACAGGCGATCGCCCAGCCCACCTTCCAACCGGTCAGCGAGAATGTCTTGCCCATCGACGAAAGCGTGACCGTCCGGTCCCGCATCCCCTGAAGCGTTGCCAGGCGGACGTGCTCGCCCTCAAAGACCAGCCGCTCGTAGACCTCGTCGGTGATGGCAATCGCGTCGTGCCGTCGGCACATCTCGGCGATCAGCTCCAGTTCGCTGCGGCTGAACACCTTGCCCGTCGGGTTGTGCGGCGTGTTGAGAAGGATCGCCCGGGTCTTGGGGCCGAACGCCGCCCGTAGCGCGCCCTCGTCGACGGAGAATTCAGGTGGGCGGAGCGTCAGGAAGCGGGGCGTCGCCCCGGCCATCGCCAGACAAGCCGGGTAGGAGTCGTAATAGGGCTCGAAGAGGACGACCTCCTCGCCCGGGTTGACGAGTCCCAGAAAGCTGGCGGCGAGTGCTTCGGTGCACCCCGAAGTGACCGTCACCTCCGCAACCGGGTCGACGCTCAACCCGGTGTCGGTGGCGAACCGCTGGGCAATGAGGCGACTGAGCCGGGGGATGCCCGACATCGGCGCGTACTGCCCGTGGCCCGCGGTGATCGCCTCGATGGCGGCCTTCTTGACAAACTCGGGCCCGTCAAAATCGGGAAAGCCCTGGCCCAGGTTGATCGCCCCGTGGGCTTGGGCCAGCTGGCTCATCTCGGTGAAGATCGTCGAGCCCAGGGGAGCCAGTCGATGGGCCACCTGTGCGAGCTGCTCCGTGGCCGGGGTTGTGCTGGACATGCCGAGAGCCTACCTTCTTCAAGTGCGTCGATGGACATCGCGGAGTTTCAACAGCTCATCAGGGACCGCTACTACCCGACAGACTCGGCCCGCGGCCCCGAGGCCACGTTTCTCTGGCTCGCCGAGGAGTTCGGTGAGCTGGCAGAGGCGATCGGCAGACGACAGCGCGGCGAGGAGAATCAGGCCCAGCTCGCCGAGGAGTTTGCCGACCTGCTGGCCTGGCTGGCAACGCTGGCCAACATAACGGGGGTCGACCTGACTGACGCGGTCCGCAAGAAGTATGTCGACGACGGCGGGCCGAGGGGAACGAAGTGAAACAGGGGCTCGCCTTGAAGCTCACCGGAGCCAGTCGCTGACCAATCAGCCGTCACCGGTGGCTGGTGTGGTATCATCCGCCGTGAGCCCGCCCGTCCACTGCCTGCCAGAACATGCTGCCTGAGTCCGGACCCCAAAGCGCGCAACCCGATGTCGTCGACGTCACGACCGCCAACGGGGTGGTGACGGGCCAGATCGTCGCTGCCACCGTTGAGGAGCACAATGCCGCGACCGTTCTGGAGGCCGTTCGGGAGGCGATCGATCAAATCGGCGGGGAGTTGACGCATGTGGTGCTCGATCTGGGCAGCGTCACGTTTGTCAACAGCTCCGGTCTCTCTGTGTTTATCGAGATACGGACACTGGCCGACGAGCACGGTGCCGCGACGGTTATCTATCGGGTCACGGAGGAAGTGGACCGGCTCTTCAAGATGCTCAGGATCGACCGGCTCTACACCTTCGTGGACTCCGCCGAGGCCCTGTCCGAGTTGATCCCGTGACCGGCCTTTCCTCGAAGTGGTTTCATAACTGATAGGTTGGCAATAGCCAGGAGGAGGCTGTAGGACCGCTTTCAAGAAGCGGTGCGTATTGCGTGGGCTCATGTCTTGTCCCGCGGCAGGGGACGGGATACCTTGAAAACGGTCTCGTGCGCGGGCCGTGGCGGAACCCGATCGAACCTCGGGGGCTGTGGAATCCGCCGCGGCTTGACTCAGGTGGGAATCTGGATGACGGGTCAACGATTTCGGGTCTGGATCCTGACGGTCCTTTGGGCAGGGGCGATCGCAGCGGTTCCCGCCTGCCGCAACCCTTTCCGCACCTACGAGGACGAGTATGGCAGGCTTGCTGATCCCCAGTCGCTGCGGTCGGCGGAGGTCCTGCCCCTTGCGGAAAAGGCGGTGGATGAGTCCGAGGGTGCAAGCGAGCTTCCGTCGATGGGCCCGCCAGCAAACCAAGAGCTGGAGATCTCGATCGAGCAGTGCCGCGCCTGGACGCTTGAGAACAACCTGGATCTACAGGTCTCGTTGATGGATCCCCAGATCGCGGCCACCTCGATCACGGAGGCCGAAGCGAGGTTCGAGGCCTTGTTCGTGGCAAGCGGTTCGTTGAGCGACGCCGATCCGGGTCAGGCCGAGGTCTTCCGTGACCAGTTCGTCAGGCCGTTTGACATTGCTCCCGGCATTCAGATCCCAATGCGGACCGGTGGCACCGCGTCGGTCGCCGTTCCCCTTTCGCGAAGGGAGACGTTCCCAGGTTTCCCCGACGATGATCGCTATGCGACGGACCTGGATTTCTCGATCAGCCAGCCACTGCTGCGCCACGCGGGCCGGCGGGCCAACACACACCGGATTCGGATCGCGGCGCTTGATTCGCAGATCGTCCAGGCGGGCACGAAGCTGGAGGTGATCCGTCAGATCGCCGCCGTTGACCGGGCATACTGGCTGATGGATGCGACAAAGGAGATCCTCGCTGTCAGAAGACGGCAGTACCGGCGCGCCCAGGAGCAGTTGCAACAGGCTACCGCACGGTTCGAGGGTGGGGTGGGGCCGAAGATCGAGGTCATCCGCGCCCGGGCCGGCCAGGCGCGTCGACAGGAGGCGATCATCGTCGCCGAACTCGATGTCAAGGACAGTCAGCGCTCCCTCAAGAGAATCATCAACCTTCCCGATGCGGACGTCGAGTCGAAGGTGACGCTCGTCCTGACCAGTCGACCGGACAGGGTGTTCTACGAGCTCGACGAAGACGAGCTGATCGAGGCGGCACTTCGTGAGCGTGTGGAACTGTTGGAGCTTGAGCTGAAGGTCGCCCAGGACTACAGCACCATTGATTTTGAGGAAAACCTGAACCGATTCGCTACAAATTCACTTTTTCGCGGTATCCGACTCGGCGGTGGTCATGTCAAAGATATCGATAATCAGGCATTTCTGACGAACGTCGAGAAGCTAGCTGCGAAGGACCTTGAGTTAGATCTCTTGATTAATCAGGATGTGCTACCCAATGTTGGCTTGTTGGCTGAACGCATTCCAGACCTCCGAATTGTTATCAACCACGTCGCAGGCGTTTCCATTGATGGTAGACGCCCGAACGCTGTATGGGTTGAGGGAATGCACGCAGCAGCATCTCCACCCAACGTCTACTGCAAAGTTTCGGGACTGGTAGAGAGTGCCAAAGATGAACCCGCTCCCACTGATACGGCGTACTATGCACCGACGTTGGATATCCTGTGGGATGTTTTCGGAGAAGACCGCCTCATCTACGGCAGCAATTGGCCTGTGTCTGAGCGCTTCGCCGACTATGCAACTGTGCAGCGCATTGTGACTGCGTACTTTACGCAGAAAGGTGAGGAGGTCGTTGCCAAATACTTCTGGAAGAATGCAAGGACAGCCTATAAATTGAAGATTGAAAACTGAAAGATCCTCACCTCCCTAGCCCTCCTTCGTGTCCCGCAGGGCAAGGAAGGGAATTGGTTCTCCCCTTTGCGAAGGGGGATCGTCGAGCCCGGAGACGATAGATAAATAGAGGGGGTAACACTAAGCCGTCCATCGAAGAAACTCACTCAACGGTTTACGCTGCGGCTTGCGAATTTCAGATGGATAGCCCGTGTAGAAAAATCCGATGATGTATTCCTTATCCGGATCGATGCCAACAAGTCGATACGTGTTTTCTTCCATCGTAATCTGTCCGCTGCTCCATTGCATACCAACCCCCATTTCCCACGCAGCGAGTTGGACATTTTGCATCGCACAACAGGTTGCGGCGTAATCCTCCCGACGGCGCGGTTCATCGCCATCCTGAATGCAA
>JADFKZ010000187.1 GCA_022564665.1 Planctomycetota bacterium | reverse complement strand
CTCCGTCGCGTCGTGGAGGATCTGGTTGGTGATGGGTGATCGGGAGGCAGAGGGCTATCGGCAAACTCTGGGTGGCTGGGGCTGAGTCCCGATTTCATCGGGACGAAGCCCCGGTTGGTCCGTGAACAAGAAGACCGGGGCTTCGCTTCGCTCAGCCCCAGCCACCCGAGCCGATAGCCGACAGCTTTCCGCTCCTACCTTTTTTTCATCGTCGCCACGAACAACGCGGGGCCTTTGGCCGAGGTATCAGGTCGCAGCTTCCGGTACGTCAGGTCAGTCAAAGCCGACCCCTTGACCCAGGCCATGACCGCTTCCTCATCAAAGCCGAGGTGGCAGTGCCCCATGGTGTGGCTGTAGCTCTCGCGCCCGTGTGCAACCATGTCGATGATCATGGCCACACCGCCGGGGCGAAGAACTCGTGCGATCTCCCCCAAGGCCTCGCTGGGCTGGGGGAGGCAGACCATCACCAGAAGTGCCACCGCCGCATCGACCGCATCGTCGTCGATGGAAAGGGCCGTCAGCTCATCCTGCCGGAACTCGACGTTGTCGAACGCGGCAAGCCGCTTCCGGGCCGCCTCGAGCATCGCCGGCTCCCGATCGACGGCGATCACCTTCCTGACGACGTGCGCGAGGTATTCGGCGGTGGTACCCGTCCCGCAGCCGAGATCGGCGACCACCCAAGTCGTGTCCAGGAGGCTCAGAAGCGCCGCCGTGGTAAACGTTGTGCCGAAGAGCTCATTTCGCAGGCGATCCCACTCGCTCCCGATCCGCCCGAAGAACGCCTTGCTGTCGGTGGTCCGCTGCCCGATGACGTGACTCATGCGGCGATCGTCCTCCTCGAGAACGGGTTCCCCGCCCAGCTGACCGCGGGCGACCGACCACAGTTGCCGCGCCGTGGGGCCCAGCGACTGAACATCCATTCGATAGAGGCTCGCCGTCCCCTCCGTCCGCTTGGCCACCCAATCGCTTTCGAACAGCAGCTTCAAATGGCGGCTGACCGTCGACTGCGGCAGCTGCAGGATTCCGGCCATCTCCCCCACGCTCAGTTCCTCGGCCTCCAGCAGACGCAACAGACGCAATCTGACCAGATCGCTGAGCGTGTTGAGCCACCGCAACAACCGTTCAGAGGAGGCGGGATCCCTGGCGGTGGTCATCTCCCCGGAGGCACGCCGATTGTGGGACCGGGCACCTCGCCAAGCTCTCTGAGCCGCTTGCTGACGCGACGGTCACGCGGATTGATGAAGTAGGCCTGGCTCAGCCTGCGAACGGCCTCGTCCATATCGCCGAGCCGTTGAGAGAAAGCGGCAGCCTGCAGATAGGGTTCCACCGTCCGCCCGTCATCAATAACGATCGCCGTGTCCAGCGCGGCCCGGGCGGAGTCGGGGTCGCCGACCAGGTCGGCATAGCGGGCCAGCCGCAGGTATGCATCCACGGTCTGAGCCGTCTCCGCCTCTCGCTTGAGGAACGCGAACAGCTCGACGTCATCGCCCTGCTGTAACATCGCCTCGGCCAGCGACTCGACGATCCTGGGTTCGCGGGCATTCTGTGTGTGGGCGATCTCCAGCGCGAGGCGGGCGTCGCCCGGCCTGTCCAGCTCAATCAGGCACAGACCGAGCCGGTAGTGCGCCCACCAGCGACCAGGCTGCCGCGCGGTGGCCTGGGCGTACTCCTGCCGTGCCTCGGCATAATCGCCGTGCTCGAATCGAAAGTCGGCGTCGGCCAGAATCGACTCGACGGGCCGCTGGCCGCAACCGCTCAGAACCAGGAGAACCAACGTGGCGAGTGATCGTGACATCGCAATTGTCTCCAGAGGTAACCCGCGGCGCGGCGCATCATACACAGCGATTCTCGGTCGGCGGTAACCCGCGGGCGATCCTACCATCATTTTGGATGTGCTTTACCACGACGACAGGTCGGCCCACCGTACTCCTGCTCCACGAGCTTCCGGACAAGACTCGGCACGTGGACTGGATGATCGCGCAAGATCCGCGCGGCCGGGACCCCCTGATCACCTTCCGCCTGGACGAGCGCATCGATCAGCTCGCCCAAGGCGAGCGCACGACCGCCCGCAGGATCGCCGATCACCGGTCGCTGTACCTGAATTACCAAGGGCGGATCGGGCTCGACCGCGGCTCGGTGACCCGGTTGGCCCGGGGCGTGGTGGTCTCGGGCCGGCTCGAGCATGAGTCGGGGCTGCTGGAGGTCCACTGGGTCACGGCGGCGGGCGGCGGGCGGCGTCAGTCACTGCGTCTGGACCGCAGGGGCCCCTGCGACTGGCTCATCTGGCCGATCAGCGTTCCCGACCGCGGCGAGGGGAATGAACCGGACGATCGCCCGTAGGATAGTGGGACCGGGGATCACCCGCTGCCTCGGACACATGCGAAGGGAAGCGACGATGGACACCGATTCCAGGACGCCAGAACCGACACCCTCAAAGTCAATCCTCCACACCGAGCCCGCCTTCAGCCCGGCGAAGCCCGCCGCGCCGGCGACGCCGGACTCCGAGACGGACCTCGAGCCGCTGCCGGTCGCCGACAGCGTCGCGGACGCGCCCGGGGGGAAGAAGATCACCGCCTTCGGCAAGACGAGCCGCCACGAGGATCGGTGGTCGCGGACACCAAACACCACCGGCCAGGGCGCCATCCACGTCCGCACCTTTCACAGCAAGCTCACCGTCGATGCCCTGACATACATGGACCAGGTGATCAACGAGTGGCTTGACGCCCATCCGCAGTACGAGGTGAAGTTCGTCAACTCGACGGTGGGAATCGTCTCGGGCAAGCTCAAGGAACCGAACCTGATCTGTCAGGTGTGGGTGTGAAGAAAGCTGTCAGCTATCGCAGGTTGCGTCAAAGCGTAGCGGCCGATTAAATCGGCCGCGTAGCCGCCACAGCGAGTGGGCGGCCCGCAGCCCGGAGGGCTGCTGAACAAGAGCGGCGCGGACGCCGCGAGGCCGCTACGGAAGGCTCGAAACAGTTCTCTGATGAACCCCGACGACCACGTGTGCCTGTGCCATCGCGTCAGCCTCAGGAAGCTCATCAACTTCATGAACCGCGAGCGACCGGAGGTCGCCTCCCGTCTCAGTGAGTGCCTCGGGGCGGGCACGGGGTGTCGCTGGTGCGTCCCGTTTCTCGAGCGGCTCCATGAGCAGTGGCAGCGCGGCGATGGACCGGAGCTTCCCGTCTCGCCGGAGGTCTACGCCGAACGCCGTCGTGGCTATCACCGCACGTTGAAGAAGGACTGATGTCGCGCTTCGGCCGTCTTTAGAGCGCTCCGTAGCGGCCTCCGGCCGCACACTCGCTCTGGTACGCGGCGGCGAATTCATCCGCCGCCGCTGATCGGGCGCCTCGTCCCAGCGCTCCGTAGCGGCCTCCGGCCGCACACTCGCTCTGGCAGACTATTAGGACGCCTTTCTGAACCCCGACCGTTTGCGCTTGACCTCCTCCAGAAGCTCACCGAGCCCCGGCAGGCTTCGGTCGAACCGGAGGCTCACCACGCGCATGCGCGAGCTCGGATCGCTCCGGACCCGCTTGATGCTGACCATGCGGTTGACCTCGCCCACCGGCGAAGGCAGATAGGTGACGAGCCGAACGCGCTGGTCCCGAAGGAGCCGCGGCCTGAGCTTGTGAACGCGGACCTGCATGCCGCTGAGGCCCACGCTCTGAACGACTCCGCGAATCGGCACCTCCTGATCGTGCGGATACAGCTCCACCTCACGGGCCATGTCGAGGCCGATCCTCCACCGGCTGGCCGACCTGAAGGCGACCTCGCGCAGCTTGGCGGGGATCGCCAGTCGATACCCGTAGATCGGCGTCTCGCTTGCCGATGAGATCTTGAAACGTCCCAGCGCCTGCGTCTCACCCTCCAGGTGCACCGGGGAGTCCGGCGCGAAGCTCAGGCGGAGCGGCTCGCCGGTGACGAGCCGGCGCACGACACCGTCAAGGAGGGGCTCGCTGATGACAAAGTCGTCGGGGCGGACCTGCTCGATCCTGGCCTCCATGATGACGGGGGTGGCTGTGGACGTCGTCGGCGGCTCCAGAAGGATCCTGGCCCGTGCGGCCCGGACGGCCTCCAGAGCGCGACGCGGGCTCCCCGCGGCTCCAGGGCGCCCCCTCAAGGTCCGCCATAATCTCAAGATCGCATCTCCCACGATCGTATCAATCGGCGGATCTGTGCGGGTGATTGAAGGACGACGACGCATATGGGATCGCAGGGGGGGTCTATTCCGTGGAATCGACAAGGGCACCCCACCTCGTTGGTCCGAAAAGAGATGATTGGACCATTTAGAGCGCTCCGTACGGCCTCCGGCCGACACTCGCTCTGGTACGCGGCGGCGAATTCATCCGCCGCCGCTGATCGGGCGCCTCGCCTGAGCGCTCCGTACGGCCTCGCGGCGTCGCGGCCTCCTTGCCG
>JADFKZ010000186.1 GCA_022564665.1 Planctomycetota bacterium | reverse complement strand
ATCGCCAAGCCGGACGACTCCCGCCCCGTCGACGGGGACCTCCCGCCACCGATAGGCCCGCCCCTCGACCTGGTAGACGTCGCGGAACCTGAAGTTCTCCGCGTCGATTGGATCGAGACGAAGCTTCACCCCATCGGCGTCCGGAAGAGGGCCGAGCACCTTCCAGCCGGTCATGACGCGGGCCGCTTCTTCCTGGTCGCCCGCGACCTCGCCGGTCAGCAGTCGCTGGACCTCCTGTTGCGACGCCCGGTCCACGGGGAACCGGTACCGGCGCAGGATGGGCAGCACCTTGTCCTCGTCGAAATAGCGCCGGTAGTCGTACGCCATGTGCGCCGGCCAGTATCGTCCGGGAAGCTTCGGCGCTGGGTGCTCGACGGCATCGTGAAAGAGTCGCCGGTAGGGCTCCCACCGGCCCGGTCCGCCCGACACCGACCCGGCGAGCACGAGCTCCACGAGCAGTGAGCTCGACGGACGGTAGGCGATGATTTCCTCGATCGGGAGCCGCGTGTCGAGGTACTCCACGCGCCCGGCCTTGCGGAAGTCCGAGGCCCACCAGGCGAATCGCCCCCGAAATGGCGGCCCGAGAAAGCCCAGCTGATCGCTGACGTACGCCTTGGCGAAGTCAGCCCATCCTTCCGTGAAGCCCCCGGCGAAGATATGCCGCGCCGGATGGTCGTGAATGAACGGGTGTGACAGCTCGTGCACCAGGGCCTCGATCCGGTCCGCATCGTCCTGCTGGGCCTGCCCGATCCACACGCGCAACGTCGGGCTGTTGGTCGTGTAGCCCGACCGCTTGCCCCGGCGCGGATAGATGATGTAGCGGTGTCCGGCTCGCCGCACGGGGTCGTTGCCGAAAAGCGCTTTGAGCGCGGCGCAGCTCAAGTCGAGCTGGGTCACCAGGTTGTTGTCCCTCGCGCGGCGTGCGAACCGGTCGGTGCCGAGCACGATCACGTGCCGGCCGACGAGCATCTGCGTGATCCGGTCGTTCGATTCGCGCGCTTCGGTGACCAGTTGGTTCTCCTTGGCGTTCAGCGGCGTCGGCGCCTCCGGCAGCAAGTGCCTCAACCGCTGCAGACAGGCGCGCCGATCGCGCCCCGACAATGGTTGCCCCAGCAGGTCTTCGATGCGCCCGCAGGCTTCCGCCGGCGGTAGCCGGGCGGCTTCGTTGAGCGCTCGCCTGGCATCCTGTTCGGTTGCCTGACCCCACGCCGGGCAGACGATCAAGGCGGCCATCCATACCGCCGCCGCTGCCGCGACCGCCCACCGGGTTGTGCCCCGCTTCGTCATCAAGGGCAGCGTACCGCGCGTGCGATCTCCACCGCCTGATCTCGATCCCGCTCGGCATAGACCTCGGCCGGGCAGGTGAGCCCTGTCCTCGACATCAAGGTGCATAGGACAGCGTACACCACCGTTTGTGCTATCTCGAACTCCGGCGCTCGCCAATGACCTGGCCGACAGGGCCTCCAGGCCGCCGTCTTGGGGCAGGACTCGGCCTGTCACCGTCGATTCCGGACAGAAGCAAGCGACTGGAACTTGGGTTTCCGGGAGGGGCGTTACACTCGTGCTCGGAAAGCTCGGCGGTGGAGCTGGGCGAAGGTCAAATGGGAAATGTCGGTGTAGGAGGGGTTACCCAATCCCTAACCCATGTCCACATGCTGACTCGCCGCGACATGCTGTGCACGACGGCTCGATTGGCGGCTGTTGCTGCGTTGCCGTCGTGCGCCATGCCTCGTCGCGTCATGGGCGACCGCGGCGCGATGGTCAACGATGCCCAGTCCCGGCTCAACGCGACCCGAGTCCACCGGATCGTCGAGCCGCGCTCGGTTGATGACGTTCTCGCCGCGATTCGGGCCGCAAGACGAGAGGGCCGGGCCGTCAGCGTGTGCGGCGGCCGGCACTCGATGGGCGGCCAGCAGTTCGGGCGCGACACGATCCTGCTCGACATGAGGCAGATGAACCGTGTTGTCAAGCTCGATCGGGTGAAGGGGCAGCTCGAGGTCGAGAGCGGGATCGAATGGCCGGAGCTGGTCGCGTATCTCCACGAGACGCAGGCGGACCAGACCCCGCAGTGGACGATCCGGCAAAAGCAGACGGGCGTTGATCGAGTGACGATCGGGGGGTCGCTGGCGTCCAACATTCACGGTCGAGGCCTGCGGTTTCCGCCCTTCATCAGCGACATCGAGTCCTTCGCCCTGATCGACGCGGAGGGCAACCTTCGCACCTGCAGCCGGCGCGAGAACGCCGAACTGTTCTCGCTCGCCATTGGCGGCTACGGGCTGTTCGGCGTCGTCACCCATGTGACGCTACGGCTCATCCGGCGAACCAAGGTGCAACGCGTCGTCGAGGTGATTGCGGTGAAGGATCTGCTGGACCGGGTAGACGAAAGAATGGAGCAGGGGTTCGTGTACGGCGATTGCCAGTATTCCATCGACATGCAATCAGATCCCCCGGCTCACCCGGGCGTCTTTTCCTGCTACAAGCCCGTGGACGACGTCACGCCCCTGACGGAAGGGCGCAAGGGCCTGTCCCCGGACGATTGGGCTCGGCTCTACCGGCTCGCCCGCACCGACAAGAAGCGGGCGTTCGAGATCTATGCGAACTATTACCTGGGCACCTCGGAGCAGGTCTACTGGTCCGATACCCACCAGATGTCGGCGGTGTTCGAAGGCTATGGCCATGCGGTCGATCACCAACGCGGGACGGAGATGATCACTGAAGTGTACGTGCACCGAGACGCGCTTCTGCCGCTGCTCACCCGGGCCCGCGAGGACTTTCTCCGGCACGACGTCGACATGACCTACGGCACGATCCGGTTCATCGAAAAGGACGAGGAGAGCTTTCTGGCCTGGGCCACGGAGCCGTCCGTCTGCATCGTCTGCAACCTGCATGTCGTCAACTCCCCCGAAGGCAGGGCCAAGGCCATCGAGGATTTCCGGCGGATCATTGATCGGGCCATTGAGCACGGCGGCCGCTATTACCTGACCTACCACCGCTGGGCCAGACGCGAACAAGTGGAGAGGTGTTATCCGCAATTCGCGGAGTTCCTGCGTCTCAAGAGCAAGTACGATCCATCCGAGCGCTTCCAGAGCGAGTGGTATCGTCACTACAAGCGGTTGTTTGCGTAGCTGCCGCCCTTGCTCTGCCCCTTCCCATGCGCACCTAGGCAATGGCCTCCGGAGCGCCCTCAGGAAGCACTGCATGCGTCCTTTTCTTGCGGTACGCGCATGGGATGTCGACGACTAGTCAAACATCGCCAGTACCGTCGGTGGCAGGACACTGCGCAATGGCACGTCTGGCACCAGGTGGAACCGGCACTTGGTGTCCGAGCGGTCGGTCTTCAGCAGCCGCATCCGGTACGTCTGCCCCAAGTATGCAGCGTATGAGTACTGTATTCCTAAACCGGTCGTCTCACCATCAGCCAACCTGCCTCGCGATCTCCACCGCCTGCTCCCTGTCCCGCTCCGCGTAGACCTCGGTCATCTTCACGGATGAGTGGTCGAGCATGTTGGATGCCTCCTCGACACCGAACCGCTTGCGGATCATCGTGGCGTAGTTGTGGCGAAGCTGGTGCGGGTGCCAGCACCAGCGATCACGGTGCTCCATTCGCAAACGCTGCTGCTCACCTTTCTCGGCTACTGGACGCTCGACGCCTGCGACGACTCGGGCCAGCGGTGGCTCGTCCATCACGATGATCTGCTGAAAGCGGTCGTGCTGCTGGGCGAGATGCTTGGCGTGGATTGGGAGGACGGGTAGGCCATCCACCGGCTATCGTTGTGTCGTGAGACGCCGCCTGTTCACGCTGGCGATCTTCCTGCTGCTCGGCGCGGTGGTCAACGTCGCCGTGGCGTGGGGGTGTGCCATGATATTGGCGGAGCAAACGAACAACTGGAACATGCGGAGTGGCGCTGCACGACTCGAAGACAACTATGTTTGGGGTGTGAACAGATTGGATCGGCCTGGCTATTTCAGTATCGAGTCGTACGTGGTGCTGTCCGTGATGGAGTGGGATGAACGATTGGAAGAACCCAGCACACTGATCGAAAAGTGGAGTCGGATCCCGGATCGAAATGATCTGGGCGGAGAGATCAGCACATGGCAGGAATCTGCAAGCGGCTGGCCCGTTGCTTCAATGTGGTCGCGGTTGATTGAGTTGGATCCTCTGCACAATCTCCTGGTGCCGAACAAGCCCCGTGTACTTCCTCGAGACAAGCTGGAGCGGGGGTGGCTGCTTGATTGGTCATTCCTGCCGACACAATCTATCTTGCCGAACGGTGTGATCTGGCCCGGATTCGCCATCAACACGACCTTCTACGCCGCGCTCCTTTGGCCGCTCATCTGCGGCCCATTCGTGCTGCGCCGGTTCATCCGCCGCAAGCGCGGACTGTGTGTGTCCTGCGGCTACGACCTGCGCCACGTGGACCACGAGGTGT
>JADFKZ010000185.1 GCA_022564665.1 Planctomycetota bacterium | reverse complement strand
GCGTTCGCCGACTGGGGTGCGACGTTGGGTCTCAGCGGGGCGGCCTGGATCGCGCTTCTGTTGGTCCTGCTGTGGCGGGCGGGTTCGCTGCTGGTTCCGGGATCCGCGTCGGGTGAGCGGCCCCCGACCCCCTCGATGGCTCACGGTGCGCTGAGCCGGGGCGTGGCCAGTACGACGCTCATTTCAGCGGCGGCGGTGGCCGTGGTTGCACTTGTGCCGGCGGTCGTGGTCGAAGCGCAGAGCCTCGGCACGTTCGGCGTGCAGCTGGCGCGAATGGGCGGTGTCGTGGGCTACATCATCGTTGCCGCCGGGCTCGGCCATGTGCTTCAGCGACTGGGCCCGACGGCCATCAACCAGGTACTTGCGGCGGCCGCGGTTGCGCTGGGACTCCACGGCATGATCGAGATGATCTTCTTTGATCCGGGATCGGCGGTGTGGGTGATGTGCGTGGTGGGTCTGGCTGGGGCCCGGAGCAATCAACCCCCTGCCGATGACAAGCGGAGACCGGCCCTGGTTGTCGGGCTCGCGACGTGCGTGGTGCTCTTCGCCGCTTCGGTGTGGCTCGGGGGCGTTGTGAGCCCCAGGCTCGACCGCCAGCAGGCCCGGATGATCCTCGCGGCGCGCTCCCTCCATGAGTCGGCATCGGGGTCGGGCCGTCGCCCGGACGCCCGGGCGCGCCAGCAGGCCGCGGCCGACCTTCTCGATGCGTACCGCATCGTCCCTTGGAACCATCGCCCGCTCGAGGAGGCGGTCCGGCAGCTGCTCCTCGCCGCCGATGTTCTCGAGGGCGACCGCCGCGGGGAGGTCCTTGGCCGCGCCATCGAGCTGAGCGAGCGCGCGGTCCGCGAGCACGAACGGCTCAGCTCGATCGCCCTGGCCGCGACCGCCTGGCGGCTGGAGGCTCTCGCGACCGGAAGCCAGGAGGCGTGGCAGCGGGCGATCGCCCACTCCCGGCGTCTGACCGAGCTCGACCCCCACGGGATCGCATCATGGCGGCGGTTGGCAGACGTCTACTGGGCCGCCGGCCGGCGAGGCGATGCCGCGGCCGCCTACGAGCGGGCGCTGCAAGCGGACCGAAATTTCGGGCTGGATCCCCTCAAGCAGCTGTCCGACCGCGACCGCGGCCAGATCCAAGAGCGCCTCAGGACAACCCGCTCCGGCTGACAGCGCACCGATGAGCTGAAGCGCTTCGCGTCGAGATCGCCGCTCAGTTTTCTGGCGGTTGAGAACTGGCCATATCCGCGCTGGACGCCAGATCGGCCACAGGTCGGAGGATCGCATAGGCCGGCAGCCCCCAGGGCAGCTCGAAGCGGTCCAGGACGTCGCTTGCGGGCGGCTTTTCGGGGAATTGGGCCTGAAATTTGATCTTCACGTAGTCCTGGAGCCGTGCCTCGACGGCTTCATCCTTAAGAGTCTTCTTGTCCATCGCCAGGCAGGCCTTGCACCAGGTCGCCCACATATCGATGAGGACGAGCTTGTTCTGGGCTCTGGCGGTGGCCAGACCGTCGCAGACCGAGGCCGTCCAACCCCCTTCGAGCCGCTCCTGGACTGCACTGCGGACGGCGCCGGCGTCGACGCGCCTGCTGTCGTAGATCCCCCAGGCCTGGTGGCCGTAGTAGGCGGCGAACCCCAGGATGAACACGCCGAAGGCGTACTTCACACGCACCATCCAGCGGCCCGGCTTGGGCAGGATGGAGAGACCCGCTCCGGCGAAGGGCCAGGGCAGGGCCATTCCCAGCCCGAGGAAGAAAGGCAATGCCAGAGCCGTTGTGTTGCCCCTGTTGGCGAATTGATCGCCGGCATACACGATCACCTGGATTACGACGGGTGCGACGCAGGCGCCGGCCAGGAGCGCCGCAATCACGCCCATGCCGAACGCCAGTGCAAATGAGCCCTTCCCGGCTGCGCCGGACACGTCAAACTTGCTCTGAAGCTTCGAGAAGTCTATGTGGATGACGTCGAACATCGCCAGGCCCAGCACGACAAAGAGGATGCCGATGCCGACGTTGAACCAGATCTCGTTGTTGATGGCGCCGAATGTCGTTGCCGTCAGGATGACGACCAGGCCGAGGACGCCGTAGACGATGGCCATGGCCAGGCCATAGGTGCCGCCGAGGGCGAAGCCTCGCGCGCGGGAGCCGGCCCGTGCGCCGGCGCCGATGATCGCGATGTTGATCGGGATCAGGGGCAGAACGCAGGGCGTCAGGTTCAGTGCGATCCCGCCCAGGATCACCAGCAGCACGATGACCAGGGGGCCCTTTCCTTCGAGCACGTTGGCTTTGAAGGTGCCCGTCTCGGCCTGGTCAATGAACTCAATGAAGTCCGTGCTGTTGCGATAGCCTCCGCCGGCCGCCAGGACGGTGAAGCCCTCCAGCGCTGCGATGATGTCACAGTCGGCGTCTGGTGCCGTGCCGTTTGGAAGGGGTGGGGTGGGGAGCAAGTCGACGGCGGGTTCGCCCGCTCCCAAAAAGACGATCCCGTCGAAAAGAGAACTCTGGACTTTCGCGATCGGCACCGATTTCGGCACGACCTGGAGCGTGCTCTGCAATTCCCGATCCGTCGGTGCCCGGCAGGACGTGTCGTCACATGCCTGGTAGTCCAGCGTGCCGCTGATCACATACATGCCGGGTTGTACGTCCGGGCCGACTTCCAGCGCAACCCCGATCACGAACTCCTGCTCAAAGACCGCCATGTCCACCTCCGCGAACGACGGTCTGATCATGATGGGATCGGGGTACACGACCTCGAGGACGGTAAACCCTTCGGGAGGCGTCACGGTGAGAATGGTCGGGATCAGGAATTCTTCAAGCGGCGCGTTCGAATTGACATGAAAGCTCTCTTGGATCTTGACCTGGAACGCGGCATGGAGGGTGCTTCGGGCATGGGCAGCATCCGAATCAAAAACCCACTGGGTCTCGACCTGCACGGCGCGTGGCTGCGCCGACACCGGTACCGCGGTGGCGGCCAAGAAGATTGCGAGCGCGATGGTGGGTCGTTTCATTGCCGGTTGGAGAATTCGGGCGTAATTTATAGGCCCAGACAGGGCCTGATACGAGTCGCTGGGGGTTGGGGGTTCGGGCCCTGCTCACAGAGGGCCTTGCCGAGCCCCCAACCCCCGATGTCACCCCTCCGTGCCTCCCCGGCCCCTCAAGTGCACTGCTTGGTCGCTCCGATAAAGCGTAGTGCCGATGGACCCGGTCCTTCGGACGGCGGGCGTGGGGCCGTTGCCACCTATGGTCCAACCCGTTGGCTGCCTAAATGATTCCCGATCACCGCCGCCTGCCCGCTCATGAAGGACATCCTGGATCAATCTGACATTGAGGTCTTGATGAGCGCTATCTCGACCGGTGAGGTCGAGGAGGAGGTCCACTATGGGCAGCTCTTCTCCAGTCATCGGACCGATCTGGACAACGTCGAGATCAAGGACTACGACTTCAAACGCCCCGAGCGGATCAGCAAGGACCAGATGAGGGCGCTGCGGGATCTCCACGAGGCTTTTGCCCGGAACTTCGGTGCCTCGCTCTCCGGCTTCCTGCGGGCGATCGTCGAGGTGAAGATCGCCAGCGCCGACCAGCTGACCTATGCCGAGTTCATCTCGAGCCTTCCGAACCCCACGAGCTTCAACCTCATCGACGCCCCGCCGCTGGACGGCCAGCTGTGTATGGAGATCAGCCCTCTGATTGTCTATCCGATTATCGACCGGCTGCTGGGCGGAACCAACGCGGAGGTCTTCATCCCCCAACGGCCACTGACGCTGATTGAGACGCGGTTGATCCAGAAGATTCTCCAGCGGGCCATGGCCGCCCTGTCCGAGGCGTGGGAAAGCGTCAGAAAGATCGACTTCCGCCTCGGCCAGATGGAGTCCAACCCGCACATCGTGCAGATCGTCCCGCCCAACGAGGTCGTGGTCGTCATTGGGTTCGAGCTGAAGTTGGCGAATCGGGCCGGGACGATGAGCCTGTGCATTCCCTTCACCGTCATTGAGCCGCTGATTGACGAGATTTCCGCCCAGAGCTGGTTCCAGGCGGGTCGTAGCCGAGATGCCGACCAGTGGAGCAGGCTCATTGGCAAACGGCTCGCCGATGCGCCGGTGAACGTCGTCGCCGTGCTGGCCGAGGCGACGATCACCGTCAGCGACCTGCAAAACCTCGAGATCGGCGATCTCATCATGACCGAGAAGCCCGCCTCGTCGCCGGTGACGATCTGCATCGAGGGCGTGCCGAAGTTCCTCGGCTCGATCGGGCAGCATCGGGGCAAGCGGGCGGTGCGTGTGCATCGAGCGGTCAAAGCCTCAGACCGCCTCTGATTTGAGCGCTCCGTAGCGGCCTCCGGCCGCACACTCGCTCTGGTACGCGGCGGCGAATTCGATCCGCCGCCGCTGATCGGCTCCACTCTTCTTAGCGCTCCGTCGCGGCGTCGCGGCGTCGCGGCGTCCTTGCCGCTCTTCTTTGGCAGCCCTGCGGGCGGAGGGGCC
>JADFKZ010000070.1 GCA_022564665.1 Planctomycetota bacterium | reverse complement strand
CCGATTCTGGTGATCTTTTGTCGTCGTCGACCGGATCGGACCGGACCGGGGCGTCTGGTTGGACTTCTCCTGGGCGGGACACTCGCCGAGACGGTGGTGATCATCCCGATCGACGTGCTGGTGCGGGTTCGGAGCGATTGCTACTGCGCGACGGCGTCGTTTCATGCAACCTGGGTGGCAACCCTGGCGCTGCTGTGGCTGACCGGACCGGGTATCGTGCTGGCCGTCATGTCGCGCCGGCGCCGGGCCTGGCTCCAGAACTGCTCCGACTGCGGGTACCGCAAGGGGCCCTCCCCCGGTCCCAAGTGCCCGGAATGCGGGCGGGCGTGGTAGCGGACTCGAACCTCCTGCGATGGCCGCGTGAACGCTGCTGTTCTCTCACCGCCGGTCGGATGGTTAATGCGGACAGGGTGGGATTCGAACCCACGGTACGCAAAGAGCGTACACGGCATTTCCAGTGCCGCTCCTTCAGCCGCTCGGACACCTGTCCCATTCGCTTGATAGTGTATCGACATGGGTCGGGCAGACAAAAAAAGCGGCGGGGATGGGCCGACCTGCGGCATCCTCGCGATCGACAAGCCGGTGGGCATGACCTCGATGGACGTCGTGGCCATCGTCCGGGGCAAGGCGGGCGGGACCAAGACCGGCCACGCCGGCACCCTCGATCCGCGGGCAAGCGGTGTGCTGGTCCTGGCACTGGGCAAGGCGACGCGGCAACTCAAGTGGTTTATGGCCGCCGACAAGCGGTATGTCACCGAAATCGACCTGAGCTGTTTCACCACCACCGATGACGCCGAGGGTGATCGCATTGCGGTCGAGCCGCTGCCGGCGCCACCGACGGAGTCTGAGATCTCCCAGACCATAGAGACGTTTGTCGGCAGCATTATGCAGCGGCCGCCTGCTCACAGCGCCGTCAAGATCGGCGGACGCCGCGCCTATGAGCTGGCGCGTCGCGGTATCGATGTCCAGATCGAACCCCGAGGGGTCGTGGTCCACACTATCCAGCTGACGCGGTATCGCTGGCCGCTTCTGGAGCTGGACATCCGCTGCGGTAAGGGGACCTACATCCGCAGCCTGGCGCGGGACATCGGTTGCGCCCTGGGAACGGGTGGGTATTGCCACACGTTGCGGCGAACCGCCGTCGGCCCTTTCACACTCGCATCCTGCCGGCGGCTCGAGGAGCTTCCCGAGACGCTCACAGCCGAGGACCTCATGGAGCTTGCCGAGGCGCTGGCGATGCTTGATCAGGCGGACTCGGGTTGACCCTGTTGCGGCGCCTGGCTGGTGGTGGCCTTGTCGAGCTTTCGCCGCTTCTCGGCGCGGTTGATGTGCAGCATCAGCATCCCCATGCCAAAGAGCAGCATGACATCGGCGACGTTGAACACCCAAGGGAAGATCTCGGTGGAACCGCCCGGCCAGTGCCAGCCCCACGGCAGCTTCCACCCCGGGAGCATGTGCATGAAGTCTCGAACGACGGAGAAGCGGAGCCGGTCGTAGAGGTTGCCGAGTCCGCCGGCCAGAATGAGCCCGATCGCGATGTGGGCCAGCCACGCTCCGCGCCCAGTCCACCGCGCGAAGACGAGCAGCGCGGCAGCCAGGGCGCCGATCGTGAACACGATGAAAAACATCCGCTGGTTGGCCCCGATCCCGAAGACCGCCCCCTCGTTCTTTACCAGATGCAGATTGAGCACCCCTGGTATGATCCGTATCGGATCGTGCCGCGGGATATTGATCTGACCGTCCCTGAACTCGGCCGGGACCAGGGCGACGTGGGCGAAGCTCCAATACTTCAGCGAAAGGTCCAGGCTCAGGCCCAACGCCAGCACACCCATCAGGACCAGCCAGGCCAGCGGTGATTGCCAGGCGCGGCAATGGACTTGAGTCGGCGAAGTTGTCGTCGACATCACTCGCCGAGGCCTCGCTCGATTTCACGGGCTGCCTCGATCGTATACTTGGCCCATGGCTTGGCATCCAGGCGGGCCTTGGGGATCGGCTTTCCTGTCATCTGGCAAATGCCGTAAGTGCGAGCTTCGATCCGGTGCAGCGCCTCGTCGATCTCCCGCAGCCCTTGGCGCTCCGTTTCCGCCAGGCCGAGAATGAAATCCTGGTCGTAGGTATCAGTGCCGATATCGGCCATGTGTATGGGCATGTGGGATAGAGTGCCGCCGGTTGACTGCAGGGCCTGCTTCTCCATGGCATTCAGATCACCCAGCAGCTCCGACCTCTTTCGAAGCAGCTGTGCGCGGTACTCATCGAGCTGCTTCTTGGTGAGCTTGGTCTTGCGAGGCTTGGTGGGGACGCTCTTGGTCTCCTGCGGGGCGGCGATGGGAGAGGCGATGCGCTTCTTCCTGCTGGTGGTTGGTTCCGGCATCGAGGCGATCATCCGAACGCGACGGCCGTTTATGACGACGTAGCCGTCCGCATCGGGAGCGATCGGAATCGCCGGGGCCGCAGCGCGGCCCCGGCGAGTTACGGTGCCCGGGGATTTCTTCGCCGGCGCCTTCGCGGCGGCGGGAGCCGACTTCGACGTCGACTCCTTCCGAACCGTGGTGCTGGAGGTCTTCTTCACCGTTGTCCCGGGGGTCGACCGCGACGCCGTCCGTTTCTCTTTGGTCTTTGCGGCGATGGGCGCAGTGGCGGTTTTCCTGGACTTCGTCGGTGACGATGTCGCGGCCCCAGCCTTGGCCGGGGTCTTTTTCTTCTTCGTGGACGCTTGACCGGCCGCCTTGGCTGTGGACGCCTGCCGCGTGCTTTTCTTGGCTACCTTCTTCTTGGCCATGACCAGAGCCCTCGAATGATGGTCGCGGGCAAATCCATGCTCAGGCAGGAGTTGCAGTCAGCAGTGATCGACAAACGGAGCATCGTAAGGGTGCATATGCCCCTCGTCAACGGGCCGCGGAGGCGCTGGACTGCGGCTCTTGCCAGGCCACGGCACCGATCTTGCGAAGCTTGTCGTAGCGCCGTTGGACCAGGGTCTCGGGCTTGGACCGCTTCAGCTGTCGGATGCGGTCCACGATCCAGCTCTGCACCGACTTGGCCGCGGCCTGCGGATCCCGGTGCGCCCCGCCGACCGGCTCGCTGATCACGTGGTCGACCAGACCGTTGGCGAGGTTGGCCTTGGCGGTCAGTGCCAGCGCGTTGGCGGCGGCGGAATTGGAGTCTGGATTGGCTTCCTTCCAGAGGATCGCGGCGCAACCCTCGGGGCTGATGACCGAATACCAGGCGTATTCGAGCATGGCAACCCGATCGCCTACGCCGATCCCCAGCGCCCCGCCCGAGCCGCCCTCACCGATAACAACGCACACGATCGGCGTTTGTAAACGGCTCATCTCTCGGAGGTTAACGGCGATCGCCTCCGCCTGGCCGCGTTCCTCGGCCTTGATGCCGGGATAGGCCCCGGGGGTGTCGATCAGGGTCACCACCGGCAGGCCGAACTTCTCGGCGAGCTTCATCTTCTTCAGGGCCTTGCGATACCCTTCCGGATGAGCGCAACCGAAATGGCAGGCGATCTTTTCCTGGGTGGTCCTTCCCTTTTGATGACCGACGATCAGAACCTTGTAGGGTCCGATGCGGCCCAGGCCGGCGATGATGGCGGGGTCGTCCCCGAAATGCCGGTCACCGTGAAGCTCGCAGAAGTCCCGGCACATCATCTCGATGTAGTCGGAGGTCTGGGGCCGCTGGGGGTGGCGGGCTACCCGCACGATGTCCCACGCCGTCAGGTTACGGTAGATCTTCTGGAGCAGGCTGTCACGGCTCGCCTGGAGGTTCTTGAGGTCGTCGGCAAACTCCTCGGCGTCGGGGCGGCGCTCGAGAGCGGCAATCTGCCTCTCCAGCTCGATCACCGGCTGCTCGAAGGGGAGGCTGTACCCGCCTACGTGCTCGCTGGCCCTGACCATGGTGGCGACTCCGCGGGGATCAACAGGAGATGAGGCGGTGAGTCTACGCGACGCGCTCGCTGCGGGCCATGGCGTTGACGGGCGTCGGGCGAGGGGTACGCTCGCTGCCCGAGGCGGAGGCCTCCGGACCGCCCCTGGACCGGCAGGGCCCAAACAGGGCCCCGGACGCGGGGGCCTCTGAAACCTTGTTCGGGAGATCGGCCAATGGGATACAGGCTGGGCATTATCGGGGCCGGAAATATGGGCCAGGCGATCGTTCGTGGCTCGATCGCTCGCCGGTTGCTCGCCTCACAGGAGGTCCTGGTGGTCGAGATCGACCCCGCCCGGCGGAGGGAGGTTGCACAGTTGGGGTGCGCCACTGATGGCGAGGCCTCGTCGGCGGCCGGCTGCGGCGAGATCCTGCTGGCGGTCAAGCCCCAGAGCTTCCCGGCGGTGGCGGCGTCGCTGGGGCCGCTGCCCGAGCCCAAGGTGATCATCTCCATCATGGCGGGGCTCTCCAGCCGAGGCATCCGCGACGCCCTGGGCGACTGCGCCCGCGTGGTGCGGGTGATGCCCAACACCCCCTGCCGGGTGGGGGCGGGCATGGCGGCGATCTGCCTTGGGGCGGGGGCGAGACCTGGGGATGAGGCGCTGGCGACGGCCCTCTTTGGGGCGCTGGGAAAGACCACGACGGTGGATGAGGCGATGATGCACGCGGTCACCGCCACCAGCGGCTCAGGGCCCGCCTACGTCTTCCTGCTCGCCGAGGCGATGGAAACCGCCGCCGTCCGTCTCGGGCTCGATGCAGTGACCGCGCGACTCCTCGCCCGGCAGACTGTCCTGGGGGCGGGAAAGCTCTTGTGCGAGTCCGATCTCGAGGCGGCCGATCTCCGTGGGACGGTCACCAGCCCCGGGGGGACAACGGAAGCGGCGGTTGCGGTGATGCTCAAGCGCGGCATGCCCGAGGTCATCTGCGACGCGATCACCGCCGCCCGGGACAGGGGTCGTGAGCTTGAAGAAGAGGGGTTCGGGGTTCGGGGTTCGGGGTGAGCTGCTGAAGCTGTTTGGAGCGCTCCGTAGCGGCCTCCGGCCGCACACTTGCTCTGGCGGCTACGCGGCCTATCAAAAAGGCCGCTACGCTTTGACGCAATCTGCGCTCAACCTGAACCCTTCTTTTTTCTCCGCGGCTCTCCCTTAGTAGTCACGGCGCACGAAGACGATGCATGCGGCCGCGAGGACCAGGGCCTCGAAGGCCAGCGACGTGCCGATGATGTACCACCCAGAGTAGGCGTCGAGTTTCTTCTCGAGGCGATGAGTGACCTCGACGTCCGTCGGGTCCGGCATCAACGATGACGTGCGCTGTCCGGTCATGTCGCCGCGCATCATGCCGGCGATGCTGAAGCCCTCCGAGTCCTTGAGCCACCGCGACAGCAGGCCGACCGTCGGCTGGGTCTTCGGTAGGACCGCCGTGATCACTCGGATCGGGATATGCCAGGGGGCGAGCTTTGCACCGCCGTCAATGCTCGACTCCCGGTCGACACGCGCCTCCTCCAGTCGCCGCTGGAAGTCGGCGCGGGCAAACGCGTTGCCGGGATCGTTCGAATCGGGCTCGATCGCCGCCAGACGCGTCTCCAGTTGCTCGATCCGCCGCTCGGCGTTCGCCGTTTCGATCTCGAACCTGATCCGATACTGCAGGAGCATGCTCTGGGACGTCTGCATCCCAAACAGCGAGGACCAGAACATCAGCGTCAGCAGCAGCGCCGTGATCGCTGAGCGCGTGAGCACGCCGGTGAGCACGCACACGGCGAAGATATAGCTGTAGACCACCGTCACGACGGGCACGGCTGCGAAGATCATCCAGTTCCACTCGCCGATCCGTAGGCCGACACACAGGAAGATGCCGACGCAGAACACCATCACCTGGAGCACGACGAACATCAGGCTCATCCCGAACTTCATCGCGAAGAGTGTGACGCGGTGCAGCGGCTTCGACAGCACGAGATCGATCGCGCCGTCGGCGAGGAAGTCGGGGAAGATCGTGCAGGTCGAGATCAGCGCGAGGATGATCGCGATCCAACTCAACCAGAGGCCGACAATGAAATCCGAGAAGATGCCGACGTACAGTGTCCGCGACCAGGGCGTCGTGCTGTTGACGAACTCGCTGTCGATCTGCCAGAGCCCGTAGAACATCGACATGCCCTGCTCGTTGAACCCGATCGATCCGAAGGCGATGACCACCATCCCCGACAGCCCGAGCGTGATCCAGAACAGCTTCTTGGCGTTGAGCTCCCGGTAGGCGTCGAGCGCCATGGCCAAGAACACACTCATGGCGTCGCTTCGTCCCTGGTGAGTCGGGCCGCGCCCGGCGCGAGAGCCCGACCGGTCTTGGGATCGATCACGGCGCGCATGAAGAGATCCTCAAGCGTCTCGCGCACCGGCCGCACGGAGACGATCGTCACCTTCCCCTTCCGAAGGCGATCGATGATCGGCTGCACCGATGGTGCTTCGGCGCCCCTGCAGGTGAGCGTGGTGCGGAGGTCGGCGCCCGTGTCGATCCGCAGCTCGGGGTGCCCGGCCGCCCATGAAGGCGCCGCTCCCTCGATGACGATCTCGTATCGCTGGCTGTCGGCGGTCAGGTCCTCGATCCTGCCCTGTTGCACGACACGCCCCTGCACGAGGATTGCCACGCGATCGCAGATCATCTCCAGCTCGCTCAGCAGGTGGCTGTTGAGAAAGATCGTCTTGCCCTCGGTGCGAAGCCTCAGCAGGATGTCCCTGATCTCGCGGCGGCCGACGGGGTCAACACCATCGGTGGGCTCGTCAAGCAACACCAGCTCGGGATCATTAATGAGCGCCTGGGCCAGTCCCACCCTCTGCATCATGCCCTTGGAGTAGGTGGAGACCTTCTTGTCGGCCCATTCGCTCATGCCCACGGTCTCGAGCAGCTCCGTGGCGCGTCTGGTGCGGGTCGGCCGGTCGACCTTGGCCAGGGTTGCGTAGAACTCCAGGGCCTGGCGGCCGGTGAGGTGCCGCGGGAAGCGGTGGTGCTCGGGAAGAAAGCCCACCCGGCGCAATGTGGGCTTGTGACCGACGGGGCGTCCCAGGACGGTGCCGCTGATCCGGGTAGGCCGCACGATCGTCATCATGATCTTGACCAGCGTCGACTTGCCGGCGCCGTTGGGACCCAGCAGACCGAAGATCTCGCCGCCGGTGACCTTGATCTCGACGCCGCGGAGGGCGTGGACGTCTCCCTTGTAGACCTTCTCCACGTCGTGGAGATCGATGACGTACTCACCGTTGGGCGCCGGCATGTGAAGTCTCCCGGGGGTGAATAGTGTATGCCTTTTTAGGTATGCTTCAGCCGCTGTGTATTCCACCCTCGGTGAGTTTCTCGGGGCGCTGGAGGCGTCGGGCGAGCTCGCTCGTGTCTCGGCCCCGGTGTCGCCGAACCTGGAGATCGCCGAGGTGGCGGACCGCCAGAGTCGGCTGCCGGCCCCCGTCGTCAGTCGGTGGGCCGCCGGCTTTGATCCGGCCCACTGCGGGCTCGGTGGCCGCGCGGTGCTCTTTGAAAACGTCCAGGGGTGTGACTTTCCGCTTGCAATCAATGTCTTCGGCTCCTACCGGCGGACGGAGATGGCTCTGGGCTGCGAGGGGTCGGGTGGCTTCGAAGCGATCGCACGCAGGATCGAGGCGCTGATCCGACCCGAGCCGCCGCGGTCGTTGCGGGACCTGCTTGGAAAGGTGAAGACGTTTGCGCCTCTTCTTCGCACGCCACCGCGCCGGGTCCGCCGCGGTGTCTGCCAGGAGGTGGTCAGGCTCGCCAGTCGTGGCGAGGTCGATCTTCGCCGGATTCCGCTCATTCAGTGCTGGCCGCTCGACGGCGATCTGGCCGCGGTCGGGTGGGACCTCACGCCGTGTGAAGCGGGCCGGGTCCAAACAACGCCGCCGGCTGCCGAGGGCGAAACCGACTATGGACGGTATATCACGATTGCCGGAATGCACACGATCCATGCTGATGAGATCACCGACACGCGGCCGGCAAGTCACAACATCGGCATGTACCGCGCCCAGCTTCTGGACGCGACTCACCTGGTCATGCACTGGCACATTCACCACGACGGCGCCGCCCACTGGCGGTCGTGGAGGGCCAGGGGACAACGCATGCCGATCGCGATCTGTCTCGGTGGTGAGGCCCTGTTGCCCTATGCCGCCACAGCGCCGCTGCCACCCGGTCTCAGCGAGCTTCTTCTGGCGGGGTTTCTCAACGGGCGGGGTATCCGGCTCGTGCGAGCCAGGACGGTGCCGCTGTGGGTCCCAGCCAACAGCGAGATCGTCATTGAGGGCTACGTTGAGACCGGTGGCGGTCTGATCGGCTACGAGCCGAGGCGGGAGGTCGGCGGCGGGCTCCTGGAGCCCCTCGGTCGCGGGGCCGTCATCGAGGGCCCCTTCGGCGACCACACCGGCTTCTATTCGCTGCCCGACCGCTACCCGATTGTCGAGGTGACCGCCGTCACCCACCGGCGCGACGCCGTGTTTCCCGCCACCATCGTCGGCCCGCCTCCACAGGAGGATTACTACCTCGGCAAGGCGACGGAGCGAATCTTCCGACCGCTGCTGAAGATGCTCATTCCCGACATCGAGGACTACCACCTGCCGCTCTTCGGCTGCTTCCACAACTGCGTCTTCGTCAGGATCTGCAAGGCCTATCCGCTCCAGGCGCGCCGGGTCATGCACGCGATCTGGGGCGCCGGCCAGATGGCCTGGGAGAAGTTCATCGTTGTGGTGGATGACGACGTCGATGTGCACGACGAGACCGCCGTCCTGAGGGCGATGTTTCATCGGTGCGATTTTCTGCGCGATACCGAGCTGGTCAACGGTCCGCTTGATATCCTCGATCACGCCGCGGCGCGGCTGGGCGCCGGGGGCAAACTCGGTTTCGACGCGACGATCGCCATCGCGGGTGAGGAGGTGTGCGGGGTCCCTGTGGGCGACGGCGAGTCGCTGCCCGCCGATTCTCAAGAGGCCGCACGGCGGCTCCTGGGCAAGGCGGTCGGCCAAGCGGGTATCGAAGGCGTGGCGGTGCCGGCATTCGGCGGCGGCCGCTGTGTGTTTCTCGGTGTGGCCAAGACCGCGGCGGGAGCGGGGCCCAGGGCGATCGATTGCGTCTGGGACATCGTCGCTCGAGCCAGTCAGAAGGCCGTTGATCACGTGGCCGATTTCGTTATCGCCGTTGACGCCGGCGTCGACCTGAACGATTGGGAAAACGTCCTCTTTCACTTCTGCGCCAACACCGACCCTGGCCGCGACCTGCACAGACGCGATCATCGCCTCGGGGTGGATGCCACGAGAAAGCTCCCGGGCGATGAGCGATGTGGCCAACCGGTTCGCGACTATCCGCCGTATATGGAGATGGATGCCGAGACAAAGGATCTCGTGACCCGGCGTTGGGCGGAGTATGGGTTCGGGCAAGCGATGGCGTGAAGGGGTGACGAAGTGACTCCCGCCGACGGAGGGCCGGCTGTGCGGGCCGCCGAAGAAGGCGAAGATTCACCACGGAGGGCCGCAGAGAAAGAGGCTATCGGCTGTCAGCTATCAGCTGTCGGCAAGCTCCGGGTGGCTGGGTCTGAGTCCCGATTCCATCGGGGCGAAGGCCCGGTCTTTTAGGCTCCGTCTGACAAACGAAGCCAAGCGGCTGACACCACTGCGCAGTTCAAGACGCGTCCCGTAGCAGGTCGAGACGCGTCTTGCTTTAGTTTACAGCTTCGAGTGGGCCGGCGCCCGCGTCTCTCAGGCCATCGCGCGCCTGACGAACACACCGTAGCGGTCGGTCATACGCCGGTAGATGGCCAGCTTCTGGCAGTTGTCGGTCGCGGTGTGGTTTGCGTCAGCCTCGTGAACGACCACCTTGGTGATCTCGGTGGAGGCTGTGGTGCCGTGGGCGCTCGCGGTGATGAGCATTGAGACGGCCGCCGCCGCCACAATGGCACTTCGTGCAAGGAAGTTGTGTCCGGTTTTCATAGCGGTGGTCTCTTTTCTTCGATGGTGTTTCGCTGGCCTCCAGGCAAGAGTCTCCAATTCGGCGGCTCGACGTGCCAGGAAAGGGGGGCCGCCAATCGAGGCCGGTTTCAGTCTGCGATGAATTGGCAATCTGGGAAGCCGATAGCCGACAGCTCTCTATCGTGCATACCGCTGGACGTACTGCGGCTTGAGAAAGAGATAGTACAGACGGCCCTCGGCAAACTGGCCGCCGGCGAGGATCTCGGCGTCGGGTCCGATTCCCATGAAGATATCGGCCCGACCCGGGGCGCGGATTGCGCCGCCGGTGTCCTGGTCGAGCATGAGCTGGAGGAAGGGCCGCCGACGCCGGCCGAAGGAGACCGCTTGGGTATCGACCAGGACGAGCCCCCCCCGAGGGTAGATTCTCTTGTCCGTTGCCAGAGTCCGCTTCGGTGTGACCCGGACGCCGATGGAGCCCATGGGCCAGCGGTCGCCGTCGTACTCGGTAAAGAAGACATAGTTCTCGTTGCGGTAGATCAGCTCCGTGACTTGGCCCGGACTGCGCTGGTAGATCCGCTTGATCGCCGAGAGAGTGACGTTGTCGGGTTGGAGGAGCCCCTCCTGGATCATGAGCTTGCCGAGGCCGGTATAGGGTCGGTCGGTCTTGCCGGCGTAGCCGACGTACATCTCACCCGGCCCCTCCGGGCCCTGGAGCTTGAGGCGGGCGGAACCGTTGACATGGACGATGTAGACCGAAAGCGGGTCCTCGAGCCACACCAGCTCATCGCCCCCAAGCATCTGCGAGGTCTCGATCTGGCGTCGCGTGTAATAGGGCACCACGGTTTCGTCCGCTCGGCGCCGCCCCCGCGGCACACCGGTCTCGGGGTCGGTGACCAGGTCCGTCGGCCGTCTATAGAGAGGGAAGGCGAACCGCCCTGTCGGTGTCAGGCTTGCGGCAAAGATCGGCGCGTAGTAGCCGGTGAACAGGACGGTGCCGGTGCCGTCGTAGCCGATCGACTCATAGACATCGAAGAGCGCGACGAGATCTACGGCAAACGCCTTGGCGCCGGGCCGGCTCGAAAGAAGCTCCTTGATCGCCAGCAAGCTCGCCTCGGCGCGCCCATGGGAGATGCCCTGGGCCGGAAAGAACCGGCGGCTCGAAGGGAGCGCGAACCATTGCAGGCTCTGCTGGATCGCATCGAAGAGCAGCGAATCGGCGTTGGTGTAGGCGGCGGCGAGATCCGGAAGCCGCGTCGGGTCCGTCACGCGACGCAGGGACGACTGGCCTGCGGCAATCGGCTGGGCGTACTTCGAAAGGGGCATCTGGACCGTGGAGTGGCGTGCGCAACCCCCCGCGGTGAGAAGGCAGAGCCCGGCGGCGAGCGTGTAATTTCGGTTCATGGCGCGCCACGCTAGCCTGGGTCGGCCGGGCCCGCCAGTGGTGGTTGCGCGGGGCTGACGGCATCTCGCCGAGTTGGGCTTCGCAGCAGCAGATGTTGGCGAGGAATGCGGGTCGCGGCCGAGGAAGTTACCATCGACCCGGCGGGCTACAATGCTCCGAAACACCCATGACGCTCCAAGCTGGAGCGTTCCCTCGGATGACCCTGATGTCCGCTTCCGGCTCACTTGTGACCCTTTTGGCTTTCATTTTCCCCGGCCATTCCGAGTGGCTGGTGCTGCTGGTGCTGGGACTGCTGATCTTCGGCCGACGTCTGCCGGAGGTCGGCCGGAGCCTGGGCCGGAGCATCGTCGAGTTCAAGCGGGGCATCAAGGGGATCGAGGACGATGTGGAGACGGAGTCGTCAAAGTCGACCGGTACGCCTCGGCTCGACGAGGCCACGATGGCCGACGACAAGCGGTCGCGGGAGCGGCTCCAGGAGGCCGGCACCGAACCCGCTGTGGAGCCCAGGGAGAAGCTGGAGAAGGTCGAGGCCGAAGGCGGGACGGATCCCAAGGACAGTTCCGACTGAAATCGAGTCCGCCATCACCCGACAAAACCAGGGTTCGTCCAAATGCCCCACCGACGATGGTCGGGGCTGAGGGTACCCTGCCGCCATGACCGGCCCTTTGTTAAGGAATCCAGGCAACGCCGGCGCGATCGGGTTTGCCGACCGTCTGCTGGCGGAGGCGGTCTGCGCGGCGGAGCGGGAGGGAGCCCCCGATCAGCGGCAAGCCGACGACGCGGCGCGGGCGGCCGGGGGGGATTTCGAGACGCGAATCGTCGTGAGGGCGCGGTCATTGGCGATGGCCGAGCCTCTCCGAGAGGCGTTGCGGCAGGTTCGACGGGCGACGACGCTGATCGGAGTCGTGATCATGCTTGTGGCCGTCCTGGCCGGGCTGGCGGCGGCACGCGCGGCGCTTCGAGAGCAGACGGTCAACTTCTTCTGGGCGGTGGGCGGTCTGCTGGGGATCCAGACGATTCTGCTGGCGGCGTGGGCAGTCATGATGTGGCGGGGTCCGGCGGCGCTTTCCGGCGGCTCTGCCGGCGGCGTGGTCCTCGCCCTGGGCAGGCGCATGGCCCACCGGTGGCAGGCCACCGCCACCAGCGCGGCTGCGATCGAGGCCACCGGGGCCGTCTACGGCCGCGGCTCGATGGGGCGCTGGATGTTCAGCGCGATCAGCCACGGGTTGTGGGTGGCGTTCAACGCCGCGTGCCTGCTCATGGTTATCCTCACGCTCATCGCCAGTGAAAAACGGTTCGTGTGGGAGACCACGATCCTCTCCGCGGACGCCTACACGCGGCTGACCCAGACCATGGCCTGGCTGCCGGGCAAGGTCGGCTTTGGCACCCCGACGGACGACCAGGTCGCTGCCAGCAACGGCGCGACCGCCGAGCCCGACAGCGAGGCGATGAGACACGCATGGTCGGGGCTCCTGGTCGGAAGCCTGGTGATCTACGGTCTTGCGCCGCGATTGCTTCTCTTTGGGCTGTGCCTCGGACGCGCTCGCCGGGCGCGGGCGCGGTGGAGGCTGGACACGCGCAGGCCCGGCTACCTCCGTTTGCAATCGACGTTGATGCCGCAGGCTGAAAGGCTCGGCGTGGTCGATCCCGCCGGCGCGACCGGCGGGGAGGTGGGCGCCGGGGCATCGCTTCAACCCCAGCCCGCACCGCCCGGCGGATTCGAGGGCGATCCGGTGATCCTGGGTCTGGAGATCGAGCCGCCCGGTTGGCCGTGGCCGCCGGTGGTCGACGGGGTGCGGTGGGAGGATCTCGGCCTCGTCGATGACCGTGGCGACCGGCAGCGTGTGCTCAGCCGGCTGGGGGCGCTTTCGGACCGGCCGCGGATCGTGGTGGTGGTCTGCTCGCTCTCGACCACACCGGACCGCGGACATCGCTCCTTCCTTGTCCGTCTCCAGGAGGCCGCCGGCACCGCGGTGGGTCTGGTGCTCTCTGGCGGCGATGTTCTCCGCAGGCGGGGCGATGCCGGGAGCGTCCAGCGGCGCGTCGAGGACTGGCAGCGGCTTGCCGCCGACGCCGGTATTGCCCAAGAGCGCATGGTGGAGGTTGACCTGGATCATCTGACCGATGCGAGCATGGCAAGCCTCGTCGCCTTTCTTGGAGGTCCGGCCGCACCGCCGGCCGGCCGGCGGATCGAGTCGGCGTGTGATCTGATCGTCGATCATCTGGGCCGGTGGCGAGGTGAGCCGGACACGAAGCAGCAGGTGGAGCTACACCGGGCGATCGGCGGCTTGTATCGCAGTGATCACGCATCGTGGAGCGCATTCCTCAGGGCGCCGGCGGCGCTGAAGGGCGATCTCAAAGTACCGCTGAAGGAAGCGGCCGACCGCATCACTGGGCTCCTGCCGGGCCGGCTGCGGGCGGACCCCAAGTGGATGGCGGCGGGCGCGTTGGCGGGCGCCCTTGGTTGCGTGGCGGCGGCGACGCTTCTTTCGCCGGTGGCGATTGCGTCTCTTGGCGTGTGGTCGGTCCTCGGCGCCGCGATTGCCGCGGTTGCGGGCGGGTCCAGGCCCCAATCTCAGCAGACGCCCCAGGAGGATGAGAGTGAGCGCGCCAATGCCCTCCGCGCCGCGGCGCTCTTTGCGCTGCTGCTTGAGCTTCAGGGTCGCGACGAAGCTCAGATCACGCGCATCCTGGAGAGGGTCATCGGCGACGAGAAAGACGCCGTTGACGACGGCGATGTCGAGACCGCCCGCCACTGGCTGGACGGTATCCGTCATAGGCTCGACCTTGCCCTTGCCGCAGAGGAGGCGTCATGAGCCGGCCGGTTCTCACGGTGGCCGTCGTGGGGCACACCAACACCGGCAAGACCTCACTCCTGCGGACGCTGACTCGTGATATCGGTTTCGGCGAGGTCTCTGACCGGCCGGCGACCACCCGCCACGTCGAGGGGACGGCTGTGCTTCTTGCCGGCAAGAAGGTCATCGAGCTTTTCGACACGCCGGGGCTCGAGGACTCCATCGGTCTGCTGGATCGACTTGACGAGGCCGGCGGACACCGCGCCGAGGGTCTCGGTGAGATCAGGAAATTTCTCAAGAGCGCTGACGCGTCCGGTCGTTTCGCGCAGGAGGCCAAGGCGATCCGGCAGGTGCTTGCCAGCGATATCGCGCTGTATGTCGTCGACGCCCGTGACCGGGTGCTCGGCAAGCATCGTGATGAGCTGGAGATCCTTGCCCGGTGCGCCGTTCCCGTCGTCCCGGTTCTCAACTTCACCGCCGATCCCGCCGCCGGTGTGGCCACCTGGCGCGATCACCTGTCGCGTGTCAACATGCATGCGGTGGCCGAGTTCGACACCGTGGTCGTGGACGAATCCTCTGAGCAGCGGTTGTACGAGAAGATGCGTTCGTTGCTCGATCGCCACGAGAAGGTCTTCGCGGACCTGATACGCGACCGTCGCGACCAGCGGGAGGCGTTGGTCAGGTCCTCCGCCGAGCTCATCGCCGATCTCCTGCTGGATGTCGCGGCCCACGTCGTGCCGGTTGCCGTCGATCAATCGAAGGAGATGTCGACCGCCATGGAGGCACTCCGAAAGCGGGTCTGTGATCGGGAGCAGCGTTGCGTGGATGAGCTGCTTGGGTTGCATCGATTCCGCCCCGAGGACTGCCGACCCGAGAACCTGCCCACCGTCGACGGCCAGTGGGGGTTGGATCTCTTCAGCCCGCAGGCGTTGAGCCAGTTCGGGATCCGCGCCGGCGGGGGCGCGGCGGCGGGCGCGGTGGTCGGGTTGATGGTGGACGCGATGACTGGGGGAGCGAGCCTGGGCGCGGCGACCATGGCGGGTGCGGCGATCGGGGGGTTGCTCGTCGGCGCCCACGGCAAGCGTCTGATCCGCCGGGTCCAGGGGTTGACCGAGCTGCGTTGTGACGACCCGACGTTGCGTCTGCTTGCCCTGCGGCAATGCGCGCTGGTCAGGGCGTTGCTGCGCCGCGGCCACGCGGCGGTCGAGCCGACAAAGAGCCCATCGCCGCGCCGTTCGACTCTGCCCAAGCGCCCACCGAGGCTGCCGCCGGCACTCGAGCAGGCGCGGGTGAAGCCCAACTGGTCCCGGCTTGAGTCTGCTGCGGGCAGCAGGATCGCGGCGTCCGATCCCGCTCGCCGGACCGCCCAGGAGAAGCTTTCGGGGCTGATCGCGGGCATCATCGAGCGTCCCGGCGAAGGGCCGATCGAGTTCCCCTGAGCAGAGTCAAGCTCGGTTTCGCGGCGTTCTATATACTGCCGCCAGATGCACAGGGCGATTAGCTCAGTTGGCTAGAGCGCACGGATCACACCCGTGAGGTCACAGGTTCGAGTCCTGTATCGCCCATTCGACACAAACCGCGCTGAATCCCTCACGTAGGGATACCCGCGACGTTCGCGGAGCGGCCGTAACCCAAGACCAGAATCGGGTAGTCCTACCCGGTTCGCATCATGGGAGGCCGTTACCGTGACCGCGAAGAAACCGAAACGTATTCCCTCTTTCAGGCGCCACAAGGCCAGCGGGCAAGGACTTGTCGAGCTGAACGGCCAGCGCATCTATCTCGGCCGTTTCGACCGACCGGAAACGCAGCAGCGATACCACCGGCTCATCGCCGAGTGGATCGCCAACGGTCGGCAGTTGCCCATCGATCCGGAGGACATCACGATCGCCGAGCTATGCGTTCAGTTCTGGCGACACGCCGAGGCGCACTATCGCAAGCCGAGCGGGGAACACACCACCACGCTCGACCATTACCGCCAAGCGCTGCGGCCGCTGAAAGAGCTGTACGGTTCAACCAGCGCCGCGCATTTCGGGCCTCGGGCGCTCAAGGCGGTGCGGCAGCGGATGGTTGACGTGGGCTGGGCTCGGACGCACGTCAACCGGCAGGTCAGCCGCATACGGTCGGTGTTCAA
>JADFKZ010000184.1 GCA_022564665.1 Planctomycetota bacterium | reverse complement strand
ACGCTTTGACGCAACCTGCGCTAACCGCCTTCTTTCACCTGGAAGATCGACTGTGTGCGCAGCACGAGGTCGCAGTCGCTTCGCAGGTGATAGCTCTGCACGTGCACCTGATCGCTGAACCGCTGCATGTCCAGCAACGACAGGTTGGGTTTGCCCGACTCGTCGGACCACATCGACATCAGGCCCTCGCACTCGCGGCCGTGCTCGAGCATTTCGGCGTAGGTGTCCAGGTACAGGTGATCGGTGAGAAGCTCGGTCTGTATCGAGGTCATGTACACGAGGCGGTCGCCGAAAGTGGCATCGTGATCCTTTTCGCCCGCGCAGGCAATAGAGGTCGCCAACCCGCGATCCGGCAAGTTCTCGGTCTGATCGATTACGATCTCGGTGAGGCACAAACCGTCGAGCTGGAACCTCAGGGCGTGGCCGCCCCGGAAGATCCAGCCCTCAAATTCATATTCACCGTGCTCGATTCGTCGCCGACCCTCGATCCCGAAGAACTCCGGGTGCAGGGCGTTGCGATAAAGCAACATGCAATAGGCTTGGAGACTCGTTTCTTTGGTTTGGAGACTCATAGACCACCCTTACAAAGCTGTGACAACGAGCCATCTCCGCCTCCTTACTTGCGAGCAGCATTGTTGCCGTTCGTTGGCCAAAGGCAACGAAGAATTACGAATTTTCGGAAGGGAATCACCCCCCTGAGGGTCGCCGGCACGCCCCAAGCCCTCGGGGGTCGGCTCCGCTGAACCCCTATCCTTGGGCGGTCGCAAACGCTTTTGGTCACCTGGCAATCCGACCTCCCCGGGAGCCCGATCCGATGCCCGGTCTCCACGCCCAATTCCGATTTTTCGGCGATCAGATGCCGCCGGGGACACCCCGGGGGGTTTCCAGCCGGAAAAGTCTTTCACGCTACACTTGTGACGAGCGCAGTGTGCGTCCAAGCGTAGCGGCCTCTTCGATTCGTCGCGAAGCCCACAAAGCGAGTGGCGGCCCGCAGCCCGGAGGGCTGCCAAACAAGAGCGGCCCCGCAGCCCGAAGGGCTGCCAGACAAGAGCGGCAAGGACGCCGCGAGGCCGCGAGGCCGCTACGGAGGGCTCGAAACAACTCTACGAGTCGCCATTTTGGTATTTGGGCTTGAGCGGCGGATTCCGGTCCTGTAAACTGACGATGGCGGCGATCGCAGGCTGCAGGGGGAGAAATCCCCGGGGGAGAAGAGAGAGACGATGCCCCCAGCGAAGGGCCTGGTGGTAGCGATGACGGTGAGCGTGGTCTGCGCCAACGGGGCCACCGCGTCGATCATCACCCTCAGCCAGTTTTCAAGCGACGAAACCGACCCCGCGTTGCTGAGTGCGAGCTTTGATTTTGCCGTCAGCGGTAGCATGCTGACGTTAAGCGTGACCAACGACACGCTGGCCCCGAACGACTACCTGATCAGCGAGGTTTATTTCAACGCACCCGACGGCGTGACGTTGTCGTTTGACGGGCTGACGGGATGGACCTTCCTGACCGATCAGGGTGCAGACGGGTTCGGCCGTCACGACTTCGCCCTCATCGACGGCCAGGGACAGAACCCCGCCCAAATTGGACCCGGCGAGACGGTGCTCTTCTCGTTCACCATCCTCGCGGGCTTGCCCACCCCCCAGAGCATCCTGAGCTCCTTCAGCGTGATCCCTCCGGGGAATCAACCCGTGGTGGTCGCGGCCAAGTTCAGGGCCGGCCCCGGCGACGACAGCGCCTTTGGGGCGAGCATACCGGCGCCGGGAGCCCTGCCCCTGGTATTGGGCGGTATCGCGTTGGTCAATCGACGGCGGCGGCGGGTGCTCTGAGACGTGATCGTCGTTTCGCAGGGGCGCTGAGCAGCCACTCCCAGGACGCGAGCTGGTGCACCTCTCCGGTACACTCTACGGTGACGGCCTATCGGTCGTGGCCTGTTGTGCGTTGTTATGCGTGTCCGTCTTTCCAAGGTGTTTGGCTTTGAGGCCGCCCATTGGTTGCCGACCTTTCCGCAGGGGCACAAGTGCCGGCGTGTCCATGGCCATTCCTTCCGCGTCCAGGTTGTGGTGGAGGGGGAGGTCGACGAGCAGAAGGGCTACCTGATCGACTATGGCGAGATCCAGCGGGCCATCGAGCCCATCAGGGAGCAGCTTGACCATCACAGCCTCAACGAGATCAAGGGGCTCGAAAACCCCACCAGCGAGGTCCTTGCCAGGTGGCTCTGGGAGAGGCTCGAGCCTTCCCTGCCGTTGCTCTGCGAGATCGTCGTCAACGAGACGTGTACGGCGCGGTGTACGTATCGGGGAGAAAACAGGTAGAAGAAGGCGAAGATTCACCGCGGAGGGCCGCTGAGGGCCACCGAGAAAAGAGGAGGGTTCAGGGTTCAGGGAGGGTTCAGCAGATCGTCCCGAACCCCGAACCCCCTTGATTCCCGCTGACGTAGGGCCGGGGGTGCCGGCGAGATATAATCGGCCACAACCCAGAGTTCCAAACCCATTCCCCATGCCATCCAGCGACCATCCCACACTTCCGCTCGTCAAGGCTTCGTTCAGCTCGCTTACGCTCACCGCAACCCTCTTTCGCGGCCAGACTACGCTCATCGTGCCCGCGGAAAACGTCCATGCGATCATGCGGTTCCTCCGTGACGACCCGGAGTGCGACTACGACCTCCTGAGCGATGTCGTGGGGATCGACTATCTGAAGTATCCCGCCGAGACCCAGGGTCGTTTCGCCGTCGTCTACCTGTTGGCAAGCTACAACCACAACCGGCGGCTTGCGGTCAAGGTTTTTCTGGATCCGACCCTCGACACCTCGGGCATCGAGCCGGACCCCGCTCTGGAGCTGGAGACGGTGACCGACATCTGGCCCGGGGCGGAGTGGCCGGAGCGCGAAGTCTACGACATGTTCGGTATCCGCTTCCGCAACCACCCCGACCTGCGGCGCATCCTGATGTGGAAGGACTTTCCCGCCCATCCGCTCCGCAAGGACTACCCGCTTCGCGGCCGAGGGGAGCGCGAGAATTACCGGGTCCTGGACCGGGAGTCGAGCTAGAGAAAGAGCGCTGTCAGCTATCAGCCGTCAGCCGGAGAGGTGCCGACCGCCCAAGAAGGCGAAGATTCACCGCTGAGGGCCGCAGAGAAAAGAGCAGGGTTCAGGAAACGGGCTGTCGGCATTCTCCGGGTGGCTGGGTCTGAGTCCCGATTTCATCGGGGCGAAGGCCCGGTCTTCTTGTGGTCGGAGCAACCGTGGCGTGGTCCCGATTCCATCGGGACTCGGTCACAGCCACCCAGAAGAAGGAGAAGATTTGCCGCAGAGGGCCGCGGAGAAAGAAGCTGACAGCTGTGAGCTTTCTTATCTTTCCGCACCTCCGCGTCCGCGTTCGATCTGAAGCGTGTCTGCGCGTGTATCCCACCGTGCCCGCCTGAACCTGATGGGCTCCGGCTGTCCGCGGGCGTAAATCGTCGCCAGCCCACCCGCCGCAGCCTCGAGCAGTGCCACACCACCATCGGCGTCGTACTCGAAGATGTCGCAGTCGACATCGCGGTCGGGGGTGCGGAAGAACACCGCGCCGTTGGCCCTCACCCGCCTCAGTTGGGCCGGTACGACCGGCCCGTCGCCGGTTGTGGCGGCGACATCGGGGGCTTGAGAGCCCGACCTCTCGATCCCGTCGACCAGGGCCTCGAGCCACTCACACGCCAACGTACTCTTGGCCCCTTCGGGGCCAAGGTGACGCATCTCAACCTGTTTCCTCATCAAGATCAAAAACCGCCTGTGATCGCTTCGGGTCATGGTCAACCCCTCCTGCCAGCTGAACCATGTCGTACCTCTCCTTCCAAAGGGAGGCTTGGCGCCCGGGGCCGCCGAGCCGGCGGGGTCCAGATTGCGAATCAACAGCTCTCCGGCGCCCGGCACTCGGCCCTCGCCCGTTCTTTGGTCATACTCCACGTGCTCGCCGGCGAGAAAGAAAACGCTGGGTTTGTCGGAGCGGTCCTCGTTGAGCCAGCCGCGGCTCTCGAGCCTGGCGTTGCCTCGGGCGATGAGCCGCCCGATCGCGCGGCGGGAGCTACGCGCTGAGCGCAGGCTGTCGGCGGCGGGCGCGGCCTTGGTCCTACCATCGGTCGGCTCGACGAGGTGAAGCGTGACAAAGCGGGCGTTGATCCTTCTTTGCACCAGAGGAAGAGGGGTCCAGAAGACCGCCACCGCGCCGGCAAGCTCGATCTCACCCGCGGTCTCGGGGGTCGTGTCGTCATACCGCATCGATTCGGTCCAGTCCGCCTGAAGTTGAGCAGGGGCTTCCATGAGCGGCCGGTTGATGCGGCCGGGGCCCGGGTCCAACAGGAGCAGGTCGAACCTGCGAGCCCGCCCAGGCCCGTCCCAGAAGACGCTTCTTGTCCTGTTGTCGACGATTACGATGTGGCCCCGATCGAGCCACCAGTGGTCGTAGGCGATGGCGACGTCCGGGCCGGCAATCTCGATCCTCTCGGTGGCCGCCTCGCTCGACAT
>JADFKZ010000069.1 GCA_022564665.1 Planctomycetota bacterium | reverse complement strand
TGCCCGCGTACTTCTCGTCCACCCGTATGGATTCTCTACAGTTTGAACAGGCAAATTTAATCATGGGCTGAGATACCTCGCGCAGTGTAAATCTTGTTGGAATACTGAGGCATTTTGCTTGCTAACCAGAAGGCTTAATTCGGTGAAATGGGCCAGAAGATCCAATCGCCGAAAGGGCCGTAGCGCCTCGGTTTATTCTGCTCATCGGTGGCAGGCGTTCCTCCATCATCCTTGAGATCTTCACCGCGACTGGACAGGATGAATCCCTCGGCGGAAATCAGGCTGAGACAGGTCTCGAACAACAGGCTTGCTCGACCAACAACGACTTGACGTTACAACGTCATAGCGTTATCTTATGGGCATGAGCACCAAGCGAGCGATGGTCTATTTTAATGCGGATCTGCACCGCGCCTTGCGCCTGAAAGCGGCGGAAACAGATCATTCCGTGTCCGAACTTGTGAACGATGCCGTGAAGCAGTACATGGCCGAGGATGCAGAGGACCTGGCTACATTCGACAGTCGTGCCTCGGAGCCTGAGTTGCCGTTCGAAGACGTTGTGAAAGAGCTTCGGGCGCGTGGCAAGCTATAGACTCCTCATCAAGCGGTCCGCCGCGAAGGAACTCGAAGCGGTTGGCTCAAGAAAGGACCGGCGGCGGCTTGTCGCGAAAATTCGCTCTCTGGGCGCAGATCCGCGCCCGCCTGGGTGCCAGAAGCTATCGGGCTCGGAAAAGTACCGTGTTCGGCAAGGCGCATACCGCATTGTGTATTCCATCGAGGATGATCGTCTCGTTGTCATGATTGTGCGCGTCGCGCACCGCCGGGAGGTCTACCGTGAGAGATAACTCTTGAAATGATCCCGATGAGCTATCCCGCGTTCCCATCCGGTCACGGACACGCGACACCGCGGCGACGGTGTGCGTGCGGTCCTGTGGGCGGTCTGCTGGGCCTCCTGAGCGTGTTGGCGGGATGCGGTCACCCGCCCGCCGTGCTGAGCAACTCGGTGCTCGGCGCTGAGGAGGAGGGCGCGTGGAGGGTCCTGAGCCCTTCGGCGCAGTCGCAGACGCTGAAGGCGATGCGGTCGATGGCCAGTGGCCAGCGGCCTGTCAACCCACCCGCGCCCGCACCGGGGGGACTGAGGTTCTCGGATGTCAAGGCGGCGGTCGACGAGGCTTGTACCGCCATTGAGGCGGTCGTGGTCCGGACGTACGAGGACTCCCAGGGCCGGTGGTGCCGCTTCGAGCTGCGCACGGTCCAGGACGCGCCGGGTGAGCTGGTTGTAAGGCGGGTCGATGGGCCGGCGGTGTATGAGGCCCAGGCGTGGATCGGACGGTTTGCCGCGGAGCCGGGCAACCTCAAACGCGCCGACGCGCTGGTGAAAGCACTTGCCGGCCAGATGAAGCGCCTGGGGAAGCAGAAGTGGTTCAACGAGAAGCCGCCATCTCCCTCGCCAGCAGCGCCGCTCCGAGCAGACCGGAATCGGCGGCAAGCTGAGTCATCTTCAGGGCACACCCGCGGCAACGATCGGGAAAGACGTTGGCGGTGAAGCTGCGGTGTATCCGCTTCAGGTAGGGCGTGCCGAGGACCTCGGTGACACCGCCTCCGATGACAACCGTCTTGAGGCTCAGCCCGGTCACCCAGTTGGCGATGGCAACACCAAGCAGGTCCGCCGCCTCGTTGACGACGCTGACGGCAGGCTCCTCGCCCGCCGCGCAGGCGGACGCGAGACCCGCCGTGTCGGCGGGCGGAGGTCGATCGGGCAGGCGGTCCGCCATTCTCTTGAGCATCCCGGTTCGGCTGCACAGATCCTCGAGGGTCCGCTCGCCGGGACCGCCGTCGGGCCTGATGACCGTCAGCCCGATCTCGCCGGCGGTAAAGAACCCGCCGTGATAGAGCCTCCCCCCGAGGACCAGGCCGCCGCCGACACCGGTTCCGACCCACACCCCCAGCATGTCGCCGCGGCCGCGGCCCGCCCCGAGGATGTGCTCGGCCCACACGGCGCCGTTGACGTCGTTGTCCAGGGCGATCGGCCGGCGAAATGTCGACTTGAGCATGTCCGCCAGCGGCACATTCGACCAGCACAGGTTCGGGGCATCGAGCACGACGCCTTGGGAGACATCGATTGCGCCCGCGGCCGCGACGCCGATCCCGGCAATATCCGCAAGAGGGATTCCCGCGGCCGCGCACGCGCCGCGGACACCCCTGTCCATGTTGGCCAGGACGGTGGAGATTCCCCCGCTCGCCTCGGTCTTGCCTCGGCTACGGCCGACAATCCTGTTCGCACCGTCGACCACGCCGAACTGCATGTTGGTGGCGCCGAGGTCGATGCCGACGACGGGAGGATCGGCGGGCATGAGAAAAAAGGTAGCACAAATCAGGAAGTGAAAGAACGCTGTCAGCAGTCAGCCAGATGGGAGGGAGTCGCATAGTCTTGCTGAGAGCCGATAGCCAACCAGCAGGACTGTCAGCCCCCCTTCCCCATCTCCGGCCGTTTGGTGTGGTAGTCCGTGCTCTTCTCGAACATTCTCGCCACGCGGAACATCGTCGCTTCGTCGAAGGCCTTGCACTGGATCTGGAGGCCGACGGGCAGAGTGCGGCCGTCGACTTGGGCAAAACCGGCGGGGATGGAGATCCCGCAGATGCCGGCGATGTTCGCGTTGATGGTGTACAGATCACACAGGTACATTGACAGCGGATCGGCCTTTTCTCCGATGGCGAACGCGGGGGTCGGGGCGGTGGGCCCGATGAGGGCGTGGCAGCGGGCGAACGCCGCGTCAAGCTCCTGCTTGATGAGCCGGCGCACCTTCAGCGCCCGGTTGTAGTAGGCATCGTAATAGCCGGCGCTGAGCACGTAGGTGCCCAGCATGATGCGTCGCTTCACCTCGGCCCCGAAGCCTTCGGAGCGGCTCCTCGCGTAGAGATCGTAGAGGCCCTCGCCCTCGGCAAGCGACGCCCGCCGCCCGTAACGGACGCCGTCGAATCGGGCGAGGTTGCTCGAGGCCTCCGCGGTCGCGATGATGTAGTAGGTCGCGATGCCGTACGCGGTCAAGGGCAGGTCGATCTCCAGAACCTCCGCCCCCAGGCCGGTGAACACCTCGATCGCTCGGCGGACGGCTTCATTGACCGCCGGGTGGTTTTCGTCGCTCAGATACTGCCTGGGCACGCCGATTCGCAGGTCAGGTATCGGCTCGTCGATCGCGGCGAGGTAGTCGGGAACCTCCAGCGGGGTAGAGGTCGAGTCGCGGGCATCGGCGCCGGCGATAACCCTCAAGAGCAGGGCGGTGCTTCGGACGCATCCGGCAAAGGGTCCGATCTGATCCAGGCTCGAGCCGAACGCCACCAGGCCGAAGCGGCTGACCCGTCCGTAGCTGGGCTTGACGCCGACGGTGCCGCACAGCGCGGCCGGCTGCCGGATGGATCCGCCGGTCTCGGAGCCCAGGGCCGCGGGGCAGAGCCCCGCCGCCACCGCGGCGGCGCTGCCCCCGGAAGAACCACCGGGAACGCGGTCGAGATCCCACGGGTTGCGGGTGCACCCGAAGGCACAGTGCTCGGTCGATGAGCCCATGGCGAACTCATCGCAGTTGGTCTTCCCGATGATGAGGGCCCCCGCCGCGGTGAGCCGCCGCACCGCGGTGGCGGAAAAGGGGCTTCTGAAGTCCGCAAGAAACCGCGAGCCGCAGGTGGTGCGGCCGAAGTCGGTGACGATGTTGTCCTTGATGGCGCACGCGACCCCGGCCAGGGGGCCGGGGTCCTCGCCGGAGGCGATGAGCCGGTCAATCCGCCGCGCCGCGTCCACGACGCGATCGGGATAGGTTTCCCGGAAGCAGCTCAGCGTCCGGTCGTGTGCCTCGATCCGTCGGAGGCACTCTCCGGTGACCTCGACTGCCGAGACGCGGCGGTTGGCAACGGATTCGACGGTATCGAGTACACCGAGGGGTTCGTGCATGGAAAGAGCCGTCAGCCGTCAACCAAGAGCCAAGAAAAAAAACGAAGACGAAAACTCAACTCTCTGCCCCGTCCAGCACCTTCGGGACCGAAAGGAACGAATCCTCCACCTCTGGAGCGAGCGCCAGCAGGACGTCGCGGGGCAACGCTTCCTCCACGACGTCGTCATCGAGCCGGTTGGTCAGGTCGCTGGGATGGGCCATGGGCTCCACCCCGTCGACGTTCAGCTCGCCGATCTTGGCGATGTGGTCGAGGATCGATGAGAGTTGCGTGCGGTACAGTTCAAGCTCCTGATCGGAAAGCCGCAGCCGCGCGAGCCGGGCCACGTGGCGGATCTCGTCGAGGTCGAGGGTCATGATCGGCAGCGTAGCACACGTCAGGAGTCGCGAGTCGAAAGGCAGCGGTTCGGGCTTCAAGGTTCGGGGGTGGGAGTCCCAGTCAAACCACAAGCAGGCGGCGTTGTCAGACAGAGCCTCACTCGATTGACCCCTGGAGCCGACATAGCGTATAGGTCCTCGCGGGGGCGGGGCCGGACTCCTGACCATGCCCGCCAAGCGCAACAGGATCGTTTCAGTCGCAACGCAGGTCAGTGTGTGCGTGGTGCTGCTGTCCGCGGGCGGGGGAATCTTCCTGGCCCTTTCGATGACCAGGCCGGCCGCCCGGGTCTCTCAGGAGCCCGCCGCTCCCAGACGGGTGGCGGTCATGGACGTGGTCGCGGTGGAGGTCCGCCGGCAGTGGGTGGGATTCGGAACTGCAGTGGCGACAGACTCCGCGGAGGTGTCGGCGGAGGTCTCGGCGGTGGTGGTCGATCTTCCCCAGGCGATCGTCGCCGGCAGAGAGGTCAAGAAGGGTGACGTCCTGGTCGTTCTCGATCCGGCGGACTTCGCCCGGCAGGCGGACATCATCGCGCAGCAGCTTGCGGAGATCCGCGCGCAGCTCGAGCAACTGAAGCTGGAGCAAGTCAGCTGGTCGCAGCGTCTTGAGCTGGCCCGAGAAGAGACCGAGCTTTCGCGGCGAGAGCTCCGACGCGTCGAGGACGCGCTTCAGCGCCAGGCAGCCAAACCGCGCGAGGTGGACCGTGCACGACTGGCGCTGAACATTCTGGCAAGGGCCGAGACCCGTACCCGGGAGGAGCTGCAAAAGATCACGCCGCGCAGGGCTCAGCTTGATGCCCGGCGGCTGGGTCTGGAGGCGCAGCGGCAGCTCGCCGAGAAGAACCTCCAGCGGTGCACCGTGCGCAGCCCGCTTGATGGCGTGATCCAGGCCGTGGACGTAGAGGTTGGAGAGCGCGTCACCCAGGGTGAGCGTGTGGCGAGGGTCGTCAGCCTCCACCGAATCGAGGTCCCCGTGCAGCTACCGGCGAGCGCCCGCTCCAGCGTCAGCGAGGGTGACAACGTCGTCCTGACCTCGCGGGGCTCGGTTGCCAACACCTGGCACGGCTCCATCCGGCGTATCGGGCCCGAGGATGACCGGGCCACCCGGACCTTGACCGTCTATGTCGACCTGGTGCAGGATCCCCGCGATCGGAACCGGCTCGCCCCGGGCCGCTTCGTCGAGGCGACGGTTATCTCCGCCGCCAGCGCGCTCCGTACGGTGGTTCCCCGCCGCTCGCTGCTGGAGGGTCGGATCCTTCTGATCCAGGAGAACGTGGTGAGGAGCCGCCCCGTCCGGGTCGCGTTCCACGTCACCGGCGAGTTTCCCCAACTGGGTGTGACGTCCGAACAGTGGGCCGTCCTCACGGAAGATCTTCCCACCGGCAGCAGAATCGTCGTGAACGCGGCGCGATCGCTCACCGAGGGGCTCGAAGTCGAGCCGGTGGCGCTGAGCGACACCGGCCTCCCCGCCGCCACCGCCGGCTTGCCGGCGGGAGAGCGGCGGTGAGCATCCCCCGCTTCGGCGTCACCAAGCCGGTCCCGATCAACCTGCTCATGGCCGGGATAATCATCGGCGGGGTTGTCGCCGCGAGCAGGATCACTCGCGAGTTCTTCCCGGAGATCACGCCCGAGTCCGTTCAGATCACGCTTCCCTACCCCGGGGCCACGCCGCAGGAGATCGAAGAAACCCTGGCCATGAAGGTGGAGGACGCCCTCTCGGAGCTTGATGAGGTCGACCGGCTCACCACCACCCTGTCCGAAGGAGGTGGCGGCATCGTCGCTGAGTTTGCCTCGGGCATCGACGACACGCAAAAGGCGGTCGACGAGGTCCAGCGGGCAATCGATTCGCTGACCGACCTGCCCGAGGAGGCTGAGGAGATACAGGTCAGGGAGTTTGAGCCGCGTTTGCCGGTGATCATGATCTCGCTTTACGGGCAAGCGGATGAGGAAGCGATGAAGCGCGGCCTCCGCCGGATTCGCGATGATCTAAAGACGCTTCCCGGTATGGGTGAGCTGCTCACCTCCGGCGTGCGCGACTACGAGATCCGGGTCGATGTCTCCTCGGCGGCGCTGCTGGAGCACAGGCTGAGCCTGCCGCAGGTCGCCGAGGCGATCCGCGGCTGGATGGCCGACGTGCCGGGCGGGTCGGTGCGGACCGGCATGGGGGATGTCCGCGTGCGGACCACGGGCGTGCCGGAGCGCGCCACCGACATCCGCGGGATCATTATCAAAGCAACGCCGCAGGGGCAGGTGTTGGCGCTGGGCGACATCGCCGAGGTTCGCGAGGATTTCGTCGACGAGCAGTTGATTACGCGATTCAACGGCGAGCCCTCGGTCACGCTGACCGTCTTCAAGACCGGCAACCAGGATGCGATACGGATCGCCGAGATGGCGCGGGCCTATGTCGCCGGTCGTCGCGGCGATCCCTTCCAGGCGCGTCTGGTGGATCGGGTCTACAGCCTGTTGACTGGATCGACACCCCGCGCGCAACGCGCCGGCGGTGCGCTGGTGTCGGCGCGGCTGAGAGCCTACAACCTCGGCCGCATGTGTCCCGAGCCGCTCCCCGGAGACCTGGCCACGCACTCGGACCTGGCGCGCTTCATTGAAGGCCGGCTCGACCTGCTTCTGAGAAACGCGCTGTGGGGGGCGATGCTGGTCTTCGGCACGCTTCTTGTGTTTCTCAACTGGCGTGTGGCGATGTGGGTGGGAGCGGGGCTGGTCATCGCGCTCTCCGGCACGCTGATCCTTATGACCGTGCTGGGCATCACGCTCAACCTGCTGACGATGTTCGGGCTGATCGTGGTGATGGGGCTGCTTGTCGATGACGCGATCGTGGTGGCGGAGAACATTCTGGCCCGTCACGATCGGAAAGAACCCTCCCTGGTCGCTGCGATCAAGGGAACCGAGCAGGTTTTCTGGCCCGTGGTCGCCACGGTCCTCACGAGTATTGTCGCCTTCCTGCCGCTGAGGTTCATCCAGGGTCAGATCGGCGATCTCATCGGCGCGCTGCCGGTGGTCGTCGCCTGCGCGCTGTCCTTGAGCCTTGTCGAGTCGCTGTTGATCCTTCCCAGCCACATGGGGCACAGCCTGCTTCGCCGTGACCGGATCCGTCCAGGGCGCATAGCGGGGCGGATCAGGCGGTACGAGGCGTGGCGCGACGGCCTGATCCTGGGCCGAATCGTGCCCGGGTACGCCAGGCTGATGGAGGTGTTGCTGCGTTTCCGCTACGTGACGGTCGCGGCGGGCTTGTCGGTCCTGATGATGTCGGTGGGGATGGTGACCGGCGACCGGATCGAGTTCACTTTTCTCAGCGACTCCGACTCCGAGACCACCGTCATCGATCTCGCCATGCCGGTCGGGACCGCCATCGAGCGGACCGACGCCGTCGTTCGGCGCATTGAGCAGGTGGCACAGGCCCAACCCGAGATCAAGTCCGTCTCGTCGATCGTCGGGTTCCAGGCCAACATCGACACCGGGCAGATGTCCGGGGTCGGCGGCCATCTGGCCCAGATGTTCCTGGAGCTGACCGCCGTCGAGGAACGCCAGCGGGCCGGCCATCGCGAGTCGTTGGAGGTCATTGCCGCGATCCGACGCGAGCTCGGTGACCTTGGCGAGGTTCAGCGGCTTCGGTACACCGAGATCGCGGGCGGTCCCGGCGGGGCGGACCTCACGATCCTGGTCACCGGCAACGTCGAGGAGTCAGTCGATGGGGTGGTGGGAAGGATCGAGGATCTGCTGTCGCAGTACGATGGTGTCTATGACATTACCGACGACGCCGCACGCGGCCAGCGGGAGGTGCAGGTCAAGCTCAACCCGGGAGCCGCGGCGCTGGGCCTGACCGTGGCCGAGGTGGCCACCCAGGTCCGCGGCGCGTTGTTCGGGCTCGAGCCGCACGTCTTTTCGGCGAGGCGCGAAGACATCAAGGTCCGCGTGCGTCTGGACGAGGCATCCCGCCGAAGCCTGTACGCAATCGAACAGATGTACGTGATCACACCCGACGGCCGCCGGGTGCCGCTGAAGGAGGTGGCGAAGGTTACCGAGGCGACCAGCTACGCGATCATCCGCCGTGTCGACCGGCGGCGGGCGGTGACGGTGACGGCCTACACCGCTCCCGGAGTCCGTCCCGAGCCGATCCTGGCGAGTCTTTCGGGTGAGTTTGATCTCCTGAGGGCGGAAAACCCCGGTGTGGGCATTGAGCTGGCAGGCCAGCAGCGGGAGATGGCACGTGCGTTTGAGACCCTGCCGCTGGGGTTTCTGGCTGCCTGCATGATGATCTACATCATCCTGGCGTGGCTCTTTGGCAACTTCTTCCAGCCGCTTGCCGTGATGGTAGCGATCCCCTTCAGCCTGATCGGCGTGATCTGGGGCCACTTCATACTCGGCTACCAGTTGACGTTTCTGAGCCTGATCGGGATTGTGGCCCTCAGCGGCATCGTGGTCAACGACTCGCTGATCCTGGTGGATTTCTACAACGTGCGCCGCCGCGAGGGAACTCCGATGCGCGAGGCCCTGATCGCCGCCGGCCGCCAGCGGCTGCGGCCGATCTTCCTGACCACGATCACCACCGTGCTGGGGCTTACGCCGCTGATGCTGGAGCGGTCCTTCCAGGCGAAGTTTCTCATCCCCATGGCGGTCAGCATCTCCTTCGGACTTATCAGCGCAACGGTGCTCATTCTGGTGGCCCTTCCCTGCATCATTGTGATCGTCGATGATCTCAAGGGCGTGGCGTACTACCTCTGGCACGGCCGGCCCCGGCCCGTCGAATCGGGGGACGAAGCGGGTCTGGATGCGCTTCTGGAATGACATGACTTCCGGCTAGCGCCGTTTCCACGTAACCAGTTTCGCGCTCAGAAGAACTCATCGCGGAGGGCCGCGCAGAGGCTCACAAGGCCGACGTTGCATCGAGCCTGTCAGAACTCGTCGCACGATACCGTCGCGGAGTCGAAGTACGTTGAAGTTGACGAGCAATCCGACTGGTTTGTCAGCCAGTCCGGAGAGCGAGGGGCCGCGGGGGGCGGTCTCCTTGAACTTCTATCTGTCTTCTCCGCGGCCCTCTGCGGTGAATCTTCACCCTGGTTGCGGCCGGTACTGCCGTTCCTTGCGGGGGTTCAGTTTGCCCAGCTTGCCCAGAACACCCTTTTTTTGCCTATCTTGCGGTATACTCCCACCGCCCCGGGACCGCGGGGGGCTGGAGCCGAGTACGTGCCCGGCAGAAGTGAAGGGTCATACCCGGACGATGGAAGTGATCAAAGGCATTCCGGTCGCGCCCGGCGTTGTCGTCGGACGGGCGTTCGTTCTCGACGAGGCGGTGCGGTACGTTCCCTATCGCACGGTCGGCCAGCAGGACGTTGCCCGCGAGGGGGCGCGGCTGACCCAGGCGATCGAGGCGGCGATCGAGGAGTTGGCCCGGGACCGGGACCGGGCGGCGGCGGAGCTGGGGCCGGAGCCGGCCAACATTTTCCAGTTTCACATCGGTCTTCTGCATGACCCGACGCTGATCGATCACATCCGCCAGCGGATCGTGACCGACAAGGTGACAGCCGAGTACGCGGTCTCGGACGAGTTCCGCAAGCTGGCCCAGCGGTTCCGAGCCATGGACAACGAGGTCTTTCGCCAAAAGACCGCCGACGTCCTGGATCTGGACCGCCGGGTGCTCGACAAGCTCATGGGGGAATCAGAGGACCGTCTGACTCAGTTGACGGAGCCGGTGGTCCTTGTCGCGCACGACGTGACCCCCGCGCGGGCCGCCAGCCTGGACCGGAACAAGGTGACCGGGTTCGCAACCGACGCGGGTGGGCGGACCAGCCACGCGTCGATCGTCGCCGCCGCCCTCGGCATCCCCGTCGTCGTGGGCTGCCGGCGGCTCACCGAGCATGTCGAGGAGGGTGATCAGATCATCGTTGACGGAAAGACCGGCGTGGTAATTGTCCGGCCCGACGAGGGGACGCTCAAGCAGTACCGGCAGGACATCGAGCGGATCGGCTCCATTCGGCTGGCCCTGAAAGACTTCGCCAAGCTCGAGGCTGTGACGCGTAACGGCACCCGCATCACGCTGATGGGCAACATCGAGTTCCCCCACGAGATCGAGACCGTGCTCGCCAACGGCGGAGACGGGGTCGGGCTCTACCGCACGGAGTTTCTCTACCTTACCAGCGATACCGAGCCCACCGAGGAGGACCACTTTCAGGCGTACAAGCAGTCGATCGAAATGCTCAAGGGAAAGCCGCTGACGATCAGGACGCTCGATCTCGGTGCCGACAAGCAGATACACGCCGCCACGTTCCGTTCCGAGGAGCCCGAGCGCAACCCCTTCCTCGGCCTCTGCGGCATCCGCTTCTGTCTCCAGAACCTCCCCTTGTTCGAGAGGCAGCTTCGGGCGATCCTGCGGGCGTCGGTCTTGGGGCCGGTCAAGGTCATGTTCCCGCTGATTTCGACCTCGATGGAGCTCCGCCAGGCCAAGATCGTCCTCAACGATGTGATGGAGGAGTTCCGGGAGGAAGGTCTCGACTTCGACCCCGACATCGACGTGGGCATCATGATCGAGGTCCCCAGCGCCGCCCTGATGGCCTCGTCTCTCGCCCGCGAGGTGTCCTTTTTCTCCATCGGGACCAACGACCTCATTCAATACACCCTTGCCGTCGACCGGTCCAACGAGCGCGTGGCGAACCTGTACAGCGGGGCGAATCCCGCCGTCCTTCAGCTTCTGAGGGGCGTGGTTCGGGCGGGCCGCCGGTTTGACGTGGAAACGAGCATCTGCGGCGAGCTCGCGGGGGAGGTGGATTTCACGATGTTGCTGATCGGCATCGGTCTGCGTATCCTCTCTTTGGTGCCATCCCAGATCCCCGATGTGAAGCGGGTCATCCGATCGGTCGATATTGAGAGGTGCGAACGGCTCGCCCGGAAGGTCGGCTCGTTCGATTCCGAGCGACAGGTGTTGAATTGCCTGCGTGACGAAGTTCAAGACGTATTGCCCGACATGGGCGGCGGACGGTCTGCCGGGTAACCATTTCGGGTTTGAAAAACAAGCACCGGCCGCGGTCGCGCCGGAAAAATCCCGCCGTCAACGACGGCGGGCCCCAGGCACGTGACCGTTGGCCGCCGACGAGCCCCCTTGTGCGTGCCGAACGCATCATGCCCGCGCTATGCCAGGGTAGCCTTGCCGGCCCCGCGCCCCCACCGACCCGGATCGGGTTAGGGGTGATCGGGCTGGTAAGCGCCCGGCCGCCGGGCGGGCTCGCCGGGTGCCACAGCCCGGAGAAATGCCCACGTGGCCAGTTCAGAGAAGACCCCGCCGACCGAAGTGATGGTCGTCAACGATTCGCCCGGCGAAGAATGCCGGATCGCGATCCTCAGGGACAACCATCTCGAAGAGCTCTACACCGAGCGCACCGCGACCGCGACCAATGTAGGCAATGTCTACAAGGGTCGGGTCACAAACGTTGAATCCGCGATCCAGGCCGCCTTCGTCGACTATGGGCAGGGGCAGGCCGGATTCCTGCACATCTCCGACCTTCACCCGCGGTATTTCCCCGGCGTCAAGCGAACGGAGCAAGTGGGCAGGAAGATTCCGCGACGGGCCCGGCCTCCCATACAGGATGCGCTGAAGCGCGGCGAGGAGGTTGTCGTCCAGGTGCTCAAGGAGGGCATCGGGACCAAGGGCCCGACGCTGACGAGCTACATCTCCATCCCCGGCCGTTTGCTCGTCATGATGCCCGAGATGGATCGCGTCGGCGTCTCGCGCAAGGTCGAGGACCCGGAGCAGCGCCGCCAGATGCGCAAGATCCTCGACTCGCTGAAGTTGCCCGAGGGGTTCGGGTTCATACTTCGCACCGCCGGCTTCGGCCTCTCCAAGACGGAGCTGAATCGCGACGTGGCGTTTTTGATGCGGCTATGGAAGGTCATGGAAAAGCGAATCGACGGCGTCGGTGCGCCGTGCGAACTCTACACAGAAAGTGATCTGTTCATCCGAACCATCCGCGACGTCCTCAGACCGTCGATTGAGGCGATCGTCGTGGACACGGAGTCGGCCTACGAAAGGGCGACGACCTTGCTGCGGGTGGTGATGCCGCGCTCGGCGCCCAAGCTCATCCTCTTTCGGAAATCGGTGCCGATCTTTCACGCCTTCGACATCGAACGGCAGATCGAGATGATCCACTGCCGAGAGGCCCCGTTGCCGACGGGGGGCAAGCTGGTGATCGATCAGACCGAGGCCCTGGTGGCGATCGATGTCAACTCCGGCCGCAGCCGGAGGGCCCACGACAGCGAGACGAACGCATTCCATACCAACGGTGAGGCGGTGGACGAGATCTGCCGGCAGCTCCGCCTCCGCGACCTCGGCGGCCTGGTCATCGGCGACCTGATCGACATGCATGTACCGAAGCACCGCCGCGAGATCGAGGATCGGTTGCGCCAGGGGCTGTTACGGGACAGGGCCAAGACCACGGTGCTTCCGATCAGCGAGTTCGGCATCATCGAGCTTACCCGCCAGCGGATGCGACCGAGCCTGCGCAAGAGCAACTTCATGCCGTGTCCACAGTGCGATGGCCGGGGAGAGATCAAGAACCCGGAGTCCGTTGGCGCCGATGTCATGCGGCAGATCGGCTATCTGCTGCAGTTCGACAGGGTCAAGCGGGTGGAGGTGGTCTGCTCTCCGCGGGTGGCGTCGGTCCTAATCAGCGGCAAACGCCGCGAGCTCGTGTCCCTGGAAGACGCCGTGGGCAAGAAGGTCGACGTGCGGGTCAGCGATGCGATCGCGGTCGACAGGGTGGACTACTATGGCTACGACGAGCGGAATGCCGACATCGACGTGAGCAAGCTGCCGGCGCTCAAGCCGCCGTCGATTCAGGAGCTTCTGGAGGCGCAAGAGCGCTCGGTGACGGCCAAGAAGCCAGCCTCCGGGGGTCGAAAAAGGCAGCGCCGCCGCCGGTCCGCTCCCGCCAGCGCGGATTCGATCGTCGAGGCGCTCGAGTACGAGGTGCCCGTGGGTGAAGCGCCGGGCGCACCCGCTCAGACGGCGGGAAGGCGCGAGGGTCGCACCGAGACGCGGCCAGCGCGCGGCGCGGGGTCTGCGACCTCGCAGGAGGGGCAGGACACGATCAGGATCCACGAGCTCGCCACCGAGCTCGGTGTGGCCTCGCGCGAGGTGCTCAGCCGGCTGGATCGGCAGGAGGAGGTCAAGAGCCACATGTCATCGGTGGCCGGGCGTGTCGCCGAAGTCATCCGCCGGCGGTTTCGGCGCGTCGATTCCGAGCCCGTGACCCCGGATGTGGAAGAAACCAAGCCGGCCCCCCAGCCTGCGGAGCTGTCGGAAAAAGAACAGGAAGGCAAGCCCGAGACCTCAACTTCCGATGGTGGCCGCAGGAGGCGGCGACGGCGGCGTAGGCGATCCGCCGCTTCGAAGGCCGCCGGCGACACCGCGGCGACCGAGCAGAAGCCCGCAGTCGCCGTGCAGGAGCCAGTGATCGCCGTGCAGGAGCCCGTGGCAGTCGCCAAGGAACTTCCGGCCGCCGAGAAGGAGTTGAGCGGTCAACGGAAGAAGACCGCTGGCAGGACGAGGGACTCCCGCGGAACCGACGACGGCAGGGGCGAGCCCGCCAAGCGGCGCCGGAGGCGGCGGAGGACCTCTGATCCCTCCTCGCGCAATGGTGAGAAAAGGAGCGACCCCGCCGTCGGCGCTCAGGCCGTGGTCGACGTACCATCAGAATCCGCGGGGTCCCCCAAGCCCCGACCGAAGAAGGCGCTGTACAGGAGCCGGCGGGTGATTACACAGCAACACGCCCAGGACCCTGTGCAGCTGGAGGACAATCTTTGACAATGACCCGTGAGCGGCGGCCTTCCCCTCGACGTCTGATCATCCTGGGCTCCACCGGCTCGATTGGGACCAATGCTCTTGAGGTTGTCCAGCACCTTCATCGCACCGGGGACCGCAGGCTCCAGGTCGTCGCTCTTGCTACGGGCGCAAACGCCGCAAAGCTGGCCGAGCAGGCCAGGCACTTCGACATCGAGCATGTGGCCATTGCCGATGAGACCCGCGCTAAAGAGCTGGGCGGCGTCCGGCATCTGTACGCGGGTCAGGACGCAGCTCTGCGACTTGTCGACGCCGTCTGCCGGCCGGGAGACCTTGTCCTGGGGGCGATGGTGGGATCCGTCGGGGTGCCGGCGACCCTGGCGGCGATCGAGCGGGGATGCGACATCGCCCTGGCGAACAAGGAGACGCTGGTGGCGGCCGGGGCAGTGGTCATGCCGCGTGTGCGCGCACGGGGTGTCAACCTCCTTCCCGTGGACTCCGAGCACAGCGCGATCTTCCAGTGCCTGAACGCAGGCCGATCGACGGAGGTTGCCCGCCTTGTGCTCACCGCCTCCGGCGGGCCTTTTCGCACCTGGTCGAAGCAGCGTCTGTACGATGCCACGGTGGAGCAGAGCCTCGATCATCCGACGTGGGCGATGGGGCGGAAGGTCACTGTTGACTCCGCGTCGCTGATGAATAAGGCCCTGGAGATCATCGAGGCGCACTGGCTCTTCGGCATGTCGGGTGAGAAGATCAAGGTGGTCGTTCACCCTCAATCGATCGTCCACGGCTTTGTCGAGTTCGTGGATGGATCCGTCATCGGGCAGCTTGGCCCGCCGGATATGAAGACGCCCATCCAGTACGCCCTGACCTGGCCTGACCGGAGGAATGGTTGCGGAGCGACGATGGACTGGACCGCTGTAGGGCGGCTGGATTTCGAGCCTGTGGATCACGATCGCTTTCCGGCGATCGCGCTGGCGTACCGGGTGATTGCCGCCGGCGGCAGTTGGGGGGCGGTTTTCAACGCCGCCAATGAGGCGGCGGTGGCCGCCTTTCTCGGACGGCGAATTCCCTTCGGTATGATCACCGAGCTCGTGGGCGAGACGCTTGAGGCGATCCAGCCCACGCCGGTGAATGGCCTGGCGGACGTGGACCGCGCCGACTGCGCTGCTCGGGAGGAAGTGGAACGGCTCATACAACGTAACGCCTCAAGACCCACCAGGCGACGGAGCGACGACGCGACCCAGCGACCGATGGAAGCTGTGGCGGCGGATCCGCGTCCGCAGCCGACAGTCCCCAGCCGACAGCCGACAGCTCCGGATCCCTGATTGCTTCTCGCTGGATCACGCTTTGATAAACCTTCTCCTGATCATCCTCGGCTTCGGCATCCTGATCTTTGTCCACGAGGCCGGGCACTTCCTGGCCGCAAAGTGGGCGCGGATCCGCACCGAGGTCTTTGCGATCGGCATGGGGACCGCGGTGCTCTCGTGGCGTAAGGGCATCGGCGTGGTGTGGGGGTCGTCCCACGCTCACGTCGTTGCCAAGACGGGCAAGGCGCCGCGCCAGCTGAGCGACGAGGAGCTGGCTCGCCATGGAATCGGCGAGACGGAGTACTCCCTCCGCTGGCTGCCGATCGGCGGGTTCGTCAAGATGCTCGGCCAGGATGACACTGACCCCGAATACGTTTCGAGTCACCCGCGGAGCTACAACGTCTGCCCCATCGGCAAGCGGATGATCGTGGTCTCCGCCGGCGTGGTGGCGAACCTCCTCTTTGCAGTGGGCATGTTCGTGGTGGCTTTCATGGTCGGCGTCAGGTTCGAGGCCCCGGTGATCGGCGGGATCATTCCGGGCCTGCCGGCGGCGACCACCCTCGCCGAAAACGCGGCCGAGCTGGAGGCGCTGGGCGTGGAGACCCTCCGCCTCCAGCCGGGTGATGAGATCGTCTCCATCGACGGTGGGAAGGTCCGGACCTTCGCCGACGTGCGGATCGCCTCGGCCATGAGCAGGCCGGGCGTCGCCATCGCGATGCAGATCAGGCGCCCGGGTGTTCAGAAGATGCTGACGTTCAACATGCTCCCGCGCAAGGATCCCGTATCCGGGCTGCTCTCGGTCGGCCTGGCGCCCGCATCCTCGACCCTGCTGCGGGAGTCGAATGACGGCTCGCTGAAGCGGGTACTCGAGACCTACGGGATTGCCGAGTCCCTGCTGGTCCCGGGCATGCGAATGATCGCCGTCGCCGGCACCGAGGTCACGACCTATGGGCAATTCTCGCGGTTGATTGAGCGCTCCGATGGTCGGCCGGTAAAGACCCTTTGGCACCGGGAGGATTCGAGCGGGAGGGTCCTGGGTCC
>JADFKZ010000068.1 GCA_022564665.1 Planctomycetota bacterium | reverse complement strand
TAGCGACGGAGAAACGGATATACGGACCCGGCGCAAAAACGGCTTCTTGTCGCCCTACGGGCCGATTTCGGGCCATTCACCAGGGCTATGCACGATGAGATTTGGCAGCGCCGGCGTCCTGGCTTACCCATTTAACCAATTGTTGCAAAGGGTGTTACGCTGAAGATCCAGCCCCGGCGAAATACCCCAGTCTGGATTTTTTACCCAAATTGCCGTCTGAGGCCGCAAGGTCGGTGCAAATCAGTATGATCTTGCCCTTTAACGGATCGGCCGAAAAGGGCCGATAGTGTGGGTCACGCTCGCACCGGACCTCGTTGGCCGGGATTTCAAGCGGGCGGGTGGATGACCATGGACCGCGAGGCTCAACCATCGCCTGCGTGTCCGTCAGATTAGGAGAGTCTTCGCATGAGTCTCACGAAGCAAGCTGGCCTCCTGGTGGGAGCTGTAGCGCTGACGCTCACTGGCGGCAGCTATGCAGACACCACATCGCAGGCTACGAACGACGAGCTGAAAGCGCGTGTCGCCGAGCTGGAGTCCCGGCTGTCCGCGGTTGAGGCAGGCAAGAGCAACCACTGGCTCACCGAGCGGCGTGCCGATGAGATCAGGGGGCTGATTGGGGACGTCCTCGCCGACGCCGACACCCGAGCCAGCCTGCTCGCCCAGGGCATGACCGCCGGGTACCAGGACGGGGCGCTTATTCAAAGCTCCGACGGGAACTGGTCCCTGAAGACGAACATCCATATGCAGCAGAGGTTCGTCTACAACAGCCAGGACCCGGCAGCCGCTGGCGCCGACGACGACCGCGTCGGGTTCGAGAACACACGGACCAAGTTCATCCTGAGCGGTAACGTCGTCAGCCCCGACTGGTACTACAAGTTCGAGGTCAATTTCGGGTCCCACGGCGGCACCGTGTTCGATGAAGACGACCGTACCGACACCGGTGACGCCTACATCGGCTACGACTACGGCAACGGCTGGGGGATCAAGGTCGGGACCTACAAGGCGCCTTTCCTCCGCGAAGAGATGGTCGACAGCCGCTACCAGCTCGCCGTCGAGCGCTCCCTGGTGAACTACATCTTCACCGGCGGCCGGACGGACGGGGTCTCTGCGAACTGGGAGTCCGATCAGTTCCGCGTCGACTTCGGGATCAATGACGGCATCAACAGCGGCCAAAGTGCTTTCGGCACCCCGGACGTGGATTTTGCCATCAGCGCCCGCGGTGAGTGGCTGGTGATGGGCAACTGGGACCAGTTCATGGACTTCACGAGCCCCAGCGGCTCGGAGACCGGACTGCTGGTCGGCGCCGCATTCCACTGGGAGACGAACGAGGATGACGCTGCCCCCGCGGCCTTCGATGCCGACACCGTCCTCTTCACGGTGGATGGCTCCTACGAGGCTGGTGGCTGGAACGTCTATGGCGCTTTTATGTATAAGAGCGTAGAGGACCCCTCGGGAGTCGGTGTCGAACCGGATCAGACCGGCATCATGTTCCAGGGCGGCTACTACTTCACCGACGAATGGGAGGGCTTCGCCCGCTACGAGTGGGCGGATCTGGACACGGTCGGCGCTGATGACGTCAGCATCCTCACCTTCGGTGTCAACAGGTACTTCGACGGCCACAACGCCAAGTGGACGACCGACCTGGGCTTCGCCCTCGATGGGATCGATGCGTCCGTGAGCACCGCAGATGGCGACATCACCGGCTTCAAGGCCGATGCCGCCGGCGATGACGGCCAGTTCGTGCTCCGCAGCCAGCTTCAGATCGTCTTCTAGCACGACAACCTGACCGCGGCCCGGGTGGGCCGCCTTAAGAGAATCGCGATCGACCGGCCGGAACCCCCGGCCGGTCGTTTTCTTTGCGCACCACCGGCTTCGCGCGTCGGGGTTATCGGCTTCTCAACTCCACGCCGCGTCCCGTCGATAAGAGCCCGTCAGCGGGGTCCGGCTGCGCGCGGTGCCGGGAGGCGGGGTGCGTCCGGTGGGACCTGGGCCCCGCGGGTGTCGCGCGGACCCCGACGAGGATTGGGCCTGATGCGTTTGACGTTGCTAGTTGGAGTGCTGCTTGGAGCCGCCGGCCCTCAGTCCCCGGCCCTTGGAACGCGCGTTGCACCGCCGGCCGGCGGCGGGGAGCCGACCCTTGGTGAGCTGCTTCAGCGGATCGAGAGCCTCGAAGGGGACAAGGCCACGATGCAGGGGGCCATCGACGAGCTCCGCATCCAGCTCGGCGACAACTGGCTCACCGAGCACCGGGCCCAGGAGATCCGGGCGATCGTCGGCGATGTGCTCGCCGACGCCGATACCCGGGCCAGCCTGCTCCAGGACGAGATGACGGCGGGTTGGAGCAACCACTTCTTCCTGGCCAGTCCCGACGGTCGGTTCAGGCTCCAGCTCGAAGGCCAGATGCAGTTTCGGTGGGTCTGGAGCTTTCACGACGAGGCCGACCGCCACAAGAATGGCTTCGAGCTCACCCGCACCAAGCTCGGGTTTCGCGGGCACCTGTTCAACCGCGACCTGACCTACTTCGTGCGCGGCGTCTTTTCAAGGGAGGGCGGTGACCTAGTCCTAGAGGACGCGTGGGTTCGGTATCACCTCGACGACCGGTTCAGCCTCCGTTTCGGCCAGTTCAAGCTGCCCTTCAACCGTGAACAGCTGGTCTCCAGCGCACGGCAGCTCGCCGTCGAGCGATCGCTGGTCAACCAGTCTCACAACATCGGTCGATCGCAGGGGCTGGAGTTGATGTACCTCGACGGGCCGACGCGGATCAACGTCGCGGTCTCCGACGGCGGCACCGACAACGTCGCGGGCGGCGTGTTTGTGCAGAGCAATCCCCTCAACTCCCCAGCGCTCGCCGACGGTCTGGCAGAGTTTGCCGTCACCGCTCGTATCGAGTCGCTCCTCAAGGGTAGCTGGGAGCAGTTCGACGATTTTACCAGCCCCCCCGGTGAAGCGTCGGGGCTCCTGCTCGGGGCGGCGGTGCACTTTCACTCAGGCGAGTCCGGCTCGGCCTTGGACGAGGACGAGTGGTATGCCGTCACCGCTGACGCCTCGTTCGAGTGGGCCGGAGCGAATGCCTTTGCCGCATTCAGCTATCACTTCATCGACGATCCGACGTTCGGCGAGGTCAACACCTGGGGGCTTGTCCTCCAGGGCGGCGCTTTCTTCAGCTCCAAGTTCGAGGCCTTCGCGCGGTTCGAGTTCGGAAGCCTGGACTTCGACTTCCTGCCCACCACCGACCTCATGGTGGTGACGGTCGGCGGCAACTACTATTTCGACGGCCACGACCTCAAGCTGACGGCGGACATCGGCGTCGGCATCGACATCGTCGATTTTGCCTGGGACAGCGACATCGCCGGTTGGCGGATAGACGCCGACGGCGCCGAGCCGCAGGTCGTCAGCAGGGTACAGTTCCAGATGCTGTTCTAAGGAAAAGCCTGTCGGCTGTCGGCAATCTTTGGGTGGCTGGGGCTGAGCGAAGCGAAGCCCCGGTCTTCCTGCTGTCGGACCAACCGTGGCGTCGTCCCGATGCGATCGGGACTCCTCCACAGCCACCCGGAAAGAGGCTGTCGGCCGGAGTGGACGCGGTCGCTTTTTCTTGCTGATAGCTGATAGCTGACAGCTTCTTTCCTACGGCCTGATCTCGATCGTGCTGAGGGTCTCCACCAGCGCCTCGTAGATCACCTCGACATCCTTTGGCAGCATCCTGATGCACCCCATCGACGACTGGGTGCCGATCGACTCGGGCTCGATCGTGCCGTGGATCCCGTAGCCCATCAGGTCGTGGTTGGCCTCGTCGAGCGGTTGAAGCCCGATCCAGCGCTCGCCGATGGGGTTGTTCGGGTCGTAGGGGTCAAAGTGCTTGCCGGTGCGAGGATCGGTCCAGGCGGGGTTGACAAGCTTGGAGCCCGCCAGCACCCGGAACATGCCGGCTGGCGTGGAGTTGTGCTTGCCAAGGCCGACGGGGTAGCTGGCGACGTAGACCCGTTGGGGACCTGACCCCAGGTACAGGTCGAGGCGGAAAGCGCTCTTTGAGACGATGGCGTGAAAGGGCCCGGTGATGAGCTTGAGTCTCCGACCCGGCCTGATCCGACGCTCGTCGTTGATCCCGTTGATCCGCATGATGAACCGCCAGTCCACCGCCAGAGAATGCGCCTTGACGATCCGGGCGAGCTGCTCACCTGCGAGAACGATGTGGCTGCGGACGAAGGGATCGCCCTCGACGATCTCCGGGCCGAAGACCAGACGCTTGTTGAGCGCGCTGGCTGACTCGCGGATACGGTCGGCCTGACCCGGAGCCAGGTCACCGGCCCAAAGCGCTTCCGTCAGCGTCCGTCTCGCCTCCAGCGGCTGATCGGTATCGGCCCATCGAGCGTCGGTGGCGAGGGCGGGCGGCGTTGTCATTTCACCAGCGACCGCCTCCGTGGTGGCAAACGGCCCTTGGCGGGGCTCGTCGCTCTGGCCGGCGCGCCGAGCGGGCTGCAGGGTGCGGCTTGACCCCAGGACCGGTCGATCACCGTCGCCAACGTCGACCACCTCCAATGCCACAAGCGTCGCGGCGACCGCTCGTGGTTGGAGGGACGCCTCGGGGTGCGGGCGCCTCTCGACGCCGTTCCCCCGGGTCACAGGCGGTGTGGATGTCGCGGCTGAGGTGGGTGCCTTGGGTGCGGGGGGCGTGGGGGGTGTGTGGGGTGTGTGGGGGGTGCGGGGGGTGGCGTCAGCGGACCCAAGCAGCATCCACCCCGTCCACACCGCCGCGACAAGGGCGAGCAGTCCGGTGATGACGCCAAGGCGGCGTTTTGATCGATGGCGGCGATACATGTGGCTCCGGTGGCTCACCACGCGAATGGTCTGGCTCTGAAGCATGGTCGTGGTCCTCCTGGCCAAGAGCGCTCCTCGGGCTAGCGCCGGGCGTGCGAACCGTTGGCTCGGGCGACGCGGCGGTCGGTCACGATGATGTCTACGGTGACGTCACGGTCATCGACGGGGACGGAATCGATGATCTGGATGTCGAACACCAGGCCGACGGAGGTGGCTGAGCGGCGCAGCCGGGCGAGGAAGCGGTCGTAGTAGCCGCCGCCGCGGCCCAGCCTGAAACCGTGCGTGTCGAAGGCGAGCCCCGGCACCACCACCAGGTCGATCAGGTTCGCCGGCAATGGCGCGCCCCCGCGTGGGGTGCGGATCCCATGGCTGTCGGTGTCCATCACGTGGTCGTCAAAGGAGGTCACCTCCACCGGCTCCATGTCCCGCCGCTTCCAGTCCACCCTCGGGACGCACACGGTCTTGCCCGCCTGAAAGCAGCTGATGGCAATGGGGGTCAGATCCAGCTCCTCCGCCAACGGCATGTAGAGCATGACCACCCCGGCGTGGCGAAAAATCTCCAGGGACGCCAGCTGACGGCAGGCGGCGGCCGCGGCATCGTGACGCTCCGTGGGGTTCATCTTGGCAAGCCTGGCCCGCATCTGGGATCGGGTCTCGGACTTGCGGGAGCGCTCGGCGTCGGTCATGGCGGGGGGCTCAACTCGGCGAGGGCGCCCCCTGGAGGTCCTGGAATCGCTCCGCGATCCGGACTTCATCACCTCGATCCGTCGGGCGGTCGTAGACACGGTCAACACCCAGGCAGGTACTCCCGGGTACATATCCATCGGCCGAGTCGTTCGACGAAAGATACTTTTCGGCGCGGCCGTTGACTGTGCCGCGTGCAGGGCGGTCGTACATGTCAAGGGGCACTTGCAGTTCGGTCAGAGTCGTGACCCGGCGTTGAGGGTCGACACGTTGATCGTCTTGCTCAAGCGGCTCGAAGCCATGGATCTCATCGAGTCCCCCGATCGTCGCGTGCCCTTGGATCTGGCGACCCGAGGTTCCCGGCGAGCATGTGGCGAGTCTCCCTGCGTGCTTCGGTACGCCCAAGTGGGCCCTGTGGACCGATAGAAGCTGTCTCAAACCTCCTGCTGGCACCATCGACATGACGGGCCTTTCCGATGCGAGTGCCCCATCGGCGGGCTCGGAAGGGGATAATTCCCGATCCAGCTGCCCGGGCCGTTCGTAAGAGGGCAGACAGAACCCGGATCAGAGCCAATGTGCGGAATCGTCGCCTACATAGGCCACAAACCTGCAGAGCCGATTCTCCTTGAGGGCCTCAAGCGGCTGGAGTACCGCGGGTACGACTCGGCGGGGATGGCCGTGATCAACCAGCGGATCCAGATGGCCCGAACGGTGGGGCGGGTGAGGGTGCTCCAGGAGTTGCTTCAAGAGCGTGGCGGGTTTGCCGGGACGGTCGGGATCGCCCACACCCGCTGGGCAACTCACGGCGAGCCGAGCGAGCGGAACGCCCACCCCCACCGGGACGATCTTCAAAATGGACACGGCATCGCTCTGATCCACAATGGGATCATCGAGAACTATGTGGTTCTGAGGACCTATCTTCAGGAACGCGGGCACACCTTCACCTCAGACACCGACACGGAGGTGCTCACTCACCTCATCGGTGAGCTCTATGACGGCAACCTCGAGGCGGCGGTGCAGGGGGCGTTGCGCGAGGTCACCGGGGCGTATGCGATCGCGGTGATCTGCGAGAAGGAGCCTGACGTTCTCCTGGTGGCCCGCAAGGGCTCACCCCTGATGGTGGGTGTTGGCCGGGACGAGTACATCGTGGCGTCTGACTCCAGCGCGATCGTTGCCCACACGACCCAGGCGTTCACGCTCGAGGACTACACCGTCGCCAAGCTCACCCGCGATTCGTTCCGCACCACCACCATTGACAACGTTCCCATCACTCCCCAGGTCCGCGAGCTGGAAGTCGATCTTGGTCAGATCGATCTGGGCAGCTACGAGCATTACATGCTCAAGGAGATCAACGAGCAGGCCCAGGCGTTGCGTCTGTGTCTCAAGGGACGCATCGACCCCCGCGAGGGGCAGGTGGTGCTGGGGGGCATTGCCCAGTATGCCCGGGAGTTGGTGAAGGCCCGCCGTGTGATCTTCGTGGGCCAGGGTACCGCCAGGCATGCGGCGATGGTCGGCGAGTATCTCATGGAGGACCTCGCCAAGATCCCCACCGAGGTCGAGTTCGCCAGCGAGTTTCGGTACCGCAACCCGATCATCGAGGAGGGCACCGTCGTCATCGCCATCAGCCAATCGGGTGAGACCGCCGACACCCTGGCGGCGCTGAAGGAGGCAAAGCAGCGCGGGGCGCTGACGCTGGGCATCGTCAACGTGGTCGGTTCCTCGATTGCCCGGGAGACGGACGCCGGGGTCTATCTCCGAGTCGGACCCGAGATCGGGGTGGCCTCGACCAAGGCTTTTCTCGGCCAGGTCATGGTGGCGGCAATGCTGGCCACCTTCATCGGGCGGCGCCGCTTTCTCGCCGCCGACTACGTCTCGTCGCTGCTCAGAGAGCTCCAGAGCATCCCCGACAGCGTGGAGCGGGTGACGCAGCTTTCAGGCGAGATTCGCCAGGTCGCGGCCAGGTACGCCCACCGGGAGAACTGGCTGTTCCTCGGACGCGGCCACAACTACCCGGTGGCCCTGGAAGGGGCGCTGAAGCTCAAGGAGATCAGCTACATCCACGCAGAGGGCATGGCCGCAGCCGAGATGAAGCACGGCCCCATTGCCCTGATAGATGACGGCATGCCGGTCGTGTTCGTCGCCACCCGCAACAGCCAGTATGAGAAGATCCTCTCAAACATCGAGGAGGTCCGCTCCCGCGGCGGGCACGTGATCGCAGTGGCCACCGAGGGTGACGAGGAGATTCACCGGCACTGCGAAGCGGTCTTCCACGTGCCCGACATCTCCGAGCCGCTCCAACCGATGCTCACGGTGGTGCCGCTTCAGCTGCTGGCCTACCACATCGCCGTCATCCGCGGCAAGGATGTTGACAAGCCGCGGAACCTGGCGAAGTCGGTGACGGTGGAATAAGAAGGCTGTCGGCTGTCAGCTGTCGGCTATCAGCCCGAGGCGCGCCGGCGGCATTCTCTTGCCGAGACCCGATAGAAGAAGGCGAAGATTCACCGCGGGGGGCCGCCGGGGGCCGCGGAGAAAAGAGCAGGGTTCAGGGTTCAGGAGTGGCAGCTCGCCGCTTTCCCGAACCCCTGTGCCTCCCTCCGGGTGGCTGGGTCTGAGTCCCGATTCCATCGGGGCGAAGGCCCGGTCTTCTAGGCGTCGGACCAACCGTGGCGTGGTTCCGATCGCATCGGCACTCCGTCACAACCACCCGGAAGCGAGCTGTCAGCCGCATTCTCTTGCCGACAGCCGACAGCCGATAGCCTGCTTCTACCCCTCATCAATCACCTGGTCTTCCAACTGGGCCAGCCTCCTGGCCATTGACCTTCGGGTGGGGGCGGTCACCTCGATGAGGACCGCGCCCAGGACGAGGGCCAGGACGAAGTCTGCCCGGATGCTCTGGGTGTGGGCTGCGACTGTGGCAAAGGCAAGCTGTGTCGGACCCGCCGCCATCGAGCCCAGGACCAGACGCATTGTCCGCAGCCCCCTGCGGCCGCCTGGGAGCATCGCTCCGGCAAACGCGCCCAGCCAGCGGCCGTCGCCGGAGAGCAGCAGGATGAGAACGATCGGGCCCATCGCGCCGAGGCTCAGCTCGTGGAGGTTGATTCTCAACACCGCCAGAGCAGCCATCACCGGCAGCAGCAGGTGGTGGATGACGACGCCGGCGAAACGCCCTGGGCTGGGCCGACGAAGCCACGCCGCCGCCGAGGCCGCCAGGACCGCTGCCGCGGCCAGACCGCCGATGCCCTTGGCCGACCACATCCCCCAGGCGGCCAGGAGCGTACCGAGCACGGTTGCGATACGGCCCGCGGTCCCGACCAGCCGCGCCCCACCCAGCTCAGCCCGATTGGCGGCTTCACGGTCGATCGAGCCCAGGACCCACGGTCCTACGGCCACCGCCGAGGCCAGGACCGCCGCCGTCGCCGCCGGCTCGTGCCAGAGAAAATACGCAAAGAAGAAGGCGGCCCCACCTGGGATGGCCGCCGTCCAGACACCGATCGAAACCGTTGCCACCCTGTCGGCCCGATCACGGCCCAGGGGCTCCGCCACCCAACCCGCCCCCAGCAGGACCAGAGCCACAACGCTCAGCGTACACCACCCAAGCCACCGCTGACGAGCCCGTCTCGCCGCTTTCAGGCTCGCTCTGGCCTTGGCAGACTCCTGCTGGTGGCTGCGGGCGACTTCGGCGATCTGATCTTGGTCAAGCCCTGCCCGCTGGGCGACAATCCTGTCGGCGCCCTGTCGGCTGATGATCGCCTCGAGTGCTCTTTGCTGGGCCTGCCCACCCAGGAAGATCGCTTCGTACTGTGCAGGCAGGACCCCGCCGAAGATCGTCGGCCCCAGAAGGACCCCCGCCGCCACGCCGCCGACGAGGGACCACCCCGGGCACCGCGCCCACCTCAGGAGACCCGCCGCAGCCGGCGGCACCAGCGCAAGCGCACCGAACATCAAGACCAGTGCCATGGGCCGTCAGGATAGCCCTAGACTTGCGCCCATGCGGACGATCGACGTGATCGCGTCTGCCCGATCTTCCGCTCCCAACCGCGGTGGCGCCGCTGCGGCATGGCAGGTCGCCGACGGCCGGTTGCTCCCGCTGGACCGCGCGCGTCTGATCGGCGTCCTCAACGTTACCCCCGACAGCTTTTCCGATGGCGGCGCGCTCTCCGGTGTCCGCGAGGCCGTCACCCATGCCCGGCGGATGCTTGATGAGGGCGCCTGCATCATCGATGTCGGGGGCGAATCGGTGCGACCCGGCGCTCGCCGGGTCCGGGTCAGGGAGCAGATCGCCCGGGTCGTGCCCGTCATCAGGAGGCTGCGCAGGGAGACGGACGCCCTGATCTCGATCGACACGACCAGAAGCGGCGTCGCCGAAGCCGCCCTGGCCGCCGGGGCCGACATCATCAACGACGTCTCCGCCGGCACTGAGGACCAGCGGATGCTTCCCCTGGCGGCCCGGCGCCGGACCGGGCTGATCCTCATGCACCGACTCCGTCCGCCGGAGGCGGATTCCTACAGCGACCGTTACCTCGATGAGCCGGTGTATGACGATGTGGTCGCGACCGTACGCCTCTACCTGCTGAAGCGCGTCGAGGCCGCCCTACGCTTGGGCATTCACCCCGCCGCAGTGGTGATCGACCCGGGGCTTGGGTTCGGCAAAAGCGTTTCCCAAAGCTACCGGCTCATCGCGACAATCAGCGAGCTCGTCGCCACCGGGCACTCGGTTCTCAGTGCCGTCAGCCGCAAGAGCTTCCTCGGCGCGGTCACCGGTGTCGCGCGACCACGCGAGCGGGTCATCGGCTCGACGGCGGTCAGCGTCGTCCACTGGCTGGTTGGCGTGAGGCTCTTCCGCGTGCATGATGTCGCGGCGCACCGCGAAGCGCTGGCCGTGGTCGCCGCCATCGATCGCTCGTTTGATACCGTGCCGGCGTGTGCTACGATGGCACAATCGTCCCCTGGAGACCCCGATATGGCCAGCGAGAACGTGCTCGAGTTCACCGACGCCAGCTTCGACAATGACGTCATCAAATCGGACGTCCCGGTTCTTGTGGATTTCTGGGCGGAATGGTGTCAGCCCTGCCACATGCTTACCCCGACCATTGAAGAACTGGCAGGCGAGTACAAGGGCAAGGTCAAAGTCGGCAAGGTCGACACGGATGCCAATCGCGACATCTCGATCAAGTACGGGATCAGCGCGATCCCGACGATCATCCTCTTCGAGAGCGGCAAGGTCAAAAAGAAGTTTGTCGGCCTGACCTCCAAGGACCAGTTCCAGGCGGCCTTGGACGAGCTCGGCACGTGACCGTCGCGGCGCCCGATGGTGTGACGAGGCGGGCGCTGTGGCTGACGAGCATTTTTCTTTTTGCGCCGTCGGCACTGGCTGAAGCCGACGCGATCGTCACCACCGATCTGCTTCGAATCCGCACGGTCACGTCGATCGATGTGGCCGCTGACGGATCGAAGGCGGTCTTTGGTGTCCGCTCGATCGCCACCGCCGGTGAGACTGAGGATCGGCCCGATCAGCCGGCCTACGCGTACCGGACGCATTTGTATCTGCTGGATCTCTTTGCACCCGATGCGGCCGCGCGTCAGCTGACCTTCGGTGACCGCAGCGATTTGCAGCCGACGCTCTCACCGGACGGCCGGCGAATCGCGTTTGTCCGCGGAGAGTCCGATGGTGACGGCGGCCCCCAGGTCTGGGTCATGCCCACCGACGGCGGCGAGGCGCGGCAGGTGACCAAGCTGAAGCTTGGAGCCCGAGTCGCCCAGTGGTCACCCGGCGGCCGGCTTCTTCTTGTTTCCTCGGCGGTTCAGATCGACGATTTGGATGGATCGCCCCCCTATCCATCTGAGCGTCCCGGCCGCGAGTGGGCCGATGTTGCTCCCGACGTCGTCGGATCTCCCGACGGCACCAAGGCCCAGATACGGGCGTGGCTGGCCGCGAACCGCACCGCGCTCACCCCGACGGTCATCACCCGCATGGATTTCCAGAAGGAGCAGGAGCTAAGGGGTCTGGATACGTTTGAGCATCTGTGGCTTGTCGATCCCGATGATTTGCAGTCACAGCCCCGCCGGATCACCACGGGCTTCTTCGACCACAAAGACGCGGTTTTCATGCCTGACGGCAAGAGCATCGTCTACGCCTCGAAGAAGACCACCGACCAGCACCCCGACCGGGTGTGGGGAACGGATCTATGGCGGGTCGGTGTGGACGGCGGCGACGATCGCCTGCTGCTTGCGGTGAAGGGGTGGTCGGTCAGCGATCCGAGGCCGAGCCTCGACGGGTCGGTTGTCGCCTTCATCGGGCAGATGCTCGATGAGCCGGCGTTCCGCCAACGCCGACTCGGCGTTGGGGCCGTCGAGGGCGACGGCCTCACCGAGCCGTTGTGGCTCACGCCCCAGGAGACGTTTGACGCATCGGTGCGCGGGTTCGAGTGGCACTCAGCCCGTTCCGCCCTGGTCTTTACGACGGCCTTTCATGGGGCCTTTCCCCTCTCGATGATCAACCCGGGTCTGATCGAGCCGGTGCCCCTCATCGAGCGTCATGAGGGTCTTCCCGTCGGCGTCAATGCCTTCGACGTTGGCGGCGGCGTGATCGTCGCGGCCCTCACGACCCCCGCCAACCCCTGTGTGCTGGCCGTTCGGGACGGTCGCGGCGTGCGGGTGGCCTACGATCTGAACCCCTGGGTAGCCAGCAAAGAGCTGTCGATGCCCGCGGAGGGGTGGGTGAGTCGGCCCGACGGCACGAGGGTCCAGTACTGGCTGATGGAGCCGACTGGTCGCCGGCCAAACGGCACATACCCGCTTGTGGTTCAGATCCACGGTGGGCCGTCTGCGATGTGGGGTCCGGGGGAGCAGACGATGTGGCATGAGTTTCAGTTGATGGCGAGCTGGGGCTTCGGCGTGGTCTACGCCAACCCGCGCGGCTCGGGAGGATATGGCTACGCCTTCCAGCGGGCGAACTTTCAAGACTGGGGTGAAGGGCCCGCGGGCGACGTACTGGCCGTCGCCGAACATGTGGTCCAATTCAACGACTGGATCGATGAGGATCGTCTGGTCGTGACCGGCGGGAGCTATGCGGGGTACCTGACCGCCTGGATCATCGGCCACGATCACCGGTTCAAGGCCGCCGTGGCCCAGCGCGGGGTGTACGATCTTGCAACGTTCTTCGGGGAGGGCAACGCGTGGCGTCTTGTGGAGTTTGCAATGGGCGGCGATCCCTTTCACGCCCGCTATCGCGTCCTCATCGATCGCAACAGCCCGATTACCTATGTCAACCGGATCAACACCCCGCTGCTCATCATTCACGCCAGTCGGGATTTGCGGGCGGGCGTGTCGCAATCGGAGATGCTCTATCGTGCACTGAAGGTGCGAAAGCGCCCAGTCGAGTACGTGCGCTACCCCGACGCCGGCCACGATCTTTCCAGAACGGGTGATCCGCTACAGCGCATGGATCGCCTGAATCGGATCATCGAGTTCTTCGAGCGGCACATCGAAAACCCGCGCCCGGCACCGCAGGCCGCGGGCGACGAGTGAGAACGCAGAAGAAGGCGAAGATTCACCGCGGCGTGCCGCGGAGGACCGCAGAGAAAAGAGCAGGGTTCAGGAGTGGTAGCTCGCCGCTTTCGCGAACCCCGAACCCCGCCGCGTTGGTTGGATGGCTGCGCCCCGGGGCCACAAAAAAATAGAGCTGGCCGGGTCCATGGCCCGGCCTGCTGGAATTGGCCGCGAGCGCTGGGTGACTCGCAGTTCCCGGTGCCGGGCGGGCGGTCAGCTGCTGGTGGCGCAGCGGTCGTCGCCTTGGCTGCCGAGAGGCATGGAGCCCGGCGTCGCCGCCGTCGTGGCCGATCGGGGCCGCCTTCGGGGGCCAGGAGATGAGCGCCTCTCGACGACGGAGAATCGGGCCCTTTACGCCGCGGGCGGGCCGCGGGCGGCTCGATTGATCGACCGCCTCAGGGCCCGCCGAGGCGAGCGTCTCGTGTTTGCCACGTTGTCCTCCCACAAGGAGCGCCGTCAGCCGAAGAAGCAAAGCTCGCCCCACAGTCGCTCATTTTGTTGCAGTCTCTCGTTATCTCCGCGTCGGCCTCACCGGAGCCCCGCTCCACCGGTGAGGGTGTTGCTTGTACTGCCTCCCGGCGCTGCGACGCGAAGGAGTCGCCGAAAATCATCGGTCCTTCGTTTTCGCCGTGGCGACGCTGATCAGCAACGCCCCCGAAAAATGGCGCACGTGGCAAGCAGCGGCGCGAAGCAGGGCGGCGTCGTCATTGCGGGGTGAGCGCAGGTTGCGGGCTGTTTCGAGCGCTCCGTAGCGGCCTCCGGCCGCACACTCGCTCTGGCGGCTACGCGGCCGATTCGATCGGCCGCGACGCTCTGGTGTGCGCCCGGCAGCCCGGAGGGCTGCCAAACAAGAGCGGCCCGCGGCCCAGAGGGCCGCCAGACAACAGCGGCAAGGACGCCGCGATGCCGCGAGGTCGCGACGGAGCGATCCAAACAGTTCTAGAAAACTAGAAAAGCCTGTTGCTCCTGCTGGCAGAACAGCTGGCCTCCAGGAAGTGGAGCAACAGGCGTGAGGTTCAGATCCGCCGGGGGCCCCGTGGTGGATCACGTCCCCAGATGGGCGCGCCGGCGGTCGCTGCTTCGTCGTGGTGCTCCTGCGGGCTCGCCACAGCCCGTCCGGACATAGGTGAGATGGGCCGGCTGGTTCATGTGCAAGGAAACTGGCCCCCCAGGATCTCCCGCCCGGCACCCGGCGGGCGGGACGGCACTTTGAATGCCCCCTAGCGCCTTATTGAGGCGTTAGGGGGGGAGGAGGAGAAAGAAGAAAGGTCTGATTTGCCCAAGGCCGGGTTGGGTGCCATCGCGGCTCGCTTGTACCCCTGATCTGGGCTGATTGCCAAAAAGCAGCCGATTTTCGTAGACGCTGCCTTTTGGCAGCCGCCGGGCCTTTGAGTTGAGGGGAAGAAAAAGGGCCTCATCGGAGCCTGGAGGTAGATGTGGCCGTATAACTTCACTGGGAATGATGCGAGGAGGCTGGTTAACAGCTGGCGATGCGGAAAGAAGGAGCAGCGCCATGGACGTGATGACGGTTCGAAAAAGGCGGCTCGAGCGGCTGCTCGAGTTGGCCCAGACCTATCGTGGCTGGAGCCGAAAGGAGTTGGCCCGGACGCTGGGGCGCGACCCGACCAAGCTCGTGCCGGGGACGGGCATTCCAAAGCTGGACCTCGTGGTTCACCTTTCCGGCGTGCTTGACTGGCCCGTCGGTGACGTGGTCGCATTCCTCTGGGATCACGACCGCGCCCAATCCCAGGCCGCTGAGGCGAAGGACTTCCAGGCCCTCGACGAGGAGGCCCGGCAGGCCCACCGTATGGGCAAGTACGAGCTGATGGCCCAGCTCGCCCAAGAGGCCTACACCGTTGCCACGACGCCCGAAGAGCGGGCCCGGGCCTGCAACCGTCAGGCCGGTGCCTGGGACGGGCTCGGCCGCTATTCGGAGGTGCTGAAATCAATCAACCGTGGGATGCAGGAGACCGGCGTCTCGCTCGATTTCCGGCGCATGCTCCAGTCGAACCTCGCCAACGCCTACTACTGTCTCTGGGCGCTGGTTGAGTCCCGGTCGATTTCTCAGGATCTCATCCGGTGGTATGAGGACCACCCGCCGCAGACGGCTCGGGATAGAAAGACGTCTGCGTTCGCCCACTATGTGTCGGGCCATTCCCACCGCCGCCTTATATCCGTGGAGCCGGATCGGTCCCGTGAATTGGCGGCCCTGGCCAAGGAGGATCTGCAGGTCGCCCAAACCAGATACCTCCAGCTCGCCGAAGAGCTCGGTGACGAGTCACTGCAGGGGATCGCCAACACCTGCTATGGGGGCCTGATCGAGGCGGATGTCGAGTTGGGCCGGCGAAGCGCCTCCGACGCGCTGGCCGAGCTGTCAAAGGGTCTGGATGAGGTGCTCGACACCTCCGAGGCCGTTGTCGGGGACCGCCTCGAGAGCTACGGCTGGTGGTGCATCTTCGGGTGCAACATCGCCCTTCGCCATCTTTCCAACGAGCGGGAACTCCAGCAGCACATGGCCGTTCTCACCAACAAGGCCGATGAGATCGCCAACCAGCTCGATAACTGGGCGATGCGTGAGCGCGTCTTCACCATGCATTACACGCGATGGGAACGGGCGACCGGCTCCACCGGGTTCGACATCCCGTGCGTCATTGATACCGACGACGTCCGCATCATTACGGGAACGATGGGTCGATTCCCAACGTTTCGCGACACGGGGTGGCGCATCCTTCAATCTGCTCAGGTTGTTGACGGCAACTAGCTGAAAGCAGCGGTCATGAACGGTCAGATCAAACGGTATCTGGGACACGCGGCCTTCTCGGCGGTTGTCCTTGTGCTTGCGTCACCCTCCGCCTTCGCCCGCGGCGCGGCGGGCAAAGCCGATGAAGTCGTGACGCACACGAACCAGGATGGCCCTGTCAACTCGCACACGAACCAGGATCGCCCCAGGCCCTGGGGGGATGACGGTCGCAGGAATGGTGACCCGCATTGGATTCCGTTGATCAATGGTCCCCCTCGTCGCTTGGCGGCGCCGGACGTGAGGCTACACGGCGGTCTGCCTGGCTGGTTTGACAACGGCATTTTGTCCCCGGCGGTCGAGGTCGATCTGGTCTCACCGGCTCGCCCGATTCTGTTGTTGGTGGATGCCTTGGGAACTGGCACTGGTCGGCTGATCCCCGGGTTGACGGGGCCGGCTGTTGACGTCGATCTGCTGTTGGTCGGCTCCCGAGCCTTTGATCTCGGTCCGTCGTCGCCATCGGGCGCGATTCCGGCCCCGGGCACGCTCGCTCTGCTGGGGCTGGCGGGGTTGGCGCTGTCACGTCGTCGACGTCGAGCCTGAGAACCCAGGCCGTTGTCACGGCGTGGTTGTTGTCCATTCGATCAGGCGTGCGTTTGAAGGGCCGAACCTTTCGGGTATCCTCTTCGCCGACCCATGGGGCCGTAGCTCAGTTGGGAGAGCGCTTGCATGGCATGCAAGAGGTCGTCGGTTCGAGCC
>JADFKZ010000067.1 GCA_022564665.1 Planctomycetota bacterium | reverse complement strand
ATCACCGCGTGCGATCGGTGCATATCGACGCGCGCGTCGCCAACTGGGACGCCGACGTCGAAAACGATGGGCTGGTGGTGCATGTCTATCCGCTGGATGCGGATGGACAACTGGTCGCGGCCGAAGGGTCGGTGGTGGTCACCTTGATGGGCGTTGCGGGCGAGCCGCGTCCCTCGCCGCAAGGCGGAGCCCGGTCCAATCGCCTGAGCTTTCCGAGGCTCGGACGCTGGACGCGTCAAATCCGAGCGGCCGACGCCGGGCCGACCGGCGCCGGGTCAAACGCCGACGCTCTTCCCGATGGCGTGCACACGCGGCACCGGGACTATGAATTCGCCACCGGCGTCGAGATAGGCGCGCTGCTGGCGGACGATCTCGTCGGCGAAGTTCCAGGTCAGCAACAGCACGGCGTCCGGGCGGCGCTCCACCAGCGTCTCGGGCGGCAGGATAGGCAGCCGGTTGCCCGGTGCGAAGCGCCCCTGCTTGACCGTGCTGCGATCGACGATGTAGTCCAGGTGCTCGCGGCCGATGCCCGTCGAGTTCATCAGGGTGGAGCCTTTGGCCGATGCGCCGTAGGCCGCGAGACGCTGGCCGGCCGCCTTGCGGCGGCCCAGCTCCGCCAGCAGGTCTCCCCGCAGCCGATCGACGTTGCGGGCGAAAGCGCGGTAGTAGGCAGGGCCCGTCAGCCCGCTATCGGCCTCCTCGGCCAGCAGCGTCCGCACGGCCGGAGAGGGCGCCGCCCCCGTCTGCGTCGGCCGGCAATACACGCGAAGCGAGCCGCCGTGGATGGCGTGGCGCTCGACATCGGCGACCTCGAGGCCATGGCGGGCGAAGAGCGCCGCCAGCGCGTGCAGCGAGTAGTAGCACAAATGCTCGTGGTAGATCGTGTCGAACTCCGTGCCGTCGATCATTTCCCGCACGTAGGGCACCTCCAAAACCGCGCAGCCGGTCTCCCTGAGCAGCAATGCCATCCCGGCGACGAAGCCGTTGAGGTCGGCGACGTGCGCCAGTACGTTGTTGCCGATCAGGACGTCGGCCCGGCGGCCCTGGGCTCGCAGACGCTGGGCCAACTGGCGACCGAAGAACTCGCACAACGTCGGCACGCCGGCGCGGTTTGCGGCGCCGGCAATGTTCGTTGCCGGCTCGATACCCAGCACGGGGATGCCGAACTCCACGAAGTTCCTCAACAGGTACCCATCGTTGCTGGCCACCTCCATCACCAGGCTCTGCTTGGTAAGACCGAAGCGGGCGGTCAGCATCTGTGCTTCGGCCCTCGCGTGGTCCAGCATGGTCTCCGAGAACGACGAAAAGTAGGGATAGGTACCGAAGAGCACCTCGGGATCGATGGTCTGCAGGATCTGCACGAGCGAACAGCGTTGACAAAACACCAGCGTCAGAGGAAAACAATCCTCCGCCTGGTCCGGATGATCGAGCAGGGCGTTCGCCAGCGGCACCCTTCCCAGCTCCAGCAGTGTCACCAGCTCCGTCTCACCGCACGAGCGACAGGCGGTGATGGACTCCATCATGCGGTCTGTACCCTCTCACCGGTCGCCCAGGTCGCCCCCTTGGCGTGCGCACACTCCACGTACTCACGTATTTGCCGGGCGGTGAAAGCAACCATGTCCCCGCCGGATTCGGCGGCCTTATACCAGTCGACGGTGGCATCGATGGCCTGGTCAACGCTATAAACCGGGCGCCAGGATAGCCTGCGCCTGGCCTTGGCGATGTCCAGCCGAAGATGCGCAGCCTCGTGAGGCGGGTCTGATTCGCACCGCGGCTCCCACCGCCCGCCCGGCCATGCCCGCAGGAACCGCTGGGTGAGCGCCTCAACGCTCATGGCCAGACCGGGCTCAGGCCCGAAGTTCCATGCCTCCGCCAACTCAGCGGCACCTTCGGTGAGCATGCGCGCCGCCAGCCAGAGGTAGCCGGACAGGGCGTCCAGAACGTGTTGCCAGGGACGCAGCGCCTTGGGGTTCCGCAGACCGACGGGCCGGCCTGCCCCCAGGGCACGGACGATGTCCGGCACGATCCGATCCGGGGCCCAATCGCCTCCACCAATGACATTCCCGGCCCGGACGGATGCCAAGGCGACGCCGTGATCGGTGAAGGTTTCGGGCGCAAAGAACGAACGCCGGTATGCGGCCGAGACGATCTCCGCGCAGCCCTTGCTGGCGCTGTAGGGATCGCGGCCGCCCAGGGGATCGCCCTCTCGAGACGGCTGAAGCGTCCCCGTATTTTCGTAGCACTTGTCGCTGGTGACCACGATGACGGCGCACGGCCGCCCGGCTTGGCGCACCGCTTCCAACACGTTGACCGTCCCCATGACGTTGGTGTCGAAGGTCTCGGCCGGAAACTCGTACGACCTGCGTACGATCGCTTCTGCGGCCATGTGGATGATGAGGTCAGGTCGGACGGCTTCGGTCACCTCGCAGACCGATGGGATATCCCGCAGGTCGCCAAGACGGTGATTGATTCTGTTGCCGAGCAGGATCGCCTCAAAAAGACTGGGCTCGGTCGAAGGCTTCAGCGCGAATCCGGCGGGCTTCGCGTCCAGCTCGAGCAACCATGCGCACAACCACGCCCCCTTAAAACCGGTGTGCCCCGTGACCAGCACCGATCGACCCGCAAACGCACCACCGAACGGACCCATCACGGTCATACCTTCCTGGGACCTTGCCGGCAAGGGTGTGGCCACGGCCCCGCGGAGCGGCCATTGTACGGCCAAGAGCCGGTTTGGCGCGATCCGACCATTGACGCGTCCAACCACCGGTGCAAGCTGCAGCCACGTTCTCTAGCGACCGCATCATCTGGAGAGTTTCAGAGACACGAGAACGTATCGACCGCTGTGATTGAAAAAGATCCGATTGGGGGACGGTCGGGGTGATGGGCCGGTGGGAGGTAGATATTTGCTCCTAAATGCCAGCCTGGAGGGAATATCCTTTGCCGGCGGGCGTTGGTCAGGTACTATCTCCACGCCCATCTCGGGAGGAAGGCGTCCTGCCCTCCGGGGCGGATGGCTGCATCCAAGAGCGAAATTCCAAGAACTGGAGGACTGCAAACCAATGCGTGTGAAAACTGGCTCGTTGATCGTTGCCTGTGGACTCGCCGTCGTGACGTTTGCACCGATGGACGCCGGAGCCCTGGCCTGCCCGCCCAGCAACACCAAGCAGGCTGCCGTGGTGCAGGCGGTGGATGCCCAGAGCCCCAGCTCATGCTGGAAGAAACGCCAGGTCGCCAACGTGATCGTCGCCGGTGACGTTGATGTGGATGGCGCGGCCCGCTGCCCGTTGGCGCGACGTGCCTCATGGATCGCCAAGGTCGCCGGGAGCAACGCCAACCCGGCCTGCTCCAAGCAGTACGCGGTGAAGTTCATGGCCAAGGCGCTCGGCGATTTGCGCAAAGGCTGCAGTCCCGATTGCACCGCCCGGGCGGACCTGGTGGCGTCGGTGCGGACGATCGCCAAGTCGAATCCCGATCTGGTCTTCGATGCGTTTATCGACGTCCTGACGGGCAATACGACCGATGGCTCGGCGGCGAGGGTTGCCTCGGTGGCCTATGTGAGCGATCCGAGCCAGTGCCGCGCGGCGAAGGCGAAGGCGCGGGCGCAAGCCCGGACTGTTGCGGCGGTTGGCGGCACGTCCGCCGGCTGCAGGGCCGCTCGGAAAGCGGCGGCGGCGGCGTTGGTCGTTGCCGACAGCGCCGATCCGACCCCATATGTCGCCTTTGGCTGCCGGAAGACCGATCGCATTGCTCGGGCTGCCGCCCGTTCCTACATCGATATGATGCGCGAGCTGAAGCTCAGCAGTGGGGCAGAAGGTTGCTCGGCGGCGGCGGCGTCGAAGGTGCTGGCCTCCATCCTCGACGAGATGAGGGCTGACCGGGCTGCGGCCGCTTCCGATGAGGCGCCCCAAGCCACGCCGGTGAGCCTTGGTGCGGTCAGGGATGTGACCGATGCTTCGACACCAAACTGACTTGAAGAGATAAACCAAAAACGAGCCCGCCCGCTGAGCACTCGGCGGGCGGCTTTCTTTTTGCGGTGAAACCGAAGAACGGGGACCCGGTCACCTGCCGCCAACACCCACTACCTCCATCGCAAACGTCTCATACAATCGCACATCGTGATCCAAGGCGCTGCATCCAAGGCGCTGGACACCGGCCGACCCTGACCCCTGAGCATCGTGCGGCGATTCGCGTGGCTCATTCCCGTTTTGCTGGCGGCGGCCGTTTACCTGCCGGCGCTGTGGGGCAAGCAGGTCTGGGACGATCCCATCATCGCCGAGCAGATTTCCTCGTTTCGAAGCGCCGGTGACCTCTTGTTCCCGCCCGGCCACATTCCCCAGTGGCCGGGCGCCTACTACCGGCCAGTGTGGGTGCTGACCCTGGTGTTTGACTTCGGTCTCCACGGCCGTGACGCGACCCTCGGCCCGCACCTGTCCAACATCGCCTTCCATGTGCTCACGACGTTCTTCGTCTGGCTGCTGGCCAGGCAGGTGCTGCGCGGCCTGCCACTGGCGACCTGGGGCACCATCGTCGCCGCGGTCGTCTTTGCCGTCCACCCCATCCATACCGAATCGGTGAGTTGGATCGCCGGCCGCACAGACACGCTGGCAGCGATGTTCGCGGTGCCCAGCCTGGTCCTGGCCGTGGCGTACCGGGACACGAAGTCCCCCTGGGCGCTGCTGGGCGCCCCACTGCTGTATCTGCTGGCGCTGTTGGCAAAGGAGGTGGCGATTGCGACGCTGGCCCTGGTGCCGGTCATGCTGGCACTGGTGCCCCGGTCACAGCGCCCCTCACCCGCCGCGGCGGGCATGACCTGGCCGGGGCGCTGCGACGCGCGCACGTGGCTCTGGCTGGGAACCGCGTACTCGGGCGCAACCCTTGCGTACTTCGTCCTGCGGCACCTGAGCGGTACCGCATACGGTGGGGCGGCGGTCGTCTCATGGGTCCAGATGCCGCCGCAGCTGCTGCGAGCGTGCGGCTACTACCTGCTCAAGGTCGTCTTTCCGCCGCCACAGTCCCATGTGGTCATGATGCATATGACGCCATCGGTGGCCATGGCGGCGTTGATCATAACCGCGGCGGCGGCCCTGGCCGGCATCGGGATCTGGCAATGGCGGCGGCGCGGCGAAAGCGCCCTGCTCGTGAGCCTGTTGTGGCTGGGCCTCACGCTGGCTCCCTCGCTGGCCACCGCCGTCCGCGTGATGTCCGAAACACCGGTGGCCGAGCGCTATCTCTACCTGCCGTCGGTCGGCGTGGCACTCATCCTCGGGATGCTCTTTTGCCGGGTTGCCGGCAACCGGCGCGGTCAGATCGTCGCCACCGCACTTGTCCTGCCATTCGTCGGTCTGGCCGCGGCGGCCACCATCACCCGCGGCATCGTGTGGACAAATAACATCCGCCTCTGGAACGACGCCGCCCGCAAGTCCCCCCAGGAGGGCCTGACGTGGTTGAACCTCGGCTTGGCCTATTACAAGGCAGGAGACGAGGATCAAGCGCTGGAGTGCTACGACCGCGCGCTCAGCGCGCGGTATGACAGCGAGGGGCGGGCCATAACGTACAACAACCGGGCCACAATCCAGGTCACGCGCGGGGATGTCGATCAGGCGCAGCGCGATTACCACGCCGCGATTCGAGAGGTTCCGACGTATGCGAAGCCGTACTACGGCTTGGGCCTGCTGCATCTGACCCGGGTCATGAGCCTGGTGGAAGGCTCGCCCTCCGTCGACCGGGTGCAGCCGCTGGTGGAAAAGGCCATACAGACGATGGGCCGGGCGCTGGAGCTGAACCCCGACTACCTCAAGGCGCGATGGGGCATGAGCCTCGCTCGGCTGTACTACGGTAACTGCTACGAGATGACCGGCGCCGCCGACGAGGCGGTTCACCAGTACCGGCTCGCCCTGCGAGAGTTGGACGCGCTGCGCGAGCTCGACGCGTCCTTCGGCGGTGTGCCGCTTGCGCCAAAGGAGATCCGGGCCAAGGCTGAGCGGCGCCTGAGCCAGCTGGGCGGATCAGCGGGGTCTTAGATGATGTCCGGCGATCACCACGGAACCGGCCGCCCCGCGCAAGCCACCGGCGCCGGCATCTTCCCACCTCCGAGAGGCAGCGAGAGATCCAGCTGTTCGTCCTGAGCCCCGCCTCGCCCGCCGGGCGCCTCCCACTTCGAGGGCCACAAGGCGCCAGGCGAAGCCATCTCCTCTGAAGGACCGGAATAACAAAGGGTCGGCTTTGGGTTGATGATGCGATATGCGAAAACTATTTCGAGCGCTCCGTAGCGGCCTCCGGCCGCACACTCGCTCTGGCGGCTACGGGGCCGATTCAATCGGCCCCTACGCTTTGACGCAAACTGCAATAGTGCTCGCCACAATGACAGTACTCGCTGCGCTGCCGTCAGCGACGGCCGGACCGCCGCGCCCGGGGATCGAGGGCCAGAAGGCCCCCAGCTGGGGGGTCGAACAATGGATCAACCTGCCACCAGGAACCAAGACAATCGATGTCGGTGACTTTCAGGGCAAGGTGGTCTACCTCTACGGGTTCCAGAGCTGGTGCCCGGGGTGCAGGCGGTACGGCTTCCCCACGCTCAATCAGCTTCTTGGGGAGTACGACGACACCGAGGACGTCGCCTTCGTGGCCGTCCAGACCGTCTTCGAGGGATTCTCGACCAACACCGCTCTTCGGGCATGGGAGACGGCGCGGCAGTTTAACCTGGATATCCCCGTCGGCCATGACGGCAAGGCCGGCGTCGGGTCGGTCCTCATGCGGCGGTACCGAACGGGTGGCACACCCTGGGTCGTGATCATCGACAAAAAGGGCACGGTCCGCTTCAACGACTTTCATATAACCCCCGCCAACGCCCGAAAGCTGATTGAGCGGCTTCGCGCCGAGACGATCGGCGGCCCGCCGGCGATCGAGACGCTGCCGCCGGGACGCGGCGGTCAGGACCTCGTGGGAAAGAAGTTTCCAAACCTGCGGTTTGACCGCTGGCTGAAGGTTCCTCCGGAGCCGGACCAACCGGACAAGAAGCGCCCCAAGGCCACCTTGTACCGCTGGTGGACCGACACCTGCCACTTCTGCGCCGTCAGCCTTCCCGCGATCGAGAAGCTGCGGGAGACCTACGAGCCCAAAGGGCTGCGCGTCGTGTGCGTCTACCACCCAAAGCCACCGCGCACTGTCGACGACGAGACGATCCTCGCCACGGCGAAACGGCTCGGGTACCACGGGGCGATCGCCGTCGACGAGGACTGGTCGGAGCTGACGAGGGCCTACCTTTCCTCCTCAGGACGCCGCGGCGCCACCAGCGTGACGTTTCTCGTCGACTCGGAGGGCGTGACACGGTTTCTGCACCCCGGGCCGGTCTTTTTCCGCTCCCGCGATCCTCGCCACAAGCAGGCCGACGCCGACGAGCGGCTCATCAGGCGGGCGATCGAGGTGCTGCTGGCTTCCGACGCCCAACGGCCTGATCGCTAAACTGCTGCCGCGGCCGTCGTGTACGGTCGAGGTCACCCCGGGCGACGGGGATGCCGTCCCCGCCGGACGGGACGGGGCTGCATCGTCACGGTCAAACAGGAGAATCTCATGAACGCTCCAACCGCTCTCATCTCAATCGGGCTCATCGCCGCCGGCCTCAGTCTGCTGGGGCCCCGCCCGGCCGCGGACGCCGAAGCCGCCACTGTCCAGGCGCCGGACACCTATTCCGTTGACCCGGTCCACTCGACGGCCATCTTCCGGATCAAGCACCTTGACGTCAGCTACTTCTACGGCCGGTTTAACCGCCCCACGGGTGACTTCACCTTTGACCCGGAGAATCCGGCCCGCAGCTCCTTCGACATCACGCTGCTGACCAAGAACATCGATACCCACAGCCCTAAGAGGGACGGGCACCTCAAGAGCGCCGACTTCTTCAACGCCAAGCAGTTCCCCGAGATCACCTTCAAGAGTACGTCCGTCAAAAAGGTACGAGGCGACACGCTCCAGGTCATCGGTGACCTGGGGCTTCACGGCCAGACCCGTCAGATTACCATCGACCTCCAGCACGTCGGAAGCCGCGACACCGGCAGGATGGGCCAGCGCTGCGGCTTCGAGACGACCTTTACAATCAAGCGAAGCGACTTCGGGATGAAGTACATGCTCAACGGCCTGGGGGACGAGGTGACGCTCATGATCAGTCTCGAGGGCAGCAAGAAGTAAACTTCAGCAAACCGCACGGTTCGCTGCGCTCCTTGAACCACTATCGCGCCGACCATGCCGCCGCCCATGCCGCCCCTGGACATCTTGCTGCCGGCGGTCGTGCTGCCGGCGCTGGCGAGCGGCCTCCTCCTCGTCGCCGCCTGGCGACCCTGGCGACGCGAGCACGCCGGGGCCGGCGGGACGTGGGGCGGCGCGGTCGGGTTGGGGGCGAGCATTCTGCTCTCCCACGGGCTTATGCAAGGCGGCTGGCCAGGGATTGTCCCACCCGATCAATGGCAGTGGTTGTTGCATCTGGTGCCGGTGGCCATGGCTGTCGGGATCCTGGACGCCTCCCGGCGGTGGCCCGAGGCCCTGCGGTGGACGCTCCACCTGTCCTTGGGAGCGCTCACGGGATGGCTGCTGGTCGGACCCTGGCTTGGAGGGTTCTGGCTCTGGCGGATCGCGTTGGGCCTGAACGTCGTGGTCTTGATCAGGGGCCTCGACGCACCGCTGCGGCGCAACGGTGGCCCGTCGTTGCCGCTTTGCCTGTGCGTGGCCTCCGGCGGTGGCAGCCTTCTGCTGGTGATGTCGTTCAATAGCAGGCTCGCGTTGCTTGGGGCCGCTCTGGCCGCGTGTTTGGCAGTGGCAGCGGCGCTGGCGTGGTGGCGCCCGGCGGTATCCCTGGGAGGGGGGATCACCGTGCTCGCGGTCGCGCTGCCCGGGCTGCTGTACAGCGGCTGCTTTGAAACGTTTAGTGAGATCCCCCGCTGGACCTATGTCCTGGTGGCATTGAGTCCCCTGGGCGTATGGGCGGGCGAGCTGCCACCGTTCAAGGGCTGGCAACGGGCGATGGCGCGCGTGGTGGCGGTCGGGGTCATCACCGCGGTCGCGGTGGCGGTGGCAGCCCGCACAGCGGGCGGAAATCTCCAGTAGCGAGCCTAGCGCAGGTTGCGTCAAAGCGTAGCGGCCTTTTTGATAGGCCGCGAGGCCGCTACGGAGCGCTCAGGCGAGGCGCCCGATCAGCGGCGACGGATGAATTCGCCGCCGCGTACCAGAGCGAGTGCCGGCCCCTCAGCCCGGAGGGCTGACAAACAAGAGCGGCACGGACGCCGCGAGGGCCGTACGGAGCGCTCTAACCACTACCGAGTGTCGCGAGAACGTACGCTGCCGCAAGCGTTCCCACCGATGCTCCGCCGTAACAAAGAACAGCCAGCGCTCCCGACGCGCGGCGGAGCCCGAGATCCATCAGGATGTGCTTGACCCGGTGGCCACAGTGAAAAAACGACAGGAACAAGATGACAAAGAGCAGGATCCGGACCGGCCAGAAGGACACGGTCTCGTGGATCTGAGCATGGGCGGCGGGGCCTCTGTTGGGAAGGATCACGCCGGTCGCGACCATCAGGGCGGGCATGAAGAGGGCGGCCATGACCCCGCCCGCGGAAAAGAGCGACCACCAGAATACCTCTTTGGAATGATGCATATGAAGAACCTCAGCCGTCAGCTTCCGGGATAGAGGGCGTTGTCTTTGAGCGTCCGACGTTGTGACATGACTACCGGGTGACGGCCCACAGGACGACGGCGGAGACAACGAGCCAGGGAAGGTATCCCATTAAGATCGCCGCCCAGAAATCCGCCACCCGGTCTTCGCCGATGTATATGGGCATGGCCTTCGGCGTGAGGTTGAACCAGGTGATCGAGTGGTACAGGGCGGCCCCGAACACCAGCACATGGCCGAACACCGCCAACGGCTGCTTGAGGTTGACCACCACCCGGTCATAGGCCACGGGACCGTCGCCGATGGCATTCAACAGGATGAGCACGAAGACCAGGTAGCCAGCGACAGCGACACTCGTGGCCTCCCTGGCCATGAAGGCTCGAAAAGCGGGCCGCTGGAGAAACCAATACCAGCCCAGCGGCGTCATGTACCGGTTCTTCATCGCTCGCCCCAGGGCAGCAGCTTCGAATACCAGTTCTTGGCGCTGGCGACCTTGGCCCGCTGGATCGCGCCGGCGGGGTCCACCTGCTTGGGGCAGACCTCGGTGCACTCGCCGACGAAGGTGCAGCCCCAGATTCCCTCGTCGGCATCGATCGCGACAGATCGTTCCTCGGCGCCCTGGTCGCGTGAATCGAGGTTGTAACGCTGGGCCAGCGCGATCACCGCGGGCCCGAGGAAGTCCTCCTCGGCCCCCACCACGGGGCAGGCGGCGTAGCACAGCATGCAATTGATGCACATCGAGTACTGCTTGAACGCGGCAAGCTCCCCCGGCGTCTGGAGGTATTCCCCCGCCTCAAGCGGCTTCTCGTCTTCGTGGATGATCCAGGGCTTGATCGACTTGAGCTTGGCAAGGAAGCCTTCAAGATCGATCATCAGGTCGCGATCGACGGGGAAATAGCTCAGAGGCTCGACGCGGATCGAGTTGGGGTAGTAGCTCTTTAGGAAAACGGCGCAGGACAGCGCCGGCTGGCCATTGATCATCATCCCGCAGCTGCCGCACACCCCCATGCGGCAGCTCCAGCGGTAGGAGAGCGTCCCATCCATGTAGTCTTTGATCCAGTTGAGGGCGTCCAGGACGACCCAGTGCTCGCGGTAGGGCACGTCGTAGCTGCGAAAGGTCCCCCGCTCATCCTCAGGGCGACACCGGAAGACGTCCAGTTTGATGGTGGCGCCGCGAGCCATGGCCGTAGACCGCCAGCGTACCATTATCGCCGTGATCGTGTTAGGCCGCCGGATGCGTCAAAGCGTAGCGGCCGATTGAATCGGCCGCGTAGCCGCCAGAGCGAGTGTGCGGCCGGAGGCCGCTACGGAGCGCTCGAAACAGCTGTCACTCAATGCAGCGCGTACAGGACGTCGGCACAGGAGAAATAGACAACGCCGTCGGCAACAACCGGGGCCAATCCGTAGAGGCGGTCCTGCGCCTGGAAGCTCCAGAGCCGCTCGCCCGTCTTGGCGTCGATGGCGTAGAGGGAGCTGCCTTGGACAGGGTCCCGGGACCCCTCCGTCCCGATGTAGACGATGCCGCCGGCCAGGATCGGTGAGACCTTCCAATCGATGGGCTCTGCCGTCTGGAAGGTCCAGATCGCCGCCCCGGTGCTCGCGTCAAGCGCATAGAGGGTGCGCCCGTCACGTGCGTAGACCATCCCGTCCGCAACCGCTGGGAATCCGCGAAACGATTCTGAGCGGTCACGCGGCTCGAATCGCCACAGCGGCGTTCGCGTCCGGAGAGAGAGCGCGGTGATGCCTCGGTGGCAAAAGTACATGACCCCGTCGCTGACGGCGATCAGACCATCACCGGTCGCCACCTCGGCGCGCCACAGCTTGCGGCCGGTCGCGGCATCGATGCCGTCGACCCAGCGGCCGCCAGGAAGGTAGATGATCCCATCGGCCAGGGTCGGCGTCGGTGCGGTCGTCGGGCTTCCCGGCCGACCGGCAAGCGTCCATACCCCTTCGCCGGTCCCGGCGTCAAGGGCATACAGGGTGCCCCGGCGATCGGCCACATACACCCGTTCAACGTCGGATACCGGATGCGACAGCGTGCTCCCGGATCCCTCCGGGGCTTGAAAGACCCACTTCTGGGTCCCGCTGGGGGCGTCAATGGCAACCAGGGATGAAGCAGAGGACCCGTCACCGCAGATCACGTACAGGCTGCGGCCCGCCAGGGTGAGGCTCTGGCACCGCGCCGGGGCCTCGAAGCTCCAGACGCGCTGGCGTGTGGCCAGATCAACGGCGTTGACGTGTGACGGCTCCCACATGAATCGGCCGGCGACCGTGTAGAACACCGTGCCGTCACGGATTGCCGGCTGGCCCCGAATCCGCGCGCCCGTCGGCAGGGTCCACAGCACCCCGTTGAACCGCCGCAAGCCCTGCGTCTTGTAGACACCCGTCCGCTGCATGTTCGCGCCCAGCGCCATAACCCGTGCGGCCTCGAGCTCGGCGGCCAGAATCCTGACGGTCGACACCACTTCGTCCACCAGCGCATCCAGATGCGGCCGGTGCTTCTGATAGGGCGGGTAGCCCTCGAGCCCAACTCGAGCCTCATCGAGAATCGGCTGTAGCTCGACCAGCACCGCCAAGAGATCGGCCTCCGCCAGCGCATACTCCATCTCGGTGACCCTCGTATAGAGGCGGCGTCGCTTCTGATCCCACTCGCCGGGCTCGTAGGGCCCGGTCCCTTGGTCGGCCCCGAGATCGGCCAGTATCCTCCGGCCGAGCGTGAGCCTTTCCAGGGCGCCGTGCCGCAACACAAATTCGCGTTGTGCCTGCTCGGTGAGCTTTTCGCCCGACCTCCATTGGCGGTAAATAAGATAGTTGGCGCGATAGGCGCGCAGCCCCTCGCCCACAAGCGCATTGGCCAGTTCCCTCACGACTTTCTCCGGAGGCTCGAGAAGGGCTTTGACCGTACCAAAGAGGGCCGTCCTGGCGCTGCGGCCGGGCGCTCCGACGCCAGCCGCATCGAGGGACAGCAGCTCAAGATTGCCTCCCAGAAAGGTGTAGTTCTCGGCGGTGACGCGGTCGGTCACGGCCGCTTCCAGCACAGCACGGTGTATCCAGCTGTAGGCCACACGTGCGCTGCGTCCGGCCAGCAACGGTAGCTCGTCCTGCGGGACCGTCTGCGGCTGGTGCGCCGACTCCGAAGCCACCGGCCCCAGGGCGGCTGCTGCTGCCAAAATGATCCAACGAAGGCGGGTGTTTGGAAGCATTATCTCACGCTCCCTCAATCAATCCGCCAGCCTCTCTCGGTGTGGACAAGATGGAAGATTTCTCTTTCGTTCGCCTCCTCGTACTGGATGACCGCATCAACCATGGCGGTGTCCCCGGTTGCCAGTGTGGACTGAATCCGCACTTCCCGGAATCCCTCCATGTACTTCCTGAGGCGGTTCCGTGCGGCGTAGTCGCGCTCCGAGGGCAGAGAGCCGGACAGGATTTCCCAGGCGCGATCGGAGTAGCAATTGCGGAGCTTCTTGAAGTCAGCATCGCTGAGTGATTCGATGGCGGCGGCGACGACCTCATCCGGTGTCTTGGTCTGCGGCATGAGGGAACGGTAGATGAGGAAGGCAACGATCGCACCCACGATCATCTCCACCAAGACGACGAACGGATTTTTCACGGCCGCTTTCCCAAATCCGCCTCAGCGCCGACTATCGGCTAGATGGCGGCCGCATATCGGAAGGACCGGACCCCAGCCGTATCTTTCGGCCCCGCCGGGCACGAACCGGCGGCACGAGAGAGGTTATCCGCACGTAGGCTCTGCTTACCGGCCGTTGCCGTGCGCCGAGCCCGGCTCCGCCGGCTCCGCCCCATAGACTCTCTCGGCCGGCGGCCACCTGGTGACGGTGACTTGGAGATACTCGATTCGCGGAGGGCCTGCCTCCGAGCGGTAGGCCAGCGAATGCTTGAGGTACCGTGCGTCATCACGCTTGGGAAAGTCGGTTCGCTGGTGGGATCCCCGCGATTCCCTTCGTTGGAGGCCGGAGTGCACCACCGCGCCGGCGACGTCGAGCATGCTCTGAAGCTCCAGCACGGCGACCAGCTCGGTATTGAAGCAATTGCTGCGATCGTCGATGCTTATTCTTTGGTAGCGCTCGTGCAGCTGATCGAGTGTTTCGCTCACTTTTCGCAACCCTGACTCGGTGCGATAAATGCCGGCGCCCTGCTCCATGGCATCCCACAGCTCTCCCCGGATTGCGGCAATCCGTTCGGTCCCCTTTTCGGCAGCGAGGTATTGCCGGGTGACCCGGCGCTGCTCGTCAGCCGCCTGCGCTTCAAGAGCGCCGGCGTCGAGCGGCCCGTGCTCGCGGGCGAATCGAGCCGCGGCCCTTCCCGCCCGCGCCCCGTAGACCAGCGTCTCGGTCAGCGAGTTGGACCCGAGACGGTTAGCGCCGTTGATGCTGACACAAGCGCATTCGCCTGCGGCGAAGAGACCGGGCAACGGCGTTGCCCCATGGCCATCGGTGTGGACCCCCCCCATCATGTAGTGCACGACCGGACGGACGGGAATGGGCTCCTTCACTGGATCAATCCCGGCGTAGTTGGTCGCAAGCTCCCGGACAAAGGGCAGCTTCTGGTTGATTGTTCGCTCGCTCAAATGCCGGATGTCCAGGGACACGACGTGGCCGAAGGGGCTCTCGATCGTGTTGCCCTTGGCCATCTCGTGGATGAACGCCTGGGAGAGCCGGTCGCGCGGGCCCAGCTCCATGGTCAGCTTTTGCGGATGACGCGGGTCGTGGACGTCCAGAGGCTCGCCGAGCTGGTAATTCTTCAGGTATCGCTCGCCATGCCTGTTGACGAGAATGCCGCCTTCGCTCCGCGCTGCTTCCGTGATCAGGATGCCGGTTCCGGGCAGCCCCGTCGGGTGGTATTGGACAAACTCCATGTCTTTCAGTGGAACCCCGACCCGATAGGCCAGGGCCATGCCGTCACCGGTCTTGATCGCGCCGTTGGTCGTAAACGGAAAAATGCGCCCCGCCCCGCCCGTACAGAGAATGACGGCCCGGGCCGTGATCGGGCGAACCTGACCGGACCTCAGCTCGATCGCGGCCACGCCCTGGCATCGGCCGTCGTCAACCAGCAGCTTTGTCGCGAACCACTCGTCGTAGAACGTGATCCCGTCGTACTTGAGCGAGGTCTGGTAGAGCGTGTGAAGCATATGAAAGCCGGTTTTGTCGGCTGCGAACCACGTGCGCTCAATCGCCATCCCGCCGAAAGGACGCACCGCAACGTGTCCATCAGGCTCGCGGCTCCAGGGGCAGCCCCAGTGCTCCAGTTGGATCAGCTCCTGCGGCGCTTCGGCGACGAATTGCTCCACCGCGTCCTGGTCCGCCATCCAGTCTGACCCGCTGATGGTGTCGTAGGCGTGCTTATCGAGGCTGTCGTCGTCCCTTACGACCGCCGCAGCACCGCCTTCCGCGGCCACCGTATGGCTCCGCATCGGGTACACCTTGGAGACGAGAGCCACCGACAGCCCCTGATCGATCTGGGCGACGGCGATGGCCGCCCGCAGCCCTGCTCCACCGCCGCCGATGATCACGATGTCATGCTGGATGGCGTGCGCCACTTCTGGTCACCTGCAACTGCTCAAGTGGGATCGAGGACGCGCAAAGGGTAACGCAAGCGTTGGTCGGATGCCATCCGATCCAGGCCCTTCCAGGCCCCACGAATGCATTTGTAACGCCGTGGAGCTGCCGGATGGGGTCTGTCTTGGCCAATACCCTCACGGCCATCGATGGGGTGGCCGACCATATCCCTACAGGGTCTGGAGCGTCGCCATGGCAACAGGCTGGATAAACAGGGCGGACGCTTCGCGGATGATCACGCGGCGCATCCGGAACAGCGCCCGCCGGCTGCGACCAATCTTCGAACGACGAGACAGCAGCCGCGTCAAGGTGTCGGTTGGGTGCGACCTCGGATCGGTCCAAGACCTCTCCATCGGAGGCATGCGGATACGCACCCGCCGCCGGCTCAAGGGCACGGTTCAGCTGGAGTTGTGGACGCCGGGCCGGCGTCTGAAGCTCCAGGGGGAGGTGAGGTGGACGAAACGGCTGGGGTTCCGCAGATATTTGAACGGCCTTGCCTTCGTCAACATCACGCCGGAGCTCGCCGCCCAGCTCACGCAGTTCGCAGCGGGTTAAGGGCTGTCGGCTCTCGGCAAGAGAAGCGACCGCCTTCACTCCGGCCGATAGCCGACAGCCTCTTTCTCCGCGGCCCTCCGCGGTGAATCTTCTTCTCCGGTCGATAGCCGATAGCCGCCAGCCTCTTTCTTACGGACACGGCCCCCAATTGCTCAAGAGCGCCAGCAGATCGGGGACACCGACAAGTCCATCGTTGTCGAAGTCAGGCGGCCCGCCGGGATCGGTCCCCCACGCGGCCAGGAGCACAAGCAGATCCGGAACGTCGACACTTCCGCTTGAGTCCATGTCCAAGATGCACGCGCACTCATCGGGGATTCCGTCGCCGTTGCCATCGAAGCTCAGACCATAGAGGATGTCACAGGCGTCCGAGACGCCGTTGTTGTTGCAGTCGAAGCCGTTGGGACCGAGGAAGACCTCCGCCGAGCCCGAGTTTGAGCCAAGATCGTCGTCGGTAAACGCACCCGCGATCACGACATCGCCGCTCAGTGCAACCGACACGCCGAACCGGTCGCCTGCCCCGTAATCGGAGGCGTGCAATTTGGCCTCCTCGAACCACGACACGCCCGCCCGGCGGTACAGGTATATCGCTCCCGACGTGGGGCCGTTGTCGTCAACCCCGTAGGCACCCACGCCGGCAACGTTGGCGTCGAGGGCGACCGCCCTGCCGAAGAAGTCGTTGTCCGAGCGGTCCGAGGCCAGGATCTTGGCCTCCTCGCTCCACGACAAGCCGTCAAATTGATAGACGTAGGCCGCCCCTGTTTCATTGAAGATGCCCTCCGCGTGCCTCCAGGCCCCGACGATCACGGCGTTGCCGCTGGCGGCCACCCATTCCCCAAACAAGCCGCCCGCCGCGC
>JADFKZ010000066.1 GCA_022564665.1 Planctomycetota bacterium | reverse complement strand
CGCTCCGTAGCGGCCTCCGGCCGCACACTCGCTCTGGCGGCTACGCGGCCGATTCCATCGGCCGCTACGCTGCAACGCAACGTGCGCTAGCTCCCAGTCCTGAACCCTAAACCCTGTCTTTTCTCCGTGGCGCTGGACGCCACCTGGTGCTCCGACTTCGGCCTTCGGCCGACAGCCTCTTTCTACAACTCCTCGGCTGTCCGCTGGATGAGGCGCCATGCTTCCTCGACGTGATGCTGTCGCGTGTGCGTCTGCCCCACGCAAAGCCGCAGGGTGAGCCTGTCCTTCAGACGCGTGTGGGTGATGTAGATCTTTCCGGAGGCGTTGAGGCGGTCGCGGAGCTGTTCGTTGAACGCGTCGCCGCCGCGGTGGCGGAAGCAGACCAGGTTTAGCGGCGGCGGCACCACCAGCTCGAAGCGATCGTCACGTTCGACCCACTCCGCGAAGAGCTTGGCCAGCCGAACGTGCTCGCGGATGTGGTGCTGAAGCCCTTCGATTCCGTAGTGGCGAATGACGAGCCACAGCTTCAGCGCCCGGAAACGCCTTCCCAGCGGGATCTGCCAGTCCCGGTAGTCAAAGACCGCTCCCGATTGCGTGGCCGGGTTCCGGAGGTATTCCGGCTGGACGCTGAGCGCCCTGATAAGCGCGGCCCGGTCGGCGACCCAGAAGCAATCGCAGTCGAAGTTCACAAACATCCACTTGTGGGGGTTGAAGCAGTAGCTGTCGGCCCGTTCGAGTCCGTGGTGGATGAAGCGGAATTCCGGGCAGAGGGCGGCGCTGCCGCTCATGGCGGCGTCCACGTGGAGCCAGAGCCGGTGGCGCTGGCAGATCTCGCCAATCGCCTCGACGGGATCGATTGCGTTGGAGGATGTCGTGCCAACGGTGGCACAGACGAAGGTGGGCACGCAACCCGCCTCCCGGTCCCGCTTGATCGCGGCTTCGAGCCGATCGGGAACCAGCGCACCCTGATCGTCGACGTCGATGAGCCGGAGGCTCTCGCGACCGAGCCCCGCAATCATCACCGCCTTCTGAACGCAGGAGTGGGCTTGGTTCGAGGCGTAGGCTTTCAGCGGTCGCCGATCGTCTCCGACGCCTGCCACCCGCTCCCGCGCCGCCAGCAACGCGCAGAGGGTGGCGGAGGAGGCGGTGTCCTGGATCACGCCCCCGCCTCCGCCGGCACTGAAACTTCCGGAGGCTCCGGAACTGAACTTCCGCGGAAGATCCAACATCTCGATGAGCCACTCGAGCACGTGTGTCTCCAGCTCGGTGCACGCGGGGCTGGTCACCCACAGCATGCCCTGGACCCCCAGGGCTGCCGACAGCAGCTCGCCCAGGATCGAGGGGCCCGATGTGTTTGCGGGAAAGAACCCGAAGAAGCGCGGCGACTGCCAGTGGGTGATCCCCGGCAGGATGATCTCATCGAGGTCGCGGAGGATCGCCTGGACAGACTCACCCGTTTGTGGGGCGGATCGCGGCAGCAGGCTGCGGATCTGCCCCGGGACGGCCCGGGAGCAGACTGGGTGGGTCTCAACCTCGTCCATGTACCGCGCGATCCAATCCACCACCAGATGGCCGTTGCGACGAAACTCCGCCGAGGTCATGTGGAAGCTTGGTTCCTGCGGCATTGGGGTATCCTCCAAGTGGTTTCATAACCGATCCGTCGGCCCATGCCGGGAGGGGGTTGTGAAATCGCTTCGAATGTCCAGTCACCGATCGCCAGAGATGAGGGTCGATTCCGGTACAGCCTGCCCCGGTAGACACCCGATGATGAAACTCGATGACCACGGGTATGCTGGGAGCCGCGGGCCAGGTCCAGGGGACCATCGTCGTCGACCTGCTCATCGTCCTGTCGATCGCGGGATTGCTGGCTCTGGTCATGCAGCGGATGCGGCTGGCCCTGGTGCCCGCCTACCTGATCGCCGGTGCGGTCATCGGCTCCAACCTGCAACTGAAGAGCGTGGAGGAGTTGACACATCTGGCGATCATCCTGCTGCTGTTCGGCATCGGGCTGGAGCTGGATATCTCGTCCCTGGGGCGGGGCCTGGGCCGCATGATCCAGGCGGGGCTTGGCTCGTGCGCGTTGACCGTCGTTGTGGGTTGGCCGGTGGCGATGGCGTTCGGTCTGTCGGCCCCGGCCGCCCTGGCGATCTCGATGGCGTTCGCCATCTCGTCGACGGCGGTGGTTCTCAGGATTATCTCCGCCCGACGCGAGCTGAGGCGGAGAAGCGGCCGGTTGTGCTTTGCGATCCTGGTCATCCAGGACGTGCTGGTGCTGGCGATGCTCGCCCTGCTTCCTGCGCTGGGGGGGTGGGCGGGTCCGGAGGCGGCCGCGGCGGGTGATGCTTCAGCGCCCGCCAACGCCCAGCCATGGCTGTGGTATGTCGGGGACGCCGCGCTCAAGGTGCTGGGCGTGGGGGCACTGGTCGTGGTGGGCAAGGCGCTGCTGCCGACGATCCTCAGGGAGTCGCTCCGCGGGCGACGGCTCGAGGTCATGATGCTCGTGGGTCTCACCGCCGCGCTGGGTGCGGCGGTGGCCACAGAGAAGATCGGGTTCAGCCTGGAGATGGGCGCGTTTCTCGCCGGCTTCGTCCTTTCGGGAACACCCTTTCGCCATCAGCTCAGCGGTCAGGTGGGGCCACTGAGGGACATCTTCAGCGCGCTGTTCTTCACCACGATCGGGATGAAGCTTCAGCCGGAAGTCCTCATCCAGGGGTGGTGGGTCATCGCGTTGAGCGTGGTCATTCTGATCGTCCTGAAGACGACGATTATCGCGGGCGTCTGCTGGTCGCTCGGGGCGATGGCGGGCACCGCCATCACGGTTGGTCTGTCGCTGGCCCAGGCGGGTGAGTTCAGCTTGATCTTGCTCGCGGGAGCAGGCGAAGAAGGCCTGCTGTCACCCGACGTCACCGCTGTCGCGATCGCGATCGTGGTGGTATCGCTCATCGTGACGCCGAGCCTGGCCGCGATTGGCCGGTGGCTGGGGCATAGGGCATCGGGTGTCAGCCACGCCCCGTGGGTCAGGTCCTCGCTCTTCGGCGACGAGCCGGATGAGAAGGCGTCACCCGACGGTGACCTCACCCACATCGTCATCGGGGGCTTCGGGCCCATCGGCCGGCGGATCGCCGAGGAGCTCGACCGGCAGAAGGTCAGCTACACGCTCATCGAGCTGAACCCGGACACGGTCAAGGAGCAGCTGCGGCGACGCCGGTCGGTCGTCTTCGGCGATGTCGCCAACCTTCGCGTTCTCGAGTCGGCGGGGATCGGACACGCCGACGCCCTGGTGCTCACCGTCCCTGACGAGGACGCGGTGCTGCGGGCCTGCGCCGTGGCCCGCCGCCGCTGTCCGGGCATTTTCATCGCGGCCCGGATCGGCCTGGTGTCCAAGAGCAAGGCCGCTTCCAGGGTCGGAGCGAACAGCGTGATCGTTGACGAGATGGCCACGGCGGAGGCGATGCTGCGGGTGGTCCTGGATCGTCTGAGCCCCGCCGCGGCCGAGGAGGTCAAGGTCAAGGAGCAGGAAGTTACAGAGGAAGCTCCTCAAGCTCCCTCTTGATCATGTCCATGAGGCGTTTCGTCGTCTCGGGCCCGAAGTCCAGGGAAAGCCCGGCCGCCTCAAAAAGCTCTGGCAGCGGACGGGAGCCGCCCAGGGCCAGCGCCCGCTTGTAGCATTCGATCGCGGCGGCGCGGTCCTCGCGATAGCGGAGCCACAGCCCCAGGGCCCCGAGCTGGGCGATCCCATACTCGATGTAGTAGAAAGGCACGCCGAAGAGGTGGCCCTGACGCTGCCAGCTCATGGTGCGGTAGTTTTCCAGACCCTCCCAGCTCACGCTCGGGCCGTACCGGTCGTTAAGCTCGATCCAGTGGCCCGCCCGCTGCGCGCGGCTGTGGCCCGGGTTCTGGTAGATCCAGTGCTGGAAGGCGTCGATCGTGGCGATCCACGGCAAGAGCGTGGCAATCGACTCCAGACGCTGACGCCGGGCCCGTGCCACCTCCGCCTCCGTGTAGAACTCGCCAAGGTATGGAAGTGCCATGAGCTCCATGCTCATGGACGCCACCTCCGCAAACTCTATGGGGGCGTGCCGATAGGCGAGCAGCGGCTCGTCCTGGCAGAGGATGGAGTGGAACGCGTGGCCCGCCTCGTGCACCATCGTCTGCAGGTCCCGGTGCAACCCCACCGCGTTCATGAAGATGAACGGCTTGCGGCTGCGATCCCGGTACGCCTGGTAGCCGCCGGGGGCTTTGCCCTTGCGCGACTCGAGGTCCAGGCAGCCGCCGGCTGTGAGGCTGTCGAACATCTCCCCCAACGCCGGATCCATCCGCCAAAAGAGCCGGGAGGTCTTTCCGATGAGCTCGCCGGACCCGTCGAAGGGCCGGAGTGGGGGCCGGCCCTTGACGTCCACGTCGAGATCCCAGGGACGAAGCTCGTCGACCCCGAGGGCCTCGGCGCGCCGGGCGTTCAGCGCCCGCATCAGCGGCACACAGATGGTCTCTGCCGCTCGGTGAAAAGCCACGCAATCCGCCGGCGTGTAGTCGAAGCGGTGCCGGCAGGTGAACATGTAATCGCGGTAGTTGTTGAACCCCGCGTTGTTCGCGATCTCGGCTCTCAGCTCGATCATCCTGTCGAAGATCTCGCTGAGCCTCTCGGAATCGGCAATGCGGCGCTCCCAGATGCCGCGCCACGCCGCCTCGCGGGTCGCGCGGTCGGCCTCCTCGAGATACTTCGCCATCTCCGGAAGCGTGTGCTGCCTAGACCTGAAGGCGACGGTCATCGCTCCGCAGATCTCGTCGTGCTGCTGGTCAAGCGTCGTGTCCTGGGTCTGGAGGGGAATGTTCTCGGGGCGGAAGATCTCCACGTCGGCCTTGAGGTCGCGCAGCAGCACCTCGTAGCGCCGACAGAGCGTGGCGGCGTGCGGCGAGCGGACGATCTTGGCGTCGAGCTCAAAGCCCACCTCCTTGAGCTTGGGCAGGACGCTGCAGACGAAGTCGAGATACGCCTTCTTTGCCAGTTCGTCATCGGTGTGGCAGGTCATCTGGATGTGCAGGTTGGTGATCGCCTCGGAGCAGGCGGCGTCCAGCTCGCTTCGGTCCGCAAGGAGCTGCTCCAGACAGCCGGCGCAGCTCAGCGTCCTGTCCAGGAGTGCCTGATACAACGGCTCGACGTTCACCCACACCGTCGCATCGAGATCGGGGGGCACGAAGTCGTCGGGGCTGTTGGCGGTTGTCGTGTGGCTTTGCGTCATCCGATTCACGCGCGCCTCGGCGGGGGCGCGGCCGTCGAGCGAACCGCGACCGCGGGCAAATCGAGCCGCTGTTCGATCGCGGCGGCGATCGCCTCGGCGTGCAGGGGGTCGTCGCAGAGCACAAAGAGGCTGGAGCCGCTGCCGGCGACATGCGCCGGTCGCTGGGCAAGCTCGGAAATCTGCTTGAGGTGGCCTTGAAGCGACGGGGCGAGACGAATGGCAGCCGGGGCGAGATCGTTGAAGGGCTCATCGGGCCGCAGTGGCCCGTTGCCGGCGGCCAGCGCCCGCACCGCCTGCGGCCGCGGCGGCCCCGAATCAAGCTCGTCAAAGGCCGCGTAGACCTGCCCTGTCGGGCAGGCGTCGGCGGGAAAGACCACGACGGCATGCAGCTCGCGGATCGCCTGATGCGGCTCGATGCGATCACCCAGACCCTCCACGGTCGCGCTTCCACCGACCAGGAAGAACGCGACGTCCGAGCCCAGACCGGTGGCGGTATCGTGGAGCTCGCTGTCGGCAAGGCCCAGCCCAAAAAGCTCGTTGGTCGCTCGAAGCATCGCGGCGGCGTCGGAGGAGCCGCCACCGAGCCCACCGCCGACTGGAATCCTCTTGTGGAGCTCCAGCTGCAGGGGCAAACGGCGACCCACGCGCTTCTCGAGGGCGAGGTGGGCGCGGACCGACAGTTCGCGGGTCAGCGGCCAGTCAATGGCGCTGCGACGTTTGGCGGTTTGGTGCCAGAGGATCGCGTAGCGGGCGGGCCGGTCCGGCTCCAAGCGGGTCAGGTGAAGCTCATCGAACAGGTCCACGGTGACCATCCAGGTGGCGATCGGATGCATACCGTCGGCGTCCGGCGGCCCTACCGAGAGGGCAAGGTTGAGCTTGGCGGGCGCGGCGGCGTGGATGGATCGCAAGCCGGGCATGGCCATCGGGAAGGATAGCGGCTCGAAAGTCGCCGGCGGAGATTGCCGATAACCCGGTTCAGGTCGCGGCGTCCGGTGACGCCGGCCCCACGAGGACCGCCATGGCTGACCTGGATCGCCGAGCCCATCAAAGGACGCAGGTCGCTCGACCCTGCAAGCTCTATGTTCCCAAGACCCGACGCTACCTACCGGGGTCCACGCACAACCTATCCGCTGGAGGCGCGCTGCTGAGGGTCGTTGCCCACCCGGCGGTTGCCGCGGGCGACCGCCTGTGGGTCGGGATCGCGCTCACGCGCAGCCAGGGTATTCTTGTGAGCAACCAGATGCTGAAGGCGACGGTGGTTCGGCTCGCTCGCGCCGCTGGCGGGGAGATGGTACTCGCCCTCCGCTTTGGCGATCGAGCCTGCACGCCGGCGGCCCGGAGGGCTGCCTGAAGTGAGAAGGTTCGCGGCCCCAACGCAACAGGAGACGGCCGGGTAAGAGACCTGCGGCGACGGTCCCATGGCGACGACTGGATACAACAGCTCTCGACGCCGCCCAAGGACCCCGATCATCCTGGGCGGTTTCCTGGTCGTGATTGGGGGTCTTGTCGCAGCGGGGCCGAGGCTGGTGAGCTTGGGCGTTGGGGGGGGCTTGATCCGTTACCTGCTGGAGCGTCGTGTCGACGCGGAGGTCTCCTTTGATCGAATCCAGCTTCGGTGGTTCGGATCGCAGGCGATCGACGGCCTGACGCTGACCGATCAGATGGGCGCCGAGATCGCCAGGCTTGATCTCTGGCTTGACGCCGGGCTGCTGGGTCTTGCTACGGGCCGGAGCCGGACACTTGGGATCGATGTCTCCGGTGTTCTGCGCGGCGAGATTCGCCCCGACGGCACGTTGAGCTTCGCGGACCTCTTTGTCAGGTCACACCGCGCCCGCCGGGGCAGAGGCGGCGTTTCCAAGGCGCGTGAGCCATTTTCACTGGCCGGTGTCCCCGCCACATCGGTGCGGCTGGGCGGCGTGCGTCTGGAGCTTCATGACCTGGTCACTGGGCAGATGATCCGCCTGGGGGGGATCAGTGGGGAGCTGGCCTATACGCCGGGCGGCCGCGTGTTGGTCGAGCTTTCCAGCCCGACCACCACCAGTACGGGCGACGGTTCCCTGAGCCTCACCGCCACGATCACGGGGCTCTTTGACCGCGCCGGGAGAATGACGCTTGACCGTGGCTCCGGGCAGATCAGCCTCGAGGCGAGCAACGTCGTGGTGCCGCTGTCCCGACGGAAAATGGTTGTCGACTCGCTGAAGTTTTCGGCCAGGAGCGAGGACCTCATGCAGCGTCTGGTCGTGACTGGAGAGGTGGACGCCCGGGTCGAGGCCCCCGATATGAAGGGGGCCACCGAGATGGGACGGCTGGAGGGCACCGTCGTTTTCGAGCGTCCGGTCGCCCCCGGCGGCCAGGTCGACGTAAGCCTCGAGCGGGTGACCGGCCGTCTCGTCGGACGGCGGGTGCCCATGGCGCTCTTCCAGCCCGCCCTGGCGGCCACGGACATCATCCTGACCCGGGATATCGGCGACACGGTCGATGTCGATGCCCGCTTCTCGACCGGGGCCCGCCGCGCGATCGTGATCACCGCCACGTCCGAGCATGTCGAATTGGATCTGGCGGCGACCTTTGATCCGGCCAGCGGTTTGCTGAGGGGTGACCGGCTCCATCTCGCCGTCGCGATCGCCCCGGAGCTTCTGGTCTCTCGTGTGGGCATTGCCATCGATCGGCGCGCGGGCTTTGTACTGGATCTGGACGCCTTTTCGCTTGGCTCGGAGCGTATCGAGACCTCCGCTCGCGGCACGATCACCCTCGAGGGTTCGATCGCTCTTGTGTCCGGGCCAACCGACGCACCCACCCTGCCGGAGCCCCTGAGCGTTGCCGGTCTGAGGGTCGCGTTTGACACGTCCGGCGTGGGCGAGCGGGTGACGGCCAAGGGCTCGGTCACGATCGACGGCGCCACGACCTCCTTTGACGTCGTCCTGCGCGATCTCTTGGATCAGGAGGGCTCCCTGGCCCTGGGCAACCTGACGCCGACCGGGACCGTCCACATGATCGGCGTTGGGCCCGAAACGCTGGCACGTCTGTGGCCGGCCCGGGCGGACCTGGTGACGGCGGCGATTTTGGGACCCCTGGATGTCACCGTGCGCTGGCGGCCCGAGGCAGACGACCTGCTGACCGAGGTCTCGGCAACGGGCGGCGGTCTCGATCTCGACGTGGCGATCCTCCGCCGCGATGGGGTGCTGCGTATCGCGCATGGACGCGGGACCCTGGTGGCAACCCCACGGCTCGCCCAGGTGCTTCAGCGGGACGAGCCCGACCCGATTCTGCTCTGGGAGCCGACGGCGATCAGTGTCACGCTCGAGCCGGGGGAGGTTGCCGCCTGGCCGCCGGGCACCGGTGAAACAGAGGAATTCGTGATCGCCGCACACCTCCGGGCCGAGCCCATGGTCCTTGGCAACGTACCCGGTCTGGCCGGGACGTTGGTCGTCCGCGGACTCGCCGCCGATATCGCCGCCCCTATCGGCGATCTGAGAAGCGTCTCGAGCAAGGGTGAGCTGTCGGTGTCCGGAAACCGCAGCGATCCAGCGGCCGGCACCATTCGTTTTGAGCTGGCCGCCTCTGGCGGCAGGGTGTCCGATCTGTTTGTTGAGGGGCGGGATCTATCCACCAAGGGGCTCGCCCCTCTCTTGGGCGCCGATCCCGAGGTCCTTGCCGGGTGGCTCGGGAACGAGGGCAGCGCCACGGTGGCGATTGAGTCCGATGCTCCGGGTGCGGGCCATGCGACGATCTCGGCCGAGTTTCCCCACCTCGAAGGTGATTTTGAGGTGACGTTCGACAGAAAGACACTCTCGGTCGAGGCGCACAGGACCAGGATCACCCTCAGCCGGGAGGCGATCCAGCGTCGGCTGGGCGGCGGGGTCGAGGTGGTCCAGGACGTGCCGTTTCAGCTGACCGTCAACCGGCTGCGTTTTCCATGGGCGATGATGGCGGGCCGATCCTTTCACAGCAAGAAGGCCCAGATCGACGTGGCGCTGCGGGGGGGACCGCTCCTGCTTCGGACCAACGGCGGCACACAGAAGGTCGACCATCTCCAGCTCACCATCCGCTGCGACGACCTGGCGCGCGGTGTTCAGCTGCGCCTCAATGGGAATGTGCCCGCGGCGGGCGGCCGCAAGAAGGGTCAGCTGAACGTTCAGGCAGCCCTCAATGGCCTGGTGACCGACCGGGTCTTGTCGCTCGCCAACGCCGAGCTCCAGATGAGTGCGACGGCGCGTCGGGTGCCCACGGCGTTCGTCGACGCCTTGGCGAACCTGCGCGGGATGCTGGTGGCCGCGGTCGGACCGTGGATCGACGTGCGCGCGTCCGCGGATCGTCTCTCGCTCACCGGCGGGTCGATCGAGGCCCGCATGAACTCGTCCAACAGCTGGTTCACCCTCCGTGCCCAGGGACGCCAAGACGCGTTGTGGATCACCCCGGAGAATCCTCTGGTTGCCGAGCTGGCCCTCACCCAGCCGTTGAAGGAGCGGCTGCTGTACAAGATCCACCCCATCCTCGCCGACATCCGCTCCACCGATCAGCCGCTGCGGGTGACGGTCACCGCCGCCACCATTCCGCTTGACGGTGACGTCAGCCGGCTGGACGCGGACATCCGGATCACGGTGGGACGGGTGGCCCTGGACTCCGGCTCGGTGGCCCTGGGTTTGATGATGCTGGCCAACGCGACCAACGCCGCCACGATCCCCGCCGAGATCGAGCCGATCGTGGCCACGATCCGAAAGGGCATCGTGCGCTACGAGCGGTTTGCCGTCCGGCTCGACAAGTACACGCTCCTCTACTCGGGCCACGTGGACCTGAACACACAGATGGTGGACTTGCGGACCGATGTCCCACTTGAGGCGCTGGCCTTGAGCATCAGGGAGCTACGGGGCTACACCGACAATGTCATCGTGCCCATCGTGACCCGCGGCCGGTTCGGCAACCTCAAGACCGACATCGACCCCGACTTCGACCTGGCCGGGATGGCCTTTGAGGCGGGCCTGCGAGGTCTGCTCAAGAACGCCGCCAAGGACACGGGCCTGCCCATCAACGACATCTTCGATGGGATCTTCAAGAAAAAGAAAAAGAAATAACCCGAATCATTCGCCGCGGAGGACTACGCAGGAAGAGAGCTATCAGCTGTCAGCCGGAGTCGGCAATTCTCTGGGTGGCTGGGGCTGAGCGAAGCGAAGCCCCGGTCTTTCTTGTAACCGGGCCAACCGTGGCGTCGTCCCGATGCAATCGGGACTCCGCCACAGCCACCCGGAAGAAGGCGAAGATTCGCCGCGGAGGACGCGGAGGAGACTTGGGAGAGGTATTTTGCGACGGGCATAGCTGGGCGCGCGTCAGCACACAGTGCCATCTTGCATCACGGCCTCACGCGCCCCTGGCATCTATAGATTTGAGTTCTCTGCGCTCTGGGCGCCTCTGCGGTGATTCATGATGCAGGATAGAAGGGGTGACGGAGTGGCTCACATCGCCCGAAGGGGATCGCCGTCGGTTCGGGAGACGAGAACCGTCGCATCCGGAAGCGCGTCGGCAAGCCGCGTGCGCAGGACCTTCAGGTAGCCGCGCTCGGTGTTGGTGTGGCCGCCGAGGAGGACCGTACACCCTTGTGCCTGCGCGGCCAGGATATCGTGGTGACGCATCTCCCCCGTCACAAAGAGCTCGCAGCCGGCGCTGATCGCCGCCTTGATCAGCGACCCGCCGGCGCCTGCGCACACGCCGATCGACCCGTAGCGTCGGGTGGCTCCCCGCCCCCCCGGCCCCCCCCCACCCCCCCGACCCAGGGCGACCCGCAGCGTCTCGACACCGAGATGTTTCTTGATCCGCCCGATCAAGGTCGGCAGATCGGCCTTCTCGTCAAGCTCGATCCGCCGGCCCTGGCCGATCGCCCATTGGGGGTGGGGCCTGAGCCGGTAGATCTCGATCGGCGGCTCCTCGTAGGGGTGTGTCCTACGGATGGTGGCCAGGGCCAGCGCCAGAGAGGCCTCGGGGCAGACCATCTCCAGCCGGATCTCGTCAACCCGCTGGAGGCTCCCTTTGCGGCCGACCTGAGGGTGGGTGGTCTCGCCGCCGAGAAATGTCCCCGTGCCCGGGATCTCGAAGGAGCACAGCGAGTAGTCGCCGATCCACCCCGCCCCCACCGCCGCAAGCGCCCGTCTGAGGCGGTCGACCGCCTCGGCGGGACAGAAGGTCACGAGCTTGCACTGCTGGGTTTCCGCAAGCGTCTGAAGCGCCTCCAGGGCGCGGACATCGCCTTGACCCAGGCCTTTGGCGAGCCAGTCGTTGACGCCGTCAGGGGCCGCGTCGAGGGCGGTGTGCGGCGAGTACACGGCGACGCCGCCACGCGCCGCGTTCAAAGCGATCCGCTGGCTTGGTGAGTCGTCGACGAGCTTCCGCAGCCCCTCGAAGATCGGAGGGTGGTAGGAGACGATCATCTCCGCGCCGCCTTCGATCGCTTCGGCGAGGACTTGGTCGGTGAGGTCGATCGTCAGCAGCAGCGTCGAGGCCTCCCAACCCGGCGAGCCGATAAGCAACCCCACGTTGTCCCACCCGGCCGCGTAGTCAAGCGGGGCGATCTTTCCGAGAACCTCGATGATCTGGCGGACGTGCACGGGCAGATGCAAAGGTTACAGCAGATTTCGCGTCCTGCCCCGGCGTAAGAGGTCCACGGCCACGGCCACGTAGACCGGAGCATACGCCGCCGCCATCACCCACCCCGGGACTGACCAGCCGACCTCGCCGCCGAAAGCGACGTAGCCCAAGAGCACCGTCAGCGACGCGACCCAGACCCCCGCCGCGGGTGCCATGGGGACCAGCACGAGGGCCCACAGCAGATACCACGGGTGGGCGGCGGGCGAGAGCAGGACCATGGCGAGGAAGATCGCCCGCGACCGCGACCACACATCGCCCGCCCTGGGTCGCAGCCACACCCACACGAAGATCGCGGCCACCGCGGCGAGACAGATGCGGCGGGCGAGAACCTCCTGCGGGTCGTTGGTCCAACCGGGCGTGAGCTTCTCGATCGCCCACAGGAGCGGCTCGTAGACGCTGCCGAAGTGCGCCCACTTGAGGGTGAAGCGTTGTGCCGACCCAAGGAGGTTGCCAAGCGGCCGGCCCCCCTCGCTCAGCCAAAGCGGCGCGGCCAGGGCGGCCGAGACGGCGGCACCGATGCACACGCTCGTTACCCACGCATGCCATGTCCGGCCCTTGAGAAGAAACGCCGCCACGGGGAGGAACATGGGCTTGACGAGGGCCCCAAGCGCCACGAAGACCGTCCACCGCGTCGTGTGCAGCCACTGGCCGGATGAGGCCACTGTGGTCCCGAGCCCGATCGCGGCGACGAGAAGAAAGATGCCCAGGCCTTCCTGGTGGCCGGAGCCCGCGATCTCGGCGAGGGGAAGCGGGTGCCACGCATAGAGGGCCGCCCACCAGCAGGATCGTCCGGAGGCGGCAAGGGCCAGGAGCACAAGCGAGATCGCGGCCAGCTCAAAGCCGACCATGACCGCGCGGAAAACGCGGGCGCTCGCTTGGGCTTCGGTCCCCCGAGGCGTTGCCAGCGCCGTCGCGGCGAACACCCACTGGCTGGTGGGAAGGTAGACCGTGTGCATGGTGGGGTTGTTGACCAGGGCGACCAGCTCGCGGTGGTGCTGTTGTTCGGCGGGCGTGAGCAGATAGGGGTTGATGCCTCCGGCGGTGTTGCGGCCGTCCAGGACGTAGCGATAGACATCGTCGCTGAGCGCGGGCTCGTGGGTCAGGATGACTGCAACGCGGGCGGCGGCTGCGACGGTGAGGATGACACCGGCCACAAGAAACGGCTGCCCATAAGCTGCGGGCGGCGTCCTGCCCAGTAGCAGCCACACAGCGGTGAGCGACGCCCATCCCGAGATCGAGGCCAACCAAAACGGCCACAACGCAGCGATGTTCGCCCGCGAGGCCTCGAGGCTCGCAGCTCGGTCGATCTCGAGCACCGCAAGCGCTGCCGCCACCGCGGCCAGTGAGCTGATCGCCCACCCGACGACGATGGCCCTGAGGATGTGTTTGCGGAGGCCGGCCATGTGCCGGCATCATAGAAATGACCGGCCCTGACGTTTGTTCCAGTCACGATCCCAGGACGTTGCATGCGGGCCGGTGTCCTTAGCATGCGTGAAAGATTCACCGCGGAGGACCGCGGAGGCGATGGCTGTCAGCTGTCACCTTTCGGCCCCAGCGCGGCCGACCGTATTCTCGTGCCGATGGCCGATGGCCGTTGCAAGTGCCTGTTTTGGAGTTTTCTCTGCGTCCTCTGGGTCTGAGCGGTGAGTTCTTCGGAGCGCGAAACTGGCCAGGTGGAAACGGCACCAGGTGCCCGGCCTCAAGTCGCGACCGGGGTTTGACGATGAGTCGCCACGACTTGGTTCGATATCCGGTGCGCACAAAGGAGGCACTCGAAAATGCCCTACACAGCCGAAATCAGCAGGACCAGCCCCTCGTGCTTCCTGTTCATCGTTGACCAGTCCACGTCGATGTCAGAGGAGGTCGCCTCCGGCAAAGGCACGAAGCAAAAGGCCGCAGGTGTCGCGGACAGCATCAATCACTGGCTTCAGGAGCTCTCCATCAAGTGCGCCAAGTCCGACGGGGTCCGGGACTACTTCCACGTCGGTGTTATCGGCTACGGCCGGAAGGTGGGCCCCGCCTTTGTCGGCTCGATCGCCGGCCGTGAAATGGTCCCGATCAGCGAGATTGCCGACAGCCCCACGAAGATAGAGGAAAAGATCACCACGGTCCCCGATGGCGCCGGTGGGCTGGTCGAGCAGAAGGTCAAGATCCCGGTGTGGTTCCAGCCGACCGCCGACGGCGGGACCCCCATGTGCCGTGCGACCATGGAAGCCCAGCGGATCCTCGACGACTGGGTGGGCCAGAACCCGGCGGGCTTTCCACCGATCGTCATCCACATCACCGATGGCGAGGCGACCGATGGGGAACCAACGGAGCGGATCCGGAGCCTCACCAACCTCGCCACCTCGGATGGCAACGTGTTGCTCTTTAACATCCACCTGTCGGCCAACCCCGATGCCACCCCTGTGTCGTTCCCCGATTCGGCCAACGATCTGCCCGACGAGTACTCCAAGATGCTCTTTGAGACGGCCAGCCTGTTGACGCCGACCATGCGGGCGCTGGCCAAGGAGTACGGTTTCAAGACGACTGATAAATCCAGGGGCTTTGTCCTGAACGCCGACATGGGGCTGCTCGCCCAGGCGATCGATATCGGGACCCGGCCCGGCAATCTCAAGTAGCACCCCCGACGGCGACACGCGCAGGAGGCGATGATCGTGCCCAGCTACGGCAATGGGCGTTCGCCGGGGCGTGCGCGCCGCCAAAAAAGCGGCAGAAGGCGACGAGTCTCCTTGAGACGCCTCGGGAGATACCTCCAGCTGAAAGCACCCGTTCTCGGATTGGCTCTCTGCCGGCTCCTGGTGCCGGGGTGGGTGCTTCTCGGCGCCGTGATCAAGCTCTCGGAGGCAGATCCCCATACGCTGCCGGCGAAGACGATTCTGGCCCTCGCCGGTCACATGGGTATCGGCCTTGATTTCCTCCTGGCGACGCTGGTTGCCCTGGAGCTCCTGGCGGTGGCGGTGATGCTGTCGCTGGGTCGCCTGGCGCGCCCCATGGCGATCGTTGCCCTGAGCGTATTCTGCCTGGTAATGATCGGCGAGATGGTGAATGGCAACTTCATCAGCTGTGGATGCCTCGGCCGCGAGTCGCCGCCGCCGGGGGTCATACTCGCAATCGACGGCGCGCTGCTGTTGGGGGTGATGGCTCTGGATCCCACGCCCGCCACGAGGACGATTCCCGGCGGCACACCGGCGATGGCGGCGATCGTCCTGAGCCTGATTGGCGTCGTGGCCAGCTTCGGGGTCGTCTTCAAGACCCAGCGGACGCTTCAGACCCACCGCCCCCAGCCCACCGCAAGCGTCACCGTGGACGACCGCACGGTCGATCCATAGGGGTGTTGTTTGACCTCCCCTTCAACCCGCATCCGCTCCAAGACGATAGGGACATGATTAGCGCCCGCGGTCGCCTGCTTCTCGGACGGTGAGGCGACAACCGGTTCTGAGGAGGATTGTGATGCGTTGGAGGCAACGTTCAGTCGCCAGAGGCTTCACCCTGATCGAGCTCATGGCGGTCGTCGTGATCCTGGCGATTCTGGCAGGCATCGCCCTGCCGAAGTTCTTCGACCACACCGCCCAGGCCAAGAAGTCCGCCTGCATGGGCGCGCTGGGTGGTGTCCGGGCGGGCATCGCGAACTTCTACGCCGAGAACGCCATCAACTCCACCGGTGGCCGGTATCCGTCACTCGCAGAGCTGACCGGCGGCTCGGTGATGCAGGAAACGATTCCGGAGAACCCGTACAACAGCAGTGCAACGGTCGTCACGGCAACCTATGCGAACTCCACCGCGAGAACGATCGGCGGGGCCCAGGGTTGGCGGTACTACTCCGGCGGCGGCATCGGTTCCCGGCCCGTCTTCTGGGCCAACAGCAACACCGTTTCGGAGAACGGATTTTGAGCTCATTGTTTGCGCCGACCGGGAGCATCGTCATGCACAAGCACCGCCGGGCAATGGCCGCCATCTCGATGGTCGTGGTCCTGATGATCATCGACCTCATGATCATCTCGATGGTCGTCGGGGGGGCGCGCGACCACGACCTGACGGTGAGACGGATGGATACGATCCGGGCGTTCTATGCCGCCGAAGCTGGGATGAACATGGCCATCCGCGAGAGGATGCTCGATCCCCCCAACGACGAGGACAACGACACCGGTGGTGCCGAGGAGGGCTCGATCTCCGACGACGGCGATGACGCAAACGACCCGGGCTTCGGCACCCCGAAGAATACCCAGTTCGTGGTGACGTTGTCCGCGGACAAGAAGACTCTGACCAGCACCGGCCGTTCAGGTGATGCGAAGCGCGAGATGGAGGCGTTTCTGGAGTAGACGGCCGTACCCGCCCAAGAGAACCGGACGTCGAGCGACTCAGTCAAACACGTCGGCCAGGATCGCGCGGTATGGGTCCCGCTGCTTGGTAAAAAAGACGATGCCTTCGCAGTCGACCGTCCGGAAGGAACAGGGGTACAGCTCGAAGCTACCCGACGTCGGATGGTAGACCAGCATCTGGTCCTTCCCGTCGCTGAAGCAGAACAGGGCGCCGTCCTTCGTCCATCCCGGCGGCACGCCGGGGACGGTGATGGCGTCCGAGTCGTCACCAAACACGATCTCCAGCGCCTCGGTGCGGGCCCAGACGTTGTGATCGCCTTTCAGAGTGACAACGGATGTCAAGCGGTTGATCTCGTACAGCCTGCTCCCCGTGATGCCGTAGAACATGTTCGGGTTCGGATGCAGCGACAGGCCCTCCCAATCGTACGGCCCGGCTGGCCTTGGCAGGTCCATCACCAGTGTGTCTACACCGGTTGCCGGATCGATCTTGACGAGCTTGAAGTTGCCGCTGTTTGCGGCGATCGCGTACATGGTCCACTCTCCGGCGTTCGGGTCGTAGGCGGTCGTCATGCCGCGGAGGCCCTTGTAGGTGAGCGGGGTCGAGTACGTAAAGGCT
>JADFKZ010000065.1 GCA_022564665.1 Planctomycetota bacterium | reverse complement strand
ACCCGCAACGGCGGCGGACCGCGACGGCCCGCGAACAACACCGGACCGGTGCGGGGTTCGTTCTCATCCGTCACCTGCGGATTGTGTGGTCTGAGGCGCCGTCGTCAGGGGAGCCGCTCTTGGTAGAGCTGCCCTCTCAGCGGCCACAGGCGGTTTGGAGAGCCGCCCCACCTGAAGATCAGGCACAGTCACCGCCGTCACCAGAGAAAGGATTTGCGCCGTAGTTCCCACGGGGACACTCCCCACAGAAGACCCTGACCGCGGCCATCATCTTCGCCACGTCGCGGTATGGGGCGGCGACTATAATTGAGCCGCAAGAAACCCCATCAGGAAGGATTCGCCTCATGGCCCTGACCGAGAAGCACATCTACGAGGCGCTGGCAACCGTCAAGGACCCTGAGCTGCACAGGGACCTGGTCGCGCTGCGGATGGTCAAGGGCGTCGATACCGACGGCGATGATGTCACGGTCAAGATCGAGCTGACGACCCCCGCCTGCCCGCTGAAGGAGACGATCGAACGGGACGTCGAGGCGGCGATCAGGTCAAAGGCCGAGACCGTGGGCGCGGTGGTGGGCAGTGTCGGAGTCTCGTTCACCGCAAATGTGCGGTCGGCCGGCGACCGGGGGCGCGGAGCCGACAACCCGCTGCCCGATGTCAAGCACGTGGTGGCGGTCGGAGCCGGCAAGGGCGGTGTCGGCAAGTCAACCGTTGCCGTGAACCTGGCCGTCGGTCTGGCCAGGCACGGGGCCAGCGTCGGCCTGCTCGACGGCGACATCTACGGCCCCTCCGTCAAGACCATGCTCGGGTTGGATAACATCCCCACACCGAAACCGCGGGGCAACATCCTCATGCCCTTTGAGATCCACGGCATCAAGGCCATGACCATCGGCAAGCTGGTCCCGACCGACAAGGCCCTGATCTGGCGCGGGCCGATGGCCCACAATGCGTTCAAACAGCTTGCCACCCAGACCGACTGGGGACAGCTGGACTACCTGATCGTCGACCTGCCGCCGGGTACGGGTGATGTCCCCTTGACACTGACCCAGTTGCTGCCGCTGACGGGGGCGGTGGTCGTCTGCACGCCGCAAAAGGTCGCGCTGGAGGATGCACTCCGCGCGGTGAAGATGTTCCAGCAACTGGGCGTCAGCGTGCTGGGCATGGTCGAGAACATGAGCTGTTTCACCGGCGACGACGGCAAGACCTACGACATCTTCGGGCGGGGTGGTGCCACAGAGATGGCACAAGAGCTTGACGTGCCGATGCTGGGGGAGATTGCCATCCACATGAAGCTGCGGGTCAATTGCGACGCGGGTGACCCGCTGGCCAACTTTGCCGGCGACGGCACGCTGGCCGAGGAACTCGACCGCCTCTGCAAGAACGTCGCGGGTCAGATATCCATCCGGGCGCTTTCCGGGGAACACACCCAGCCGACGCTCTCGGTCACCTGACCGCGCGATTTCTCACCTGTCCGTTGCCTCAAGCGGCGTGATCCGGAGAGACGTTCGATAGTTCGTCCCATCGGGTAGACGCTGCTCGCCGTCGATTCGCTCGATGAGCATCGTGTCGGGATCGACGATCAGATCAAAGGCGGCCGTGACCTGCTCGCTGGTCCCGTCGGCGCTTCGAAGATGAAGATGGATCATCTGCTTTCCGCCCACGGTGACGCGCCGGGCACTGTCGGGTGTAAACCCCTCATCGACGCCGAGTCGGAACTCCTTGCGGGGATCTTCGGTGAACCGCAGGGTCATGTGAGGCGCAAGCCAGAGGTTGTACCGCAGGACCAACGCCTCCATGGCGGGGCTTCTCTTGATGGGAACCTCCAGGCCGATGGAGTCCCGCACCTGGGAGCCGGCGGTCTGAACCCGCAGCCTGCCATCGGCGATCCGGCAGCTGATCCGGCTTACGACGCGGCGAGGCTCCCGGCCCGCCGCCGCCGTCACGTACACCACGTCGACGGTGTCCCGGTACGTCTCAAGCCGTCGGTAGCGTTCGATGAGCCGCCCGAAGAATGCCTGCGGATCGATCTCGGCAACTGCGTTGACGGGCGTCGCCTGCTCATCGGCCACCGCTGTGCCGCCGGCTCCCAGCGCCGCCACCAACGCCACCAGCACCGCCGGGACCCTCGCGAAGTTCTTGGTCATGGCTCGAGCGATTTCCGGTAGGCCTGTTGGGTATTCGGCAGCGGCGGTAGGAAGCCCGGGGAGCGGAAACGGGGACAGCGGGGCATTATGGCGCAAACCGGCGGGTCACCGCAAGCCGGCATCGGGGCGAGCAGCCGGCCGGCACCCTCTCAGATCCCCAGCATGATCAAGAGAATCGAGATGATCAATCCGTTGGAGACACCATGGATGACCATGGATGGAATCAGCGAACCACGCCATTCGCGAACCAGGGTCATGCCGATGGCAAGCGACATCAGGGCGGGGATCGCGACAAACCCCTGCGGGTGAATCGCGGCAAAAAGAAACGAGTTGGCCAGCACGCCGACGGTCACGCTCAGCGCCACCCCGAAGCGGCCGGTGGCGTCACGCAGGTGGCGATACAGGACGCCGCGAAACATCGTCTCCTCGACAATGGGGGCGACGACCGCGGCCAGGAACAGGACCTGGATCTTGGGCCAGATGTCCGATCCACCCATCTGCACGATGATCGGGTGGGCGGGCGGGCCGCTGGGGGCAAAGGCGGACGGCTCGGGCCCCAGGGCACCCTGGATCGCCATCAGCCCAATCGTGATGAGCAGCCCGAAAAAAAGCAGGGGCAGCGTAGCCAGGTACCCCGCGACGCCGATTCCGGGCTCCAGAAGCGGGGCGCGGCCGAGGGTGAGCCCGATGTCGGCTCTCACCTGACGCCAGGGTATGCCCCGCCACCTCGGCCACCCCAGCGCAACAAGGCTTGCCAGGGACATGATCATCACCACCAGCAGCTCGCCACCCGGCGGCGACACCACCTCCGCCAGAAGCTGCAAGCCGAGAAAGAGCATCAGCCACACGGCGAACGTCTCGGCGTAGATCTGGTGGTGTGCGCGGGCGGCGCCGAGGCCGCCGGAGAGCCTCCGCAGAAATAGGAAGACGATAAAGACGACCAAGGTCGCGAGCCCGACGAGACCCGCACCGATGGCGGTGATGGCCACCGACACGAGCACCACAGCAAGAACGCGCGCCGGCTGGAGCACGGCGTCACGCGCAGGCACATCGGCGGTCTCGGCGGGGGCGAGCGCAAGCTCGCCGAACCAGCCCAGGTGTTCCTTGAGGACCCGTCGCTCGTCGGGCTCGAGCCCGGCGGTCGTGCCCGCAACCGCCGCCGCCGCCTCCGTCTCATCGAGATCGAGAACCGTCGATGGGTACAGCTCATGCAGGATCCGCTGGATCGATGCCTGCGGCTCGGAAAGCTCGATCGGCTCTCCGCCCGGGGGGTTCTGGATCAGGTCGTCGAGTTCCTCGAGCACTCGGCGGGCCTCCCCGGGCCCCGAGAGCTCGGCGGCAATGACGATGAAGCGCTGACGCTGTGGAAGCGTCCCCATGTCGAGCGCCGCCTTCGACTGCGCATAGAGCAATTCGGCGTTGTCCGGGAGCAAACTCGACCACCCGACGATGTACTTTGCCTGCATCTGAAAGATCGTCAGACCCACCGGATCCTCCCCGGGATCCCCAAGTGGCCCGGAGAGCCGCGTCATCATGATCGCACCCGTGATCAGGGCGATGATGGCAATCCAGGCAATCCACCCGTGGCCCCGAGCGGGCGCCGCCGCCCCCTGCTGCCAGGGAGGCGGGTCCGCGGGCAGTGGTTGCCAAAGGCCCTGGTCTGTCTGCATCCGGGTCAGCTCCCTACGGTCTCTCGGGCTCTGCGCTGCGCCGCGGCCGCCGCAGAGGGTATCGCAGGACGATAGGCCTTTGGGCCCAATCGGGGAGCCCCGCAGAACCCTTGACATGGTGGGGTTGAAGGCTACGCTCACGGGTTCGGATTTTTCACCCAGCAGACGCGAACCATGCCCCGTCAGACGTACTTTGCACGCGCATCCGACATCACCCCCCTCTGGCGAATCGTTGACGCCGACGGTCAGGTTCTCGGCCGCCTGGCTGCGCGGATCGCAGTCCCGCTCATGGGTAAGCATCGGCCCGAGTACACGCCGCACGTCGCATGCGGCGATTACGTCATCGTCACCAACGCCGCCAAGGTCGTATTGACGGGACGAAAGGCTCAGCAGAAGATGAAGCTGCACTACAGCGGGTACCCAGGCGGCCTCAAGAAAGAGAGCTATGCCTCCCTGCTCAAACGGCGGCCAAACGTGGTCCTGGAGAACGCGGTCCGGCGGATGCTTCCCAAGAACCGGCTCGGCCGTACGATGTTTCGCAAGCTCAAGGTCTACGAGGGTCCGGACCACCCACACCAAGCCCAACGACCGATCCCGCTCGACGCCCAATCCCTCCAACTCTCCCCATGACCGGCCCCACCAGCATCTCCGACACCACTTCCACGCCCGCGGCCGACAAGAAGCCCGCAGCCGAGAAGAAGCCCGCAGCCGAGAAGAAGAAGGTCAAGCCGGCCGCGAAGAAGGCTGTTGAGAACGTGGCCGTCGCCACCGCGCCAGAGGTCGCCGATCGCCCCGCACCGCCGCACGGGGTGTGGTGGTGGGGAACGGGACGCAGAAAGTCCGCGGTGGCGAGGGTTCGAATACGCCCGGGGGACGGCACGCTCATCATCAACAAGCGATCCTACGACGAGTACTTCAACGAAGAGCGCGATCGCAACGACCTGATAAACGTGCTGAGCAAGACCAAGACCGAGGGTCAGCTCGAAATCCACGTCAAGGTCCACGGCGGCGGCTACACCGGTCAGGCCGGCGCCATCGTGCTCGGCTTGGGCCGTGCCCTGCGAGGGTATGACCAGACGCTCGAGCCGATCCTCCGCGAGAACGCGTTTCTCACCCGCGACCCCCGAAAGGTCGAACGCAAAAAATACGGCCAGCCCGGCGCGCGGAAGCGATTCCAGTTTTCAAAGAGATAGCTGTCGGCTGTCGGCAAGAGAATGCAGCCGACAGCCCTCTTGCGGGTGGCGGTGACGGAGCTCCGATTTCATCGGGACGACGCCACGGTTGGTCCGTCCACACCAAGACCGGGCCTTCGCCCCGATAAAATCGGGACTCAGACCCAGCCACCCGAACTCAGCCCCAGCCACCCGAGCTCAGCGCTCATATTCCCCTCCCGTCGCGCCTCAATCCTTGCAACTTGACTTCGGACCTTCGGATCCACGCCTCGACGGCACTCTCCTTGAGCCCGAATCGGCCCGCCAGCTCAGCCGCCCGCAGCGGCCGTTGGCCCTGGAGCCCGTAGCGAAGCGTGACCAGCTCGCTCCCCGGCGCGGCCAGCCGTCCAACGAGACCCGCCAGCTCCGGCTCCAGCTCCAGCCAAGCCTGCCAGGGGTTCAGCAAATCGAAGGATCGTTGGAGCCTGATCGAGCCCGGGCGGTGGCGCGTGGCGGCACGGCGCGGGACCGATCGACGAGTGGCGACCGCCAGCGTCCGGTGCATTGAGAACCCGCAGCGGTGGGCCAGACGCTGGCCGCGACCGGGATCGATCTTTTCCACGCACTCCGCGGTGACCTCGATGGCCCGCCCTAGGAGATCACGGATCTCCTCCGAAGGCTGGGCGGCGAGCGGCTGGTGCAGCGTCTGCTCGACCGCTCGCACCGCTGAGGGGAGCCCCAGACAGACCAGGCGGCATTTGAGCAACGTGGCCCAGCGGAGATCAGTCTCGACAAAGTCCAGCGCGGCGGAGGCAGGTCGGCCACCCAGCCGCACGATCATCCGGCTGGCCCGCCTCTTGAGCAGGTTGTAGCCGCCAATGAGCGCCGCCTCGGTGTGGGAGTCCGGCTCCGCTGCCAGGTGGGCGGCCTCGATCAGGTTCAGGGCATCCATGTCCTTCTGGTTCAGGCGGCCCTCCGGGCCGCGGGCGTCGGTCGAGCCAAGCACCTCGTCGAGGCCGCCGGTCACCGCCGGCGCCGAGAGGATTACCGATTCGGCATCGTCTCGATCCAACATCGGCAGGTGCACGACCCGCAGCGTAAGCCCCCTGAGCAGGTCGCCACGTCGGAGGTTTATCGCGCGGTGGATCGAGGCACGCGTCTTGGAAAATCGGCGGGCCAACCGGGCGGTGCCCACCCCCTTTCGCCGGGCGCGGTAGATCAAGCGGATGTCGCGGCCGGCCAGCGGCCCCGGCTCGTCAAAGATGGGTCTGGCGGAGCCGCGGTCATGTCGGCGGAGGATCGACCGCACGGTCTCGTGGGCCCGGCCGTGCCTCCCCGCCAGCCCTCTGGCGGCGGCGTTGAGCGTTCGCCCGTCCAAGCGGTGGAGCCGGTCGGCCTCCAGGATGATCGACTGTCTTTCGCGGGCGCTGAGGCGGCCAAAGACCGCAGCCCGGTCGATACGCCTCTCGCGGCTGCGACGGAAGCGGCTCAGCGAATCCTCAAAGCACGCCAGTCGCTTGCGGCCATCGGGAAAGAGGACGTAGTGGCATACCAGCCCCTGTTTCCGGTAACGCTGGATCGTCTTTGCCGAGACGTTGAGCCGCCGCGCAAGCTCCCGGCACCCCACCGCCCTGCGGCCCGCGTCCTGCGGGCTGAGGTCGAGGCTTGCGCTGAGCCGTTGGATAAGGGTGATCAGATCCGTCTGGAGGGCTTCACCGACCAACGCCACCGCCGGACGGACCAGATCGGGCCGGTACCCGGTGATCCGGTAGATGACGAAATCCTGGGGATAGAGCCGGTCCGGCTCGATCTGGCGCACCAGCTGTTCCGCGGCATCCAGCTGGCGCCGTCTCGTGTCCGCCGGCGCGTAGAGCAACTGCCGGTTGAGATCTTTGATCTGCGGAACTCTGAAGCGAGGGTGCGGGGGCATGGAGATCTCGCCGTCACATGGCCGCGATCTCAAGCGCGCGCCGCCGTGCTGCAAGACCATGCTCGGCGGCCTTGTCGAAGAACAGCTCCAACCCCTCGCGGCGGCGCGGGGTCATCTGGAAGGCCAGCTTGTTGCGCAGGTAGCCGCCGGCCAGATCCAGCGGCCAGTTTCTGCCGGAGGCCGCCCTGTGTACGATGCCATCGAGGCGTTGAGCGTTGTGGCGACGCTGGCGGTCCAGGATCGCCGCGGCCACGGCGATGGTCGATGGATCCGCCGACCGCCTGGCCATCCAGAGGGCAAAGACGAACGGCAGACCCGTCCACGACGTCCACGCCTCTCCCAGATCCAGCTGATGGGGGTATCTGGGCGCCGGCGGAGCGTCGGTGACCACCTTGTCGCCGATGAGCATCATGGCCCGCGGCCAGCCCGGCGGTGCTTTGCCGGCCACCCGCTCCCGTGCGTCGTATTCGATCGTTGCCGGGTCGATTCCGTAGAGCTCCCTGAACAGGATCCGCATCAGGACCACCGAGGTGTGGCTGTCGGTGTCGCAGCACACCTCGTCGATCTCGTCGATCGGAACCGACGAATACAAGCGAACCGTCAGTGTGGGTCCGTCGCATCCCAGCAGGCCCACCGGCAGAACGACCAGCGGCTCGGCGCTGAGCTGATAATCGATCGAGGAGCACAGCGCGACGTCGACCTCCTCATCGAGGAGCATCGCAAGCAGGTGGCTGGGAACGGTGCACCGAAGCTCGACGTCGCGAAGCCTCTCCAGCCCGTCGATGAGCGGCAAGGTATTGACGAAGCCGACGACACCGATCCTGATGCGACTGATGGGTCGAGGCAGGCTCAGCCGCCCGGCCGGCGTGACAAGGCTCGTCATGCCCTGATGGTAGGGCGAGGCACAGGGGTTCAGGGTTCGGGGTTCGGGACGACGCCACGGCTGGTGCGACGATGAAAAGACCGGGCCTTCGTCCCGATGCGATCGGGACTCAGCCCCAGCCCCGCAGAGTTTACCGACAGCCTTCTTCAGCAAGAGGCGTAGAGTTCGGGAAGCACTTGATCCAGGTGGGTCGGCCCTGAGGCAGCCCCACGTAGAAGGTGTTTGCTTCCCGAACCCGACACCTCCGGCTGTCGCGTCTCGGTTATCAGCTATCGGTCCAAAGGTCCCATCACCTGAACGGGCCTCCTGCGTGAACCGATTATCGGTACAAGACCATCATCTCCACCGCGAGCCCGGGGCCGAAGGCGAGAAGCATGGCCGGCGGTCGGTACCCGCGTCGAAACGCTTCAGCCAGCACAAACAGGAGGGTGGCCGACGACATGTTGCCGTACCGCCTGAGCGTGCTGCGGGCGGCGTCGAGCCCGCTTCGCCCTTCCAACTGAAGCCCCTGGTCAACGGCATCCAGAATGCCGGCGCCGCCCGGGTGAACGACGTAGCAGCCAAGCCGCCGGGGGCAGACCTCCTCGACAATGGCTCCCAGTCGCGAAGCCAGGGCTGCGGGAACGTCGCGGGTGAGCGTCATGGCAAAGCCGGTGTCGGTGATCCGCCAGCTCATCCAGTCGCGTCCCTCGCTCAAGAGCCGGCTGTGCCCCATCGTCAAGCTGCCGAGGCTGGGCCCGTCGGCGGCGCGGGCGACGCGGGCGCCGCAGACCACGGCCGCTGCCGCGCCATCGCCAAAGAGGGCGGAGGCCACCAGGTTCTCCGCCCCGCGGTCCGACCTCAGATGCAGCGAGCACAGCTCCAGGCACACCACGACCGCGACCGCCCCCGGATCCGCGCCGCAGACCCCCACCGCCGCCCGCAGACCGATGATCGCCCCGAAGCACCCCATGAACCCGATGACCGTTCGCCGGACCGTTGCCGGGAGCCCCAGCCGCTCAACCAGCGCTACATCCAGGCCAGGGGCCCAGAACCCCGTACAGGAGACGACGATGAGGTCCGTCACCCGCCCGGGCTCGATCCCGCCCCGGTCCAGCGCGCCGACCACCGCTCTTTCGGCAAGCGCCGGAGCGTGCCGCTCGTAGACTTCCATCCGCGCCCCCGTGGAGAGCGTGACCACCTCTTCGACTGGCATCACAGCGCAGCGGGTGTCGATCGCGGTGCCCGCGATGATCCGTTGCCAGAGTCTAAGCTGGGGTCCGCGGAGGCCCCACACGGCGGCAAGGCGCGCGGCGATCTCCGACTGCTCCATACACATGTTGGGTACGGCGGTCCCCAGACCGACAAGCCGCGGCTGGACCTCGCTGCGCCGGGCCTCCGCCGACACCTCCGGTTTCGCCTCGCCGACCACGCTCACGACGTCACCACCCGCCCGATGAGCCACGAGGCGATCTTCCCGTGGGCCCCCGTCGCCTCCAAGAGCCGGACCGTCGCCCGCGGTCTGGCCAGAAGATGGCGCATGAGCCGCGCGGTCCGTACTCTGGGGCCGATTCGGCTCCGCCACAGACGCCGGTAGAGACGGCTTGCGGCTGGGCTCCACGACCCCGGCTGCCGGTCCGCCGCCACCTCCGCCAGCACCTCGGCGCTCGCAAGGGCGCAGCTCATCCCCTCACCGGTGAAGGGCTCGGCGTATCCGGCGGCATCGCCGACAAGGACAACCTGACCGCGGGCGACGGCCTGCGGCCGCCAGGGAATCGGCCCCGCCCCCAGCATCGGGCCTTGCCGCATCCGTCCGAGGCGGCCGAGCCCCAGCCTCTCCAGAAGCGCAAACCGACCGGCCAGCGCTTCGACAAACGCGTCGGGGCTCCTGGGCTGCCGGCAATCGTCGCGAACGAGCCCGGCAATGTGAAGCACCCCGCCGCCACAGTTGACCACGCCAAGGTAGCCGCCGCGGATCACGAACATCTCGATCGTGTCGCGCCGCAGCGCTTCCTCCTGCTCGCATTCAAGATCAAAGGCAAACCCGAACGCGCGACCGTACGAACGCCGGCTCGCCAGCCCGGCGGCCTTCGCCACCCCGCTGGCAAGCCCGTCGGCTCCCACGATAAGCGCCGACCGAAGCCGCAGCCCCTTGGCCGGCACGACGACCTCAACGGCGTCGCCGGCGCCGGGCACCGACTCGATCCGGGCCGACGCCCGGTACCTGACATCGACGCCAGCTCTGCCGGCGTAGTCGATCAGCCGCTGGTCCAGCGCCGGCCTCTTGACGATTATCCCCGCGTCGCCATCGGGTCCGTCGACGAGCGACGCCGACACCGGCCGGCAACCTGGGACATGGACGCGAATCCACCGGGTGGCGCCCATGGAGAGGCTGCGGATATCGGCCCCCAGACCCCGGCGGTCGAGCGCCTTGAGGATCCACCCGCTGAGGCATTGGCCGCACGCCTTGGCGCGGCCGCGGCCGCCCCGCTCCAGAAGCGCGGTCCGCCACCCCAGGCGCGCAAGCAACAGCGCTGACATGCTCCCTGACGGTCCCGCCCCGATGACCACCGCGTCAAGAAGGATGGGTGGCTGTACCGGCCGCGTCCGTGATTGGTGATGGCTGACGCGTGATGAGTGCTGGGTGATGGCTGACGAGTCTAGCGCAGTTTGCGTCCAAGCGTAGCGGCCTTTTCGATCAGGCCGCGAAGCCCACCAAGCGAGTGTGCGGCCCGCAGCCCGGAGGGCTGCTGAACAAGAGCGGCCCCGCAGCCCGGAGGGCTGCTGAACAAGAGCGGCAAGGACGCCGCGACGCCGCGAGGCCGCGACGGAGCGCTCTAACTAAATATACGCCTTCCTGTGATACACCCACCACTCGAGCATGAGGACGATGAGGCACAGCCCGATCGCCCACGGCCACAGCGAGGTGTATTCCGAGCCGCCCCGCCCGGCGACGTGAACGTCCTCTCCGGCCATGATCTGCTCAGCCGGTCGCAGATCGCCCTCCCGATCGCTGAGCAAGTTGACAGCGAACACCCGCTCCTGCGGCTCCGACGTCTGCTGGACCGACCACCGTAGAAAGTAGACACCGGTCAGCCGGATCGGGCCCCAGCTCAAGAGTGCCGGGTCGATCGGCTCGAGCCGCTCCATAACGCCGTCGGGCAGGTGAAGCTCGACAGCGGCCGCGGCGGGGGGAAGCCGTGTGGTCAACGCCTCGCCGGGGGTGAAGCTGGAGGCGGAGATCGCCTCCCCGGCATGCCCCAGATACTCCACCGCGTTGACGAGGAACGTCACGAAGCTCCGCAGGAAGGGCCAGTTTGAGTCAAGGGGGTCGAAGGTCACGTAGATGACCTGCATGGGTCCGCGGGCGACTTCCACGACCACCGGGCCTCGACTGCCCTCGGCCAGAACCTGTACATCATCGTCCGGCTGCAAGAGCGTGAACCTCGAGATGAACAGCCGATCGAGGTCGACGAACTTAAAGAGCGGGTGCTCATGCCGGGTATCCAGGATCAGCTGGCCCTCCCCTTCGCCGAAGGCGTTGAGCCCCTCGATCGGCGGCGGCGCCCCGAAGCACAAATATCGTCCCGGCGGCATCTGATCCGGCGGCGGGGCGTAGTTGTCAAAGACCACCACATCGAACCGATCGACGGCACCCTCGGCGACCTTCGCGAGGTACTGCTGCTGCGACAGGAGCGTCAACCGCTGAATTGAGCCGATCCCCGTCAGCACGGTTTCCATGACGAAGCTCTTGGAGCCCACCAGGGCCACCTTCAAGCGCCTCGGCGGAGGCACCACCAGCCGGGCAGCGCTGTCGGCGGCAAGGTCGTCATCGCGCAGCACTGCGACCTCGATCACCGCCGCCCGCGGCTGCTCAAAGGGGGTAAAGACAACGTTTCTCCGCGCGGGAACGATCAGCCCGGAAACCGGGTCCTCGCCGGCAGCATCGATCGTCACCTCCCGGATCGCCCGCGCCGCGTCGTTGACGGAAAGCTGGACATCGACGGTGAGAGGCGTCGTGTTGAAGTTGGCCAGCGACGCGAACACCTCCACGGCGGCGGGCCGGTCGTAGGGCCGCTCGATGGAGATCGCCGTGATCGCCACGTTGTCCGGCTCCTGTGACCCGATCGGGTGGTACACCATCCTCTCCCCGCGGAGAACTTGCTCGGCGAGGTCGGCAATCCGCCCGTCGCTGAACAGCTCCAGCGTCCCCGGCTCGCCCACAGGTCGGTTGGACTCCGGATCCAGTTGGGTGGTGTAGGCGCGAGCCAGCGTCAGGGCCTCGCCGATTCTGCTCTCGCCATGCGTCGGCTGGATGCGATCGATCGCCGCCAGCAGCTGCGGTTTGGAGTCGGTGAACCGGCAGGCGACCTGCGCTCGATCGGAGAAGGAGACGACCATCGTCTCACCCCAGGAGCCGCCGAAGAGCCCCCGGCCATAGAGCGCCTCGACCCGCTCCCTGGCGCGGCGCTTGGCCTCTTCGAGCCGGGTGGGAGCATCCGTCACGTCGGTGGCGGTCATCGAGGCTGAGGTGTCGATGAGGAAGATCGTCTTGCCGCCCTGACGGCCGCTGGACTGCACCTGCGGCTGCATGATCGCCAACACCAGCAGCACCAACGCCAGCAGCTGCAGAAACAGGAGCAGGCTCCGACGCAGCCGCTGAAAGGGGGTGTTGGCCCGCAGGTCCTCGACGGAGCGCTTCCACAAGAGGGTTGACGCGATGGTCTGGGTCCGCCTCCTGAGCTTGAGAAAGTACAGCAGGATTAGCGGCGGGATCACCACCGCGGCGAGGATCAGACCCGCCGGCACGGCGAGCCAGCTCATGTAGCGGGGGTTCCGAGTTGATTGGACGGTGATGTTTGCATGGGGTTCTAAGTTATGAGTATTCGGTTCTGGGTTTCCGTGAACCCCGAACCCTGACCCCTACTTCAAGAGCCCCCGTTTGCGGAGGTAGTCGAGCAAGAGGGCCCCAATGTCATCAGACGTCGTCACCGACACATGCATGACGTCCCGCCTGATGCAGAAGTCGCGGAGCCGGCCGCAATAGGCGTTGAGGTTCTCCCGGTATTTCCTGAGCAGGGCAGCGCTGACGGTGATCTCCGCGGTGTCGTCGTCCTCCACGTCGGTCAGCCGCAGATCACCCGCCAGACCGTGGCGACCGGGATCGATCTCCTCGGGGCTCAGCACCTGAAGGCAAAAGGTGTCGAAACCCCCGCCGGCGAGATAGCGGAGCCCCTTCTCATAGCTCTCCTTGAAGAGAAAGTCCGAGAGGATCACCATCACCCCCTTGCCCTGCCGGCTCAAGGCAATGTGCCGCATCGCTTCGTTGAACCCGCTCCGGTCGCCCCCGGCAAGATCCAGCAGCCACGTGCCCATCTCCCGGGTCCGCCGCCGGCCTCTGAGGTTGACCAGCGGCCGGACCCCCGCCTGGTTGAAGGCGAACAGCGATACCCGGTTGTGGTTGCTCAGCCCGATGTACCCCAGTGACATTGCCAGCTTCTGACTGAAGACCAACTTGTTGGGGTTGCCCCAGTCCATGGACGCCGAGATGTCGATGGCGATCAGAAGCGCAAGGTCTTCCTCTTCCAGAAATATTTTGAGGAAGAGCTTGTCGAGACGGGCGTAGATGTTCCAGTCCACGAACCGCAGGTCGTCGCCGTGGACGTAATGACGGTAATCGGCAAACTCCACGCTCACTCCGCGCTTCTTGCTCCGCCGCTCGCCCTGGAGCTTGCCCGCGAAGATCTTGCGCGACATGATGTCCACCTGATCGAGCTTGGCCATGAGTTCGCTGTCGATCAGCTCATCGACGCGTTTGGGCCGTGGTTGTGTTGTGGCGCCGAACTCGGCCATGGGAAGAAGGGTTCAGGGTTCAGGGTTCACGGCTCGGCGCTTTCCCGAACCCCTTCTTCTGGTTCGGGTGCGGGTCGTCCTCGTGGGGAACGACCTCGATGAGGCGATTGATGATATCGTCCGTGGTCACACCATCGGCCTGGGCCTCGAAGCTTCGAATCACGCGGTGGCGCAGTGCCGGCGTCGCCACGGACTCGACATCCTTGAATGCGGCGGCGTATCGCCCGGCCAACAGCGCCCGAACCTTGGCGCCGCAGATCAGGGCCTGCGCCCCCCGCGGGCTCACTCCGACGCGGATGAAACGCTCCAGCCAGGCCTCGCCGGGCATACGACCCGGATGGGTGGCCATCACCAGCCGAATGGCATAGTCCTGCACGTGGGGGGCGACGATGATCCGCCTTGCCAGCCGTTGGGCGCTCGTGATCGAGGCGGAGTTCATGATCGGCTCCACCAGCGACTCGAGATCGCCGGTCGTGCGGCCGATGATCTCGTTCATCTCGCCGCGGTCGGCATAGGGGACGATGATCTTGAAGAAGAACCGATCGAGCTGCGCTTCGGGAAGAGGATATGTCCCCTCCTGCTCAATGGGGTTCTGCGTCGCCAGAACGAAGAAGGGACGGTCCAGCTTGTGGGTCGTGCCCGCTACCGTGACAGTCCGCTCCTGCATCGCCTCCAGGAGCGCCGACTGGCTCTTGGGGCTGGCGCGATTGATCTCGTCGGCAAGCACGAACTGACTGAAGATCGGTCCAGGTCTGAACCGAAACGACCGCTGTCTGCTGCCCGGACTCTCGACGACGATGGTCGTGCCCGTGATGTCCGCCGGCATGAGGTCGGGCGTGAACTGGATGCGGGCATAGGGAAGGTTGAGTGTCCTGGCAAGGGTCCTCACCAGCAGCGTCTTGCCCAGACCGGGCACGCCCTCCAGCAGCACGTGCCCATCGGCGAAGATCGCGATGAGCGTGTTGATGACGATCCGGTCCTGGCCGACGATCGTCTTCTTGATCTCGGCGCGGAGACGCGCAAAGATTTCGCGAAAGCCTTCACAGACCCGTTTGACCGCGGCCACATCGTCAAGCGCCAGCTCCAGCTCAGGCGGGCCGGTCACCTCAGCCATCGCGATTGTCCTGGGGCGGGGCCGATGACTGATCGCGCGCTCGACGCTTGGCGGCCAGGAGACGCGAGGTGTAATCTCCCGGCTCCTCGGTCCCTTCCGGCACCGCGGGCTCCCGGCGCTTGGGATCCTGGGTCCCGACCTGGGGCCTCTGCTCGCTCGCGTGGGCCTTGACGTCGATCGCGATGGAGGTATCCGACGCTTCGGCTTCGAAGCGTGTTCTCGCATCCGCGCCTGCGGCGGTACGGCGGCGGGCTACCCGCTTCCATGCCGCCACCGTCGCCGTGCCCACCTCTCGTCGCCGCCCGAGGGCTCGGGACGCCATCTCCGCGGCCGCCCGGCGGTCCACCGCGATCCTGCGGGCGGCGACATCCAGGAGAAAGACGGCGGCGGCGAGAATGGCCAGCAGGTCCCAGACGCTGCGCGGGCTGGCGGGCTGCCGCAGCCCCTGGCGGTTAAAGAGATCCACGAGGGTGGGGTCACCACCTTCCAGCTTCCGCCCACCGGTCCGCTGCGCCAGCTCGGCGAGCAGCGCCGCGTTGTGCTTGACGGCCCGAAACTCCCTGGGGTAGCCGATGGCGACCGCCGCCTGGATGTTTCCCTTGACGGGGGACTCCTGCGAGCCGCCCGCGAAGTTGATGTTCACGAGATAGGCCCCGTCGGAATCGGTACGGAACTCGCCACGGTAGCGGCCGGGGCCGGTCTGCTGCAGGCTGAGGGGCTGCGACGTCCCATCGGGTCGCAGCACAACGGCTGACGTGCGAAGAAAGTTGAGAAACGACGCGTCCGCCTGAAGCGCTTCGACGACGACGGTGACCCGGTCACCCTCGTGGGTGGTGTTGATGATCATGTTCGCCGGGGCACTGGGGCGCATCACCCAGCGAATCGACTGCTCCCAGAAGCTCTCGAACTCGGGCCACTGTGCCCACGCCCCGCCCCAGCGCCCCGTCAGATCGGAGGTGTAGGCGATCGCCTTTCCCAGCCCGTAGTTCCAGTGGGCGTAGATGGGGTCAATGCCCTCGGTCGTCGCGTTGACGATGGGGATCTGGCTCAGCCCCTCGCGGGGTGCCGTGAGCACGTAGCCGTCGATCGGGGGCACCTCGGCGAAGCCCTCGATCGGCCCCGGGAGCCTGCTGACGATCTGCGGTTGAAAGGCCGCACCCTCCACGATCAGCGAGCGCGAGACGATCTCCGCCTCCTTGATGAAGATCCCGGGGAGCTTCTTGGGGTTCTTGGGCGCGTAAAAGTTGCCACCGGTGATGCGGGCGATCGATCTCATCGTCCCCGGGGCGCCGTGGCCGGCGATCAGAACCGTGGTGACGGTCACCTGCGCGGCGACGAAATCGTCCAGCAGCTTCCGGGTCGGCGGCTGGGGATCGCCATCGGAGATGATGATCACGTGCTTCTTGCCCGCCGACACCGCGGTCAGGCCTTCCAGGGCCAGATTCATCGAGGAGGCGAAGTCGGGCATGTCGCCCATCTGCATCTTCTTGGCGGCCGCGATCGCCTGGGTCTTGTCGCCGGCCTCCTGCAGCTGGAAGGTCCAGTTGATGCCGCCTACATTCCAGTCGTAGTCGATGATCCCGACGTAGTCGAGCCGGCTGAGCGCCTCGATCGCGGCGATCGCGACCTGCTGGCCCCAGAAGTTGCCCTGCGGCATCTCGGTGGAGTGCATGATCAGCGCCAACGCCCCGCGGACCATCTGCCTCGTCTGCGGGGGGTCGAGCTTCACCGGCAGCACCCGGGCTACCTCCGAATCGATCCATCCGCCGGCCCCGAAGGACTTCTCCCCCCCCAGCATCACCAGCCCCCCACCGAGGTCATGCACGTAGGCGTGCAGGGTGCGGTCCTCGTCGTCGGTGAGGGCGTAACGCGGGATGTTGGCCAGGATGACGGCATCGTAGCCGCTGAGAAAGATCGGACCCCGCGCCAGCGCGTCCGCCGGCTCAACGTCGACGACGATACCGCTCGCCCTCAGCGCCGGCGCCAGGTACTGTGACTCAACGACGCTGTCATCGACGATAAGCACCTTGCCCCCCGAGGCCACGAACGTAACCGCCACCGCCCTGTTGTTTATCCCGACGGCGTTGTCGGCA
>JADFKZ010000064.1 GCA_022564665.1 Planctomycetota bacterium | reverse complement strand
GAGCGAGTGTGCGGCCCGCAGCCCGGAGGGCTGCCAAACAAGAGCGGCCCCGCAGCCCGGAGGGCTGCTGAACAAGAGCGGCCCCGCAGCCCGGAGGGCTGCTGAACAAGAGCGGCAAGGACGCCGCGACGCCGCGACGCCGCGACGCCGCTACGGAGCGCTCAAACCAGCGGCGAGCTCTTCCGTGCCCACCCTCCACATCGTCATCCCGTTCTACAACGAGGCGAACACACTTCATACCTGTATCGGGCGCATCCAGAAGGCGCCACTCCCCCAGGGGTGGTCTGCGATGATTGTCCTGGTGGACGACCACTCCGACCACCACGACCGCCGGGCCGCGGACGCGGTGGTCGATCACCTGCGCGCCGACGGGCAGCCCTGTACGCTGCTGAGGCACGAGCGCAACCGCGGCAAAGGGGCCGCATTGCAAACGGGCTTTGACGCGATCCTCGCCGCTGGCGGCGCCGAGGATGATCTCGTGCTGATCCAGGATGCCGACCTGGAGTATGACCCGGCGGACTACCACCGCCTGCTTCAGCCGCTTCTGGAAGGGGCGGCCGAGGTGGTGGTGGGCTCGCGGTTCAGCGGCAACAGGGCCAGGGGTCTGAATCGCGCGGTACACAGAGGGGCCAACCGCGTGCTCTCTTTGCTGAGCAACCTGATGACCGGCTGGCGGCTGGCCGACATGGAGTGCTGCTACAAGGTGATGTCCGTGGGGACGTTGAGGCGGCTCCGCCCCTGGCTGAGTGAGCCGCGGTACGGGGTAGAGCCGCAGATGATCGCCGCCCTTTCACGGCTGGGGGCGCGTCCCGCCCAGGTCGCCGTCAGCTACGCGCCCCGCAGCAGCGGCGAGGGCAAGAAGATCCGATGGACCGACGGCGTACGAGCGATCTTCGTCATCGTCCGCGAGCGGTTCCGCCGGCGGCCGGCCCGGGCGCGGCCTGCGGGTACGGGCGGTGCGTGACCCCGCACCCACCACCGAGGCCGCTGCGCTTCTGGCGCCGCGCAGGCTCGCGGTTCAGCTCGCCGGATTCGCCGTCGGCGCGGCGCTGTTGGTCTGGATTATCCGCAAGGCGATCGGCGAGGGCGAATGGGACCGGGTCCTGCACGCCGCTCCACTGCTGGTGGCCGGCCTGATCGCCTGCACGCTCACAAGCGCCGCGACCAACGGGACCATCTTCTTTGTCACCGTCCGGCCGCTCAAGCGGATCGGGTTCTGGGACCTTCAGCGGCTCAACGTCGTTGCCACGTTGCTCAACTACGCCCCGATTCGGCTCGGAGCGGTGACCCGCGTCCTCTACCACCTCCGGGTGGACGGTCTGGGCCTGCTCCAGATCGGTGCCTGGTTCTCGCTGGTGGGCGGCATCATGATCCTGGGTGTCGCGTCCTGCGGCCTGGCCACGATCGTCCACCCGGAGGTGGATTGGATGTGGGCGTTGCTGGTCGCCGGCCAGCTCCTCCTGGGCGGCGGCGCGATACGCATCCTGGGGAGCATCCCGCTCGTGGCACGACACGGGCGAGGGATCGACGCGATGACCATCGACCGCTGGTCGTTGTGGGGCGCCATCGCACTGAGGACGATCGACCTGGCGGCGTTCGCAGGACGCATGGCCCTCGCCGCCGCGATCCTCGAGATCCACCTCGAACCCCGACATACCGTGCTGCTGGCGCTGGTGGCGTTGACGGCAAGCCTGATCCCCTTCGGTCGTGTTGGCTTCCGGGAGTTCTGCGTCGCGGTGGCGGCCCAGCGGCTGGGCATGCTCGCCGGTGATGTGGAGGCCAACATGAACCAACTGGCGCTGATCGAGTCGGCGGGGGAGGTGATGGTGTTCGTGCCACTGGGCCTCCTGGGGCTGGGGTGGCTCCGGAAACGGTGGCGGGCAGGACAGGGGGGGGAACAATCTGGAGGAACAGCGCCCTGTCGCTGAACATAAGGGGTTCGGGGTTCGGGGTTCGGGAAAGCAATGATCGCCGGAGCCTGAACCCTGAACCCTCAAGAGTCTACGGTGGTGCAATATCGCAGACGGTGATTTAGACTGTTGATATGAGCACCATTGACAGACGAGCGTTCTTGGCCGTCTCGGCAGGGTCGGTTGGGCTGCTTGGAGCGATTCCGCTGGCCACACCCCATCGATCCCGAACAAGCCCCCGCCGGCCCGTGATCATCAGCTCCCGCAACGGCATGCCTGCCGTCACGCGAGCGATGGAGAGGATCAGACAGGGCACCGACTTGCTGGAAGCGATCGTGGAAGGGATCGGGCTTGTCGAGAGCGACCCCAACGACATGTCCGTGGGATACGGCGGGCTGCCCAACGAGGACGGCGTCGTGGAGCTCGACGCCTCCGTCATGCACGGGCCAACACACAAGTCGGGCGCGGTGGCAGCGCTTCAAGGAATCCGCAACCCCGCCCGCGTCGCCCTGGAGGTCCTCAGACGGACGGACCACGTTCTGCTCGTGGGCGCGGGCGCGCTGAAGTTCGCAAAGGCAGTCGGGTTCACCGAGGAAGACCTCTTGACCGACCGGGCGCGAAAGGCGTGGCTAGGGTGGAAGGCCTCCCTCAGCCCCCATGACGACTGGCTCGACGCCGAGCAACAGGTGGACACCAGCGGCAAGGCCTCGGGCGGCGGCCCGCCCCCGGACGTCCCCTTCACCGACGGCACCATCCACGTCTCGGCGGTCGATCCCCGCGGCGACATGGCCGCCTGCACGTCGACCAGCGGGCTGAGCTACAAACTTTCCGGGCGGGTTGGTGACTCGCCCATCGTGGGGGCGGGGATGTTCGTGGACAACGCCGTGGGGGCGGCCGGCGCGACGGGCCGCGGGGAGTCGGTGATCCAGTCCGCCGGTGCGTTCCAGGCGGTCAGGCACATGGCCGAGGGCCTCGAGCCCACGGAAGCCTGCCTGAAGGTGCTCACCTGGATCGCGGACCACACCCGGCGTCACGATCTCGTCAACGACCGGGGAGAGCCCAGATTTGGGGTCGTGATGTACGCGTTACGCGCCGACGGCCTCTGGGGCAGCGCCACCATGCGCAAGGGTCGGACGTTCACCGTCCACGACGGCACGGAGGCACGCTCGGAGCCCTGCGCGTACCTGTATGAGTGAAATGCCGGCGTAGGCAAGGATGGGTTCGAGGTTCGGGGTTCGGGATGACCGGCCAAAGTTTGAGCTCTCCTGTTTCCTCCGCGGTCCTCCGCGGCTCTCGGCGGTGAATCTTCGCCTTCTTCGGTGGCCGGCACAGCCGGCCTTGGCTTTCTTATTCATGAACGTATTGCTCGTCGTTGTCGCCGGGGGCGCAATACTGCTCCTTGCCAGCCGGACCTATCCCTTCTGGATCAGCCGGGTCTTCGATCAAAACGATGCCAACCCGCCGCCCTCGGAGCGGTTCGCCGACGGCAAGGAGTACGTCAAGACGCCCAGCCAGGTGGTCTTCGCCCACCACTTCGCCTCGATCGCCGGCGCCGGACCGATCGTAGGACCGATCCTGGCGCTGGCATTCGGGTGGGGACCGGCGTGGCTCTGGATCATCTTCGGCGGGATCCTGTATGGCGCCGTCCACGACATGACGGCGATGTTCGTCTCGCTGCGCGAGGGTGGCAAGACCATTGCCGAGGTCGCTCGCCGCACGCTCGGAACGACCGGCTATCTGCTGTTCGTGCTGTTCTTGATTCTGGTGCTCTGCCTGATCAATGCCATCTTTCTCAACCTGTCGGCCAGAGCCCTTACGAGCGTGGTATCGATCGAAGCACTTGGCGTCCCGGCTCGAGAGACGGTGCTGGCGACGTTCACCACAAACGGTATGGTCTTCGCCCAGATCGGCGGGATCGCCACCACCAGCGTATTCATCATGACCGCCTTTGCCCCGGTGCTGGGGGTCCTCATCTACCGGCGCGGCCTGCGGGCCATGCCCGCCTTCGGTTTTGCCGCCGCGGTGTGCGTCGGAAGCGTACTCGCCGGCTTCTACTTTCCGATCCGCCTGTCCGACGATCTGGAGCAGGCCCGACTGATCTGGAAGTGGATGCTGGCGGCCTATGTGTTTGTGGGATGCTGGATTCCGGTCTGGCTGACGATTCAACCGCGTGATTTCACAAACGTCCAGATCCTCTATGCCGGCGTCATTCTCCTCCTGGCCGGCTTGTTGATCGCGGGATTGGGCGGCACGAATCTGTCCATGGAGCACGTGGCCACCCTGGCCGAAGGAGCCAGGGTACGCGGGCCGCTGTGGCCGTTCCTTTTCATCACCATCGCGTGCGGCGCGATCAGCGGGTTTCACAGCCTCGTGGCCAGTGGCACCACCGTGAAACAGATCCCGCGCGAAAGCGACTGTCGGCGCGTGGGCTACAACGCCATGCTCCTGGAGAGCTTTCTCGCGTTGCTGGTCCTCGTGGCCGTCGCCAGCCAGTTGACGCGGGGCCAATACATGCAGATCGTCAACCCACCCGGCGGCGGTGGAAACGCGGTCCTGGCCTTTGCCCTGGGTTGCGGAGGGGCCTTTTCCCATCTCGGCATCCCTCGCGACATCGGGTCGGTGCTCGGCATTCTGATCGTCGAAGGGTTCCTGATCACGACACTGGACACCGCTGTTCGATTATGCAGGTATCTCTTGGAGGAGCTGTGGAACTGTCTCTTTGCCGGCCGCGTCCCGAAGCTTCTCCAATGGCGCGCGACCAACACGGTACTTGCCGTCGGCGGCATGCTGTTGATCGCGCTCTCACAGGTGTACGACCAGATCTGGATGATCTTCGGCTCCGGCAACCAGCTCATCGGCGCCTTGTCGCTGACCACCGTCACCATCTGGCTGCTCCAGCGCCGCAAACCGGTATGGTTTGTCGCCATCCCCGCCGCGTGCATGGTGGCCACCACTCTGGTCGCACTGTGGTCGAGGATCCACATTGATCTGGACGCCGGCAACAAGCCGCTTGCCTTGGCGGGTGCGTTCCTGCTCCTGCTCGCCGCCAGCTTCGTGCTCGTGGCCACGTGGAAGGTGTGGATGGAGGTACGAGCGGTGGCTCGCCAGTCACAGACCACGGATCGAAGCACCCGCTGAGGTCGGCGGCTCGTGTCAGCGGCGGCTGCACGCATCGACGGCGATGGCGCTTGGCCGTATCATCGCGGCCCAGCGACCCGACACCGGGAGCCTTCCATGCCCATCACCACCTCATCGCGGGATCTCCCGGCCATCCTGGGCGGGCGGCCCGCGGTTGATGTCGACCAGCAAGACGCCAACCGATGGCCGATCATTGGTGAAAAAGAACAACGTGCCGTGATGGCGGTGCTGCGGTCGGGGCAGTTGTCGATTCACGACGAAGTCGCTGCCCTGGAGGACGACTACCGGCGGTTCTTCGGCGTCGAACACGCCCTGGCGTACTGCAACGGCACCTCGGCGATCCTCGCAGCGTTGCATGCCTTCGAGCTTGCTCCGGGCGACGAGGTGATCGTCCCCTCGGCCACCTACTGGGCGTCGGTCACCCCGGTGTTGCACTGCGGCGGCATTCCCGTCTTCGCCGAAACGGAAGAGCGTTGCCTGGGCCTCGATCCTGATGACGTCGAGTCCAGGATCACCGATCGGACGCGGGCGATCATCATCGTCCACCTCTTCGGCATGCCCTCGCGGATGGACGACCTGCTGGAAATCGCTCGCAGGCACAACCTTCGCGTCCTCGAGGACGCCTCGCATGCCCACGGCGCGCGGTACCACGGCCGGGCGGTGGGGACGCTGGGTGACGCAGCCGTCTTCAGCATGCAGACCAACAAGCTCTGCCCGGCGGGTGAAGGAGGAATGCTGCTTACAAACGACGCCGAGATATGGGAAAAGGCGCTGCGGCTGGGCCACTACGAGCGGCTGGCCGGCCTGCCTACGGCCAACCGCAGGTTCGCCGCGACCGGATTCGGCCTCAAGCTCCGCATCTCGCCGCTGAACGCGGCCGTTGCGCGTGTCCAGCTGGCTGAGCTGTCCGCCCGCAACCGCCAGCGCAACGCCAACATCGAGTACCTCTCCCAACAGCTCCAGGCGCAGGGTCTGGAGACCTTTGCCGCCCCGCCCGACGTCGACCGGGTGTATTTCGAGTTCCACGTTCGCTACGACGAGAATCGCACCGGGCTTCCCATCGAAAACCTCCTGCGCGCCTTGGAGGCCGAGGGCGCGCGGGTCACCCGGCCGCGGTACCCCCTTCTGCACCAGCAGCCCCTTTTTGTCGAGGGTCACTGGGCGAGGATCGCGCGGCTCACCTCCGCGGCCGGCCCGCCCCTGCCCACGTACGACCCACAGGCGCTTCCGCGAACGGTCGCGGGCAACCAGATGCTTCTGAAGCTTCCGAGCTTTCCGCGAGCTTCCCGCCGGCTGCTTGATCAATATGCGGCGGCCTTTGCCAAGACGGTGGGCCACGCCCTCGAGCTACGCCGAGCCGAGCCATGACTCCACCGAGCCGCTACGCCCCGCCCACGGCGCAGGAGATCGAGCGGCGGTTTCGCAACCCCGCCGTGATCGTCACGCGGCCCCTCATCCTGGGCTCGATCGGGTTGCTGCAGAGCGCCCGGTGTTTCGGCTGGAAAGCGGTCGGCCTGGAGAACATCGACCGTCTGGAATTGCCGCTGATCCTGGCCGCCAACCATCAGAGCCACGCCGACACCGCCGCCATCCTGGGGACTCTCCCCCGCCGGATTCGTGACCGGACCGCAGTCGCGGCGGCCCTGGACGTCTTCGGCCGCTCGGGCAACGGCTCCCTGCCCTCGATCAAGAAGGAGTGTCTGCAACTGCTGGTCGCCGCGGGTTTCCACGCCTTCGCGTTCGATCGCCACGGACCGCCGCTGCGGTCGGTACGAACCGCGGTTGACCTCATCCGCAAGGGCTGGAGCCTGCTGATGTATCCCGAAGGCACTCGGAGCCGAACCGGCGAGATGGCTGCCTTCAAGGCCGGCGCGGGTGTCCTGGCGCGGATCACCCGCCGACCCGTCATCCCCGTCCACGTCGACGGCGGACGACGAATCCTGCCCTGCGGGACGACCATCCCACGCTCGGGTCTGATCACGGTCCGCTACGGGCCGCCGATGTACGTTGGGCCCCATGAATCACCGCCGACGTTCACCGCCCGGCTCCAGACCCGCGTCCGGGAGCTGAGGGATACGTGAACATCGACATCCCGATGCTGGCGCTCCTGCCCGTGCTGCTTGCGCTCAGCGGGTTCTTCTCCGGCTCGGAGACGGCGCTCTTCGGTCTCACCGAGCCCGAGCGGATGGCGCTGCGTGCGCGAGGCTCCTTCGCCTCCAGGGCCGTCGAGGCGCTGCTCGCCCACCCGCGGATGCTCCTGATCACGATCCTCCTGGGCAACATGACCGTCAACGTGCTCTATTTCGTCATCACCTCCGTCCTGCTGATCAAAGCGAACGTCGGTGTGCTTGGTAGCGTGGCGCTGGCGGGGATCTTCCTCTTCCTGATCATCCTTCTGGGCGAGGTGACGCCGAAGCTTCTGGCCAACTCGCTCCGCGGCGGTTCGGCCGCCCTGGTCGCCCCCCCGCTGCTGACCGTGCACCGGCTGATCGGACCGTTGCGGGTCATCGTTGATCGCGTGATCGTGGCCCCCTTGAGCCGCCTCACCGCCCCCCGCCAGGCCCCGCCTCGGCTGGACCGCGAGGAGCTGGCGGCGCTGGTCGCGGCCTCGGAACGAGCCGGCGTGATCGACTACGACGAACAGCGGATCCTCACCGACGTGCTGTCGCTTTCCCAGCGGAAAGTTCGGGAGGTGATGACGCCGCGGGTGCGGATGGCGGCGTTGCCGGCCACGGCGACTCGGGCCGACGTCATCGCGTGTGTGTCGAGAACCCACGACACAAACCTGCCGATCTACGACGGCGACCTCGACACGATCGTGGGAATGCTCCAGGTCAAGCGATACCTGCTGGCCGAGGACGAGCGTCCACTCGCCGCGTTTACCGTGGAGCCCAGGTACGTGCCCGAGGTGGCCGCCCTCGATCAGTTGCTGACACATTTTCGGGACACGGCAACCGAGGTGGCGATCGTTGTCGACGAGTTCGGGGGCACGGCGGGCGTGGTCGCGTTGGAGGACGTCGTGGAGGAGATCGTGGGCGACATCGCCCGCCAGAAAGAGGGCGAACACCCCGATCCCATGCTGATCGGCCCGGCGCGGTGGCGTGTGAGCGGCGACCTGAGCGTCCACGAATGGGCCGAGGCGTTCGGCCTGCAACCCAGCTCGCCCGCGGTCTCCACCCTCGGCGGGTTGATCGTTGCCCGATTGGGGCGGGTGCCGAGTGTCGGGGACACGACCGAGCTAGGCAACCTGCGTTTGGAGGTCGAGCAGGTTGATCGCTCCCGGGTGGTCTTCGTGACCGTCACGCTTATCGAGAGCCCGGACGCCGACCGCGGGGAGGAAGGGCCGTGAGCCACATCGAGCTGGTGGGCTTCGGCCTGCTCGGTCTTGTCGGGTTCGTTCTTTCCGGCCTTTTTTCCGGCATCGAAACCGGCATCTACACACTCAACCGCGTCCGCCTCGCCGTTCGCGTCGCCCGTGCCGACGGCGCCGCGCTGCGTCTCCAGCGCGAGCTTGACAGGCCCGGCCGCACCCTGTCAACGATCCTGATCGGCACCAACGCCTCCAGCTACCTCGCCAGCTTCGCTCTGGCCGAAATGCTGCGTCACGGTCTCGGTATCGAGGGCGACTGGGCGCTGATCGCCGTCGAGGCAGTTCTCTTGACACCCCTTCTCTTCATATTCGCCGAGACGCTTCCCAAGGATCTCTTTCGAACCTACACGGACCGCTGGACTTATGCGCTCGCCGGGCTCCTGGTGGCGAGCAGGTGGGTGTTTATCTGCTGTGGCCTGCTGCCCCTGGTCCATCTCGGCGCAACCCTGGCCGGCCGGCTCATCGGCGCGGGCCCCGAGACGGCGGTGACGGCACGGCAGCGGATCAGCCTCCTGATCAAGGAGGGCGCCGGCGTCGGGCTTCTCAGCGAGTCACAGACCTCGCTGGCCGACCGCGCCCTGGCGATGGGTGACCGTACCGTGGCGACGGAGATGGTGCCCTGGGACCGGGTGGTCACCATTGATCTTGAGGCCGATCACCTCGGGCGCACGACGCGTATGCGCCAAAACGAAAGCGGCTTCACGCGGTATCCGGTCGTGGACCAAACCGGTCGGGTGGTGGGGGTGCTTTCTGTGCTGGACGCGGTGCTCCAGCCGACCCAATCAACCTCCAGGCTCATGACAGAGCCGATTACCTTTCACCCAAGGACGCCAGTGGCCGAGGCGTTGCGATCGCTTCGCTCGGCCCGCCAGCCCATGGCCGTCGCCGTCGACGAGACTGACAACCGCCCCCTGGGCCTGGTGACCCTCAAGGATCTGGTTGAGCCGCTCACCGGCGAGCTCGGTGCCTGGTAGAAGCTGTTTCATAACCGCTCGGTTGTCCCCCACAACATCCAAACGCTGCCGGGAGCCGCCCCCCACCCACCACCCCCCCGGGGTATGCTTTTGGGCAGGCCCCATAGGCGTCAGCTCTTCATCCGGTACACTACGCTCTCAGCGTCGGCGCACGCACGCCCACCGACGCGCTGTCTTGGGGCTCTGGCGATGAGCAGCGCCTCGCTGCACGGGGGGCGGGGACGGCGGGCCACCTTGGTCCTCTGGGCCGCTGGTCTGCTGTCGGTGGCAACAGTGGCTCCGGCGGTTGGCTTCGGCCCAGCCGCCGTCCGCAACACCTCGCCTCAAAGGGCGCGCTCGCCGGTGCGGGAGCAGTGGCCGATCTACTACCCGCGGATCGCGCACCGCGACACAGCCCAGGCGCCGAAGGCCACCAAGTCGGCTCGCCTCCAACGAGCGTTTCTCGACCTGCACACAGGGATGAGCTACCAGCGTGCGGCGGCCGTGGCGCACGCCGTGGAGGATCTCAACCCCGAGAGCGCCGCAGCGCATTACAACACAGCGTGCGTTATGGCCCGGCTCTTCCGGCTCGAGGAATCGCTGGGAGCACTGGAGCAGGCCGTCGAGTGCGGGTGGCGAGACCGCGCTCACACGGAGTTGGACTCCGATCTGGCGCCAATTCGCAGGAGCGCCCGCTTTCGGGAGCTGGTTGATCGGATGGAGCACCTCGCGGCGTTGGCATTGGCCGAGAAGCAGCCGGCCCCGCACCACCCTCTCGCCCCCCACGCCGCCAACCCTGTCCAGACTCAGCCCGGGGCTGCCGCTCTTGGGACACCACCATGGCCGACCCAGCGGCTCGTCCAGCGGAGGGCCGTGCCCGCCGGCAGACGGCACCTGGGAACCCCGCCGAGTTCAGCCCAAGAGTCGCTCCCCGCACGTCAGCGCTGATTGCCCCGAGGGCAAAGGGCCAAGAGCCAAAAGCCAAAAAGCCGAAAAAGAGCGATCGCCGGGACCGGAGCGGCGGCCGGCGTAAACTTCAACCGCGTACTCCCAATAACGCTTGAAACGGGCGCACCGGGGGACCCAGCCCACTGAAGGCAGGGGCGGGCCCGTGTCTTGGTGGTGGGATTACAGGGAGCGTCATCATGAGCCAATCAGTCGCCCAAGTCGGTCACGAGCCGCATTATGTGATGGTTCCCGTGATGGAGTCCAACGGGCTGGGCGTGGCCGGGTTCTTCATCGCTCTCATCGGCCTCTTCATCCCCACGGGGATTGTGGCGCTCTTGGGGCTCCTGATCAGCCTGGTCGCGTTGGGTCGACCCCCGCGCGCGTTTGCCGCCATCGGTGTGTTCATCGGGCTGCTCGGCACCGTGTTCTGGCTCCTCGTCACCGGCGCCGTCGTGCTCGGTGCGATCACCGTCGGCATCGGGGTCGTGGCGCTCTCCGCGGCAGCGTTCATCTTTACCCAGCCCGAGATCATCGAGGTGACCTCCGATATGGGAAATGTCCTGCTGGCGGTGGCTGAGTACGAGGAGGAGGAGGATGCCCTTCCCCAGGACCTGGCCATTTTGGGGCTGGGCGTATCAACGCTCACCGATCCCTGGGGCAAGCGGTACCGCTACACGATCGTGAACGAGGAGCCGGGCTTTGACGTCGTCTCCAGTGGCGGTGACGGCCTCTTCGACACCGCCGACGATCTGGCGTTCAGCAGGCTCGACCGGATCTGGCAAAACGCGTTCGCCAGCTTCGGGGAGAAGATAGAGGACCTCTGCGGCAAGCTGAAGCGGCTGCAGGACGCTTCCGGTCACAACGGTCAGTACAACCGGTTCTCCAAGGGGCGGGGGCACGACGGCCGAGCCTTCCAGTACGAGGCCAGGGCCAAGGAGGCCGCGCAGCCCGGCGAGGAGGCCACGACGGCGACCCCTCACGCAGAAGCCGACGCACCGCCGCCAACGGTCATCGCCGCGCCGGCGCTACCGCTCGCAGGGGAGGCAGGCGCCGCGGTCGAAGCGGCCGTCGCGCCTCCAGCAGACACGCCCCCGATGGACGCGCCCCCCGCAGAAGAGGCCCCTGCAGACGAGGCCCCGCCCCCGGCGGAGGATCCCGCCTAGCAAGTCAGCCTGGAGTCGTTCGGCTGCGGCGTCGGGGTTCAGGGCCCAGCCCTCCAGTCGCCTTCCCGACCCCCGAACCCCATTTGCCTTCCACCCGAGCATTGCGGGGTCCGCCAATCTGGCAGCCCGCAGCCCGGCGACGCGACATCTTTACCGACGCCGCCACGGCTTCAGCCGCCAAAAAGGCGTTGGCCCCTGGCACCGGCCTTGCCGAAAGAAGGAAGGCAGAAAAACCCATTTTTCGAGGTGTACACCGTGTCAAAGATCATCGGAATCGACCTGGGCACCACCAACTCCGTGGTCGCCATCATGGAAGGCGCCCAACCCAAGGTCCTCATCAACTCGACCGGCAACCGCATCACGCCCTCCGTGGTGGCGTTCACGAACAAGGGCGAGCGGCTCGTGGGCCAGCCGGCCCGCCACCAGCAGGTCACGAACCCCAAGAACACGGTCTATTCGATCAAGCGGTTCATGGGCCGCCGGCATAACGAGGTCGAGGAAGAGGAGAAGATCGTCCCCTACGAGATCGTCGGCGCCGCCGACGAGCCGGTCAAGATCAAGGTCCGGGGCAAGCTCTATTCGCCCCAGGAGATCTCCGCCATGATTCTCGGCGACATGAAGAAGACCGCCGAGGACTACCTGGGCGAGAAGGTCGACCGGGCGGTCATCACCGTCCCCGCGTACTTCAACGATTCCCAGCGGACGGCCACCAAGGAAGCGGGTGAGATCGCCGGCCTCAAGGTCGAAAGGATCATCAACGAACCGACCGCGGCAGCGCTCGCCTACGGCCTGGAGAAGAAGAAGAACATCAAGATCGCCGTCTTTGACTTCGGAGGCGGGACCTTCGACATCTCCATCCTGGATATCGGCGATGGCGTCTTCGAGGTGCTCTCCACCAACGGCGACACGCACTTGGGCGGCGACGACCTCGACCAGCGGATCATCAACCACGTGGCCGAGGAGTTCCGCAAGACCGAGGGGATTGACCTTCGCGGCGACTCGATGGCGCTTCAGCGTCTCAAGGAAGCCGCGGAGAAAGCCAAGTGCGAGCTGAGCCAGCAAATGGAGACCACGATTAACCTGCCCTTCATCACGGCGGACCCCAGCGGCCCCAAACACCTGCAGCAGACGATCACCCGGGCCAAGTACGAATCACTCTGCGAGTCCCTCTTCGACCGGCTGCGGGAGCCCTGCCGCACCGCCCTGGCCGACGCCAAGCTCTCCCCTAACGAGATCGGCGAGGTGGTCCTTGTCGGCGGGTCGACGAGGACCCCCAAGGTGCAGCAGATCGCCAAGGAGATCTTCCAGACCGAGGATCTGGACAAGTCGATCAACCCCGACGAGGTGGTGGGGATCGGGGCGGCGATCCAGGGCGGCGTGCTCGTGGGTGACGTCAAGGACGTGCTTCTCCTGGACGTGACCCCCCTGAGCCTGGGTGTCGAGACCCTGGGCGGTGTCCTGACCCGCCTCATCGACAAGAACACCACCATCCCGACGGCCAGGAAGGAGACCTTCTCCACCGCCGCCGACAGCCAGACCTCGGTCACCATCCACGTCCTCCAGGGCGAGCGGGAGTTCTCCAGGGACAACCGGACGTTGGGCCGCTTCGATCTGACCGACATCCCGCCGGCCTCGCGCGGCATGCCGCAGATCGAGGTGGAGTTCTCCATCGACGCCAACGGCATCCTCAACGTCTCCGCCACCGACAAGGCCACCGGCAAGAGCCAGTCGATCGAGATCACCGGCTCCACCGGTCTCTCGGAGGAGGAGGTCGAGCGGATGAAGAAGGAGGCCGAGGAGCACGCTGGCGAGGACAAGGCCCGAAGAGAGCTGGTCGATCTGAAGAACCAGTCCGAGCACGTCGTCTACACGACCAAGAAGTCGCTGGAGGAGTATGGCGAGCGGGTCTCCGCCGAGGCCCGAGGCAACATCGAGTCGGCAATCTCCAACGTCGAGGACAAGCTCAAGGGCGATGACAGGGCCGCGATCGAGGCGGCAATCAAGCAGCTCAACGACTCGGCGATCGAGCTTGGCAAGGCGGTCTACGAGGCGACCAAGGAGTCCCAGCAGGACGCGGCCGCCGGCGTCAAGACCACCGCCGGCGACACGGATCCCGACTCCGACGTCATCGACGCCGAGTACGAGGTCAAGGACGACAAGTAGGAAAGCGAACAGCTGTCAGCTATCAGCTCTCGGCCAGAGGCAAAGAGGTGGACGCAATCTCTTGCTGATAGCCAGCTCTCTCACGGACCGAACGGATCGACCTCGGTCCAGCGGATGATCTTCGGCTTCCAGACGATGAACGTGTCGGTGATCGACTTGTACTGGGCCGTGGTCCAGTCACCCGACCGTACAACATTGGAAATCCGCACTTCATCGATGGTCCCGGGCAAATACCCCGATCCTCCGGCCCAGTTAGGCCAAAAACCGCTTAACTGATGACTCCCGATTCTCCACCACCCCGTATAGCTGAATGCCTTGTCGTTCACAGCAGAATCCTGCAGCGCACCGTCAATATACAACGTAATCGTGTTGCCAATATCGTCTTGAGTGCCAACCGCGTAGTGCCATTGATCATCATCCAGCGGGTTTATGGACACCGCCACGTCTGCGTCGGTATCCCACGAACCAAAATAAACTCTCCCATCGATGCCGATATACAGATGCCTGTCGTATTTGGTCGCAGCAGTTCCCGTCTGCGCGTTCTCAAACCCCACCATCTTATAGCCCGAGGGCGTACCCGTCTTAAACCAGGCCTCGACCGTTATGTTCTGGGGGTCATTGATAGAGTTTGCCGTGGAAATGTAATCATCAATCCCATCCAAGTTCACGCTTCCACCGATCTGGCCGGCAACCTGGTCCAAAAAATCCATGGAGCCGGCCGAGGCCCCGTGGTTGTTGTTGGCCGTGCTGTCGGACATCAACCCGCCGACGGGTTTCTGCTCCTCGACGTCGACGGTGTGGAACCCGCCCGGGTTGCTCTGGTTGTTGTACTCGGTCAGGATCCAGTCGGCGGAGCGGCGGGTGTCCGAGATCCGAACCTCGTCGATGTCGCCGAGGAACGGGTCGTTCGTGCTTCCGGCGTCGATGCCGATCGTAAGGTCCTCGGTGCTCGCGACCAGGTTGCCGGTCGCCACGGTGGAAGCGTCCTGGACACCGTCCAGGTAGATCCGGATTCTGCCCCCGTCGTACACGCCGACGACGTAGTGCTTTGTTCCCGCCGTCCAGGTCGCTCCACTCGTCGTGGCGTTCTTGTTCGAGTTTGCGATCCGTGCCTCGAACCGGAAGTCGTTCCTGTTGTCCTTGAACCACAGCCTCCAGCCTGTGTTCGATAGCCATTTGTCGGCGATAACGCGATCGACGGAGGTGTTAAGGAAGTCGGGTTGGATCCAGGCGGAGACCGTGAGGCCGGGTCCGGTGGCGTCGAGGCTGGCGGCGTCGGGGAGGATGACTCGGTCGTCCGTGCCGTCGAAGTCCTGGCCGGTCCCGATGGGTCCGGGCGCATCGTCGTTGTTGTTCTGGCCGCCGTCGTTGTTGTTGGACGTCGAGTCGAGGTGGACCCCGGTCGTCTGCTCGTCGTCCACCGTCTCATTGAGATGCAGGACGGCCTTGAAGTTGGCGTCCCAGACGCCGGTCACGTTCTGCTGGTCGGCGGCGCCGGAGTTGCCGTAGTAGACGTAGATGTCCTTGTCCGCGGAGTCCGGCAGGCTGGGGATCTTCACCCAGGCGACCAGCTCGCCGGTGGCGATGTCCCACTTCTCGATCTCGTGGTCGAGCTTGGTGACGGAGTCGGAGTTCGTAAAGAGGATGTCGAAGCCGTCGGAACGGGCCGCCGCCTGGATATCGGTATCGGTAATCGAGATCAGGACGGGGAAGTTCGTCAACGTCGCCGTCACCTTGGTGTTGTCGATCGTGATCTTCTTGCGGTAGTTCCACGACGGGCCGTACCACGATCCTGCTGAAGGGGTCGGGTCCTCCTTGAGGTGCCAGACTCCGGCGTAGCCGTTGGTCCAGACGTTGGGGGGGTCCTGGTTGTCGGAGGCGGCGAAGTAGTCGTAGTAGATCCAGATGTGGTCGGTGCTCGATGAGCCGTCGATCTGGGGAACCTTCACCCACACGTACGACGTCCCCGACTCGTCCCACTTCTCGATCTCGTACTTCAGCTCCGTCAGATCGTCGTCGTCAATGAAGCGGATGTCCTCACCCAAGTTGAGCGTCTTGGTGTAGTCGATCCGCGTGCCGTCGAGCTTGACGAGGAGGGGGAAGTCGTCGAGGTCCTCGGTCTGGTCGGAGTTGTTGATCGTGAGCTTCCTGCGCTCCAGCCAGTTGGAGTCCCACCACTGGGCGTGGGCGGTCCCCACCGGGACCAGACAGACGGCGAGACAGGCGACACCCCAGGCGACCCGGCGGACCCCCCGAGCCGCTCCAGCGGCCGCCCACCTTATCGGCCGGCTTATCGGGCCCGGCTCAGGTGACTCACCGGCGGTCTTCACGTGGGCCACAGTCTTGCTCCTCCTCCAGCACAGCTGAAGGGTTTTCGGAAGAAAGGGGCAACGAAGTTATCGACGGGACGCCGTGCCCGATTCAGCGGATCCGGGCAGTGGCAGACGACCGGGTGGATCGACCGCCGTAAAGACGCTATACCCTGCGCAGCATTACAAGGTCCGAGTCGTTCCCGTCGGTCAGTCTCGGCACGCCGCGGAGAACATGTGACACCTGCCCTGTTGATTGTCAGTGGCGTCTTGTTCGGGTTCGAGGCATCGATGGGCCTGTTCCTTCCGAGGATCTACCGGTCACTCGAGCCGGCTTCTCGCCTCAAGAGACCCTGGCGATTGCCGCTCATCGGTGGGGGGCTGGCGTTGTGGGGCGTCGTTTGCCTTGTATTGGTATTGAGCGTCCCGCCGACGCGGCTCGCACAGTGGGTGCTCATCGCGGTCGGCGCGGCGTGTGTCTACAAGGGCCTGCTGATGTCGTTTCGGCCCGACTTGCTCAGACACACCTCTGATCACATCGACCAGAACCCGCGTCGGTGGCGGCTCCAATGCGCTGTGAGGATGGTCATCGGAGCGGCGTTCGTCGTCTGGGGCGCGATGACGTGGCTTGCCGACCGCTGTGATTGAGGACGCCGAGCGCCCTGACAAGTGCCCATCACGCGGCGTCGTCACGATACCGACACAGATGCCGCCGCGCTTGCTCGGCTTGCCAATCTTGCCAGGCTCCCCGTGCTCATCAGCCCTCCCTCAAATGCCCCAGCGACGGGACCCCGCCGCCCAGCGCCGACAGCTTCTCCTGGGGCTGGCTGTCTGGTGCTTCGAATTGGACCCTTGACCTGGAGCCAACACATATTCAAAGAATCGGGATAGGGGAGGGCCTTGCGGCCCTACCCCTCCCACACCACCGTGCGTACGGGTCCGTACACGGCGGTTCG
>JADFKZ010000183.1 GCA_022564665.1 Planctomycetota bacterium | reverse complement strand
TCGCTTCGTGGGCTTCGCGGCCTATCGAAGAGGCCGCTACGCTTAGACGCAAACTGCGCTGGGCTCTGTCTGACAACCCCACCTGGCGTCGACCGGAATCATTCTGGCAGCGGGTCCAAGGACTCCGCGAGCGATCTCACTTCCTGGGAATCGGGAGCGACCCGCGTGGCCTCTTGATACCAGAGCCGCGCTTCCTGCGGGTGGCCCGCCTCCAGGTGCGCTTCGGCCGCCTTGACCGCCGCCGCCCACTCCTGAGGGAACAGACGAAACCTGTGCTCCCACGCCGACGCCGCGCTGCCAGGGTCGCCGAGCTTTCGATAGCACTCGGCGATCTCGTAGGAGACCGCTTCCCCGGCCCTCGTCGGGTCGGCGAGCCCAAGGAGCAGCTCGAGCCCACGTCGGGGCTGGTCGCACAACCGGCGGATCTTGGCCTCTTGCACCCGCAGCGTCAGGGTCTGCGGATTGATGCGCCTGGCCTCCTCGATGTATTCGATCGCCTTGTGCGGCTCGTTTTCCTGAAGCGCAACCGTGGCCAGCGATGCATGGGCGAAGGCCTCGTCGGGATCCAACTGCAACACCCTCTTCAGCGACTCCGCCGCTTCGGGGAACCGCCCAGCCAACATCAGCATCTGTGCTTCATAGAGGGGATGCTTGGGGTTGGTGGGGTCGAGCCGGCGGGCCCTCTGGAAGTGCTCCAGCGCCGCGACCGGGAGGCCCGCCACGCTGGCGATCTCGCCTGCGCTTTGGTTCAACCCGGCCGTCAGCTTCGGGTCAAACTCCTTGGAGTGCTCCACCGCGGCCCGATAGTGTCTGTAGGCGGACTCCAGGAGAGGTCGGGCGGCCTCCTGATCGCCGCCGGACCCAGCCTCGCGCGCCTCGAGGAAGAGCAATCGGCCCATCAGCTCGTGAGCACGGGATTCCTGCGGCGCTTTGTCGATGAGCACTCTCAGGATCGCCTCGGCGCTGGTCAGATCTTCGCGCGAGAGGTACTCCTGGGCCGCCGCGAGCGCGTCCTCGATCGCCTGTGGACCAACCGTCGGCGCCGGCGGAAGGGATCGCTCGCAGCCCGCCAGGAGGCATGCAACGCTGAGAACGAGAAAAGCCAGACGCAGCATGAGAGCAACAGAGCTAGGATTCTTTGAGACTATGATGAACGATGAACGATGACCAGCCAGCTTCCCAAATCATACTCTCCCGCTGAGTCGGAGGCCCGCGTCCGCCAGATGTGGGATCGATCCGGAGCCTTTCACGCCGAGCCAGGCGCCGCCGGCGAGCCTTTTTCAATCGTCATCCCCCCGCCGAACGTGACCGCCGCCCTGCACCTCGGCCACGCCCTCAACAATACGTTGCAGGACGTTCTGATCAGGTTCAACCGGATGCGCGGCCGTAACACTCTCTGGATGCCCGGCACCGATCACGCCGGCATCGCCACACAGACCGTGGTCGAGAAACGGCTCCTGCAAAAGGGCAAGAAACGTACGGACTTCACCCGCGCGAAGTTCGTCGAGCTGGTCCAGCAGTGGAAGGACAAGTACGAGGAAACGATTATCGAGCAGCTCAAGACAATCGGCTGCTCCTGCGATTGGAAGCGGGTCCGGTTCACCATGGACCCGGTGTGTGAAAGAGCGGTCCACGAGGCATTCTTCCAGCTCTTTGCCGACGGCCTGATCTATCGGGGTAAGCGGCTGGTCAACTGGGACCCCGTCACCCTCACCGCCCTAGCCGACGACGAAGTCGAGATGGAGACCGTGGACGGGCACATGTGGTACTTGCGCTACCCACTTGTGCCTTCGGATGGGGCAAGCGACGAGGCGACGAAGCCCCCAGCCGCGTCGGCAGGACAAAAAGCGGCCTTGAGAAAAGGAAGCGACGACCGGGAGAGCGAATACGTGACGGTGGCGACGACGCGGCCGGAGACGATGCTGGGCGACACCGCGGTGGCGGTCAACCCCAAGGACCCCCGCGCGGCGGCGCTCGTGGGAAGGATGGTGCGGGTGCCGATCGTAAACCGTCTCGTGCCGATCATCGCCGACGAATACGTCGTGCTCCGGGGTGATCCCGACAACCCGATGGCGGAGTACGCCACCGGCTTCCTGAAGGTGACACCCGCCCACGATCCCAACGACTGGGAGATCGGGCGGCGCCACAACCTTCCCATCATCAACGTGATGGCACCCGATGCCACCATCTCCCGCGATCACGGATGGCCCGCGGAGGAGTTCGAATCGGGCCGCGCCGCCGACGCGCGACCGCTTCTGGGGCTCTCCCGCGAAGAGGCCCGCACGCGGATCGTCCAGTGGTTCAAGGACCACGACCTGCTTCAGGAGGTGCGTGACTACCGCCACAGCGTGGGCCACGCCTCCCGCAGCCACGTCCCGATCGAGCCCTACCTTTCCGACCAGTGGTACGTCAAGGTCACCGATGACCGCCTGCGCGGCGAAGCACTGCGCGCGCTTGACCGCGCCCAATACGACGGCGCCGCGCCGCAGCGCGGCGACCGATCGGCGCGCGATGGCGACGGCGGTCTGCGCTTCTTCCCCGCCCGCTATGCCAAGACCTTCCAGACCTGGCACGAGAACCTGCGTGACTGGTGTATCAGCCGGCAGCTTTGGTGGGGGCACCAAATCCCGGTGTGGGTCGGACCGCTTGCCCCTGGGCCCGGTCAAGGGGACTCCAAGAGCGATCCGACCGCGACGGACAGGGGCCGGCGGATGCATTCGGAAGGTCGAATCGCCAAGCAGGTGTTTGGCCAGAGGCACTACCTGTGTGTTCGCGACCCCGGCGACCATGACGCCGTCGGCCTGCTCAAGGAGATGGGCTACCGCCAGGACCCCGACGTCCTGGACACCTGGTTCAGCTCCGCCCTGTGGCCGATCTCGACGATGGGCTGGCCCGAGCCCAAGGCGTTCCCCGAGACGATCGGCCTGCTTGAGACCTTCAACCCCACCTCCGTGCTGGTGACCGGCAGGGACATCATCACCCTGTGGGTGTCGCGGATGGTGATGTTCAACCGCTACTTCCGCCAGGGGACGCTTCCGTTTCGCCACGTCTACATCAACCCGCTTCTACAGGACGGTCATGGCCAGACGATGAGCAAGTCGCTGGGCAACGGGGTCGATCCCCGCGACATTGTCTGCAGCCACGGTGCCGACGCGTTGAGGTTTGCGCTGGTGCAGCTCGCCACCAGCACTCAGGACGTGAGGATGCCGGTGGACCTCCTCTGCCCGCATTGCGGCCGGAGCTTCCACCCGCGGCAGATCACCAGCAACGAAGGTCATCGCGTGGCTGCGCCAGAGCAGGAATGCCCCGGCTGCCACAAGCCGATGGCGAGCGCGTACGGGGCCACGTCGGGTCTGACTCCACCCACCAAAGACAAGCCGCTGGCGCTGAACACGTCCAACCGGTTCGATCTCGGCCGCAACTTCGCCAACAAGCTCTGGAATGTCACGCGGTTTGCGGTCCAAAAGCTGCAAACCCCCAGCGACCCAGCAACGGAGTCCCACGGCCCAGGGGGTCGCAAGAAAGAGCCCGATCCAGGGACACTGGGCTTGGCCGACCGATGGATTCTGACGCGTCTCTACGACACGGTCCAGCTGGTCGGGGAGGCGATGGAGCACTACCAGTTCAACGTCTACGCCGACGCGATGTACGAGCTGATCTGGGGGGACTTCTGCGACTGGTACGTCGAGGCAATCAAGCCCACGGTTGCGACCAACCCAACGCAGCAGCGGGTGTTGCGAACCGTGCTCGAGGCGATCTTGCGGCTCTTGCACCCGATCTGTCCCTTCGTCACCGAGACCCTTTGGGGTCACATCGGCGCAGACCGGGTGACGGAGACGCTGGACGGGATCACCCTCCGCCGGCCCGCGCCGGGCGAGCCGCTTGCGGCCGCAGCCTGGCCCGTGATCGCCCCGCAGATCCAGGATCAGGAGGCGGCGGCCCTCTTCGCCCGGCTGCAAGAGCTCACGACCGGGATCCGCACTCTTCGCTCCGACCACAAGGTGGCACGTCACAAGAGGATCACGCTCCACGCACCATCGGGGATCATCGCGCTGGTCGAGTCGGGCGGGGGCGTGGTCGAGACTCTTGCGGGCCTGGAGTCGGTCCGACCGCTTGGGGCGGGCACGCCGCCGGCGGCTTCGGTCGCGATGATGTTCGAGGGCCAGGAGCTTCGGTTGAGCGGGTTTCACGATGCGGTGGACTCCAAGACCCAACGGGCCCGGCTCGACAAGGTGCGCCAACAGTTGACCGGAGCAATCCAGGGCCTTCGCCGCAAGCTCGCCGACGCCAACTACCTCACCAAGGCGCCGCCGCAAGTCGTGGCTGAGACACGGAGCCAGCTGGCCAAGAAAGAGGCGGATCTTGCCGCAAACGAGCGAGCGCTGCAGACAATTCAGAAGCAATGCGTCCAGCAGACCGAGCAGGGACAACCACCAGGGCCAAGTGCGCATGATGACCGGCTTCAGCACCGCCCGGTTGCCGTCGCCATCGACGACCTTCAATCCGAACGCCATCTTGCCGGGGGTCGCCTGCATCGGCATTTTCTTCACCTTCTTCATGGCTCCGATGGGCCGTTGCATCCACGACAAGACCGCCGATCTGCACGTCATAAAGGCGGGCAAGGGGATGTTCGCCTAGGACAAAATTAAACCGGCGACAGTATACCTATTTATGACATAAATAGGTATACTGTCGCCGGTTTAATTTTAGGCCCCACCTCAAACACA
>JADFKZ010000063.1 GCA_022564665.1 Planctomycetota bacterium | reverse complement strand
CGCAAGTCGGGCTCAATCAGGGGACCGGATCCTCGCCCGCCCGCTGCCGCGGCCGGGCGGATACACCCCCCCGCCAATCGAACTTCTCGATACGAACCGGCGCCGTCACGGGGCCATGGCCATCGATCTGACCCACATCCGAAACATCGGCATCTGCGCTCACATCGACGCGGGCAAAACCACCGTCACCGAGCGGGTCCTGTTCTACACCGGCCGCAGCTACAAGATGGGCGAGGTGCACGAGGGCACCGCGACCATGGATTTTCTCGAAGAGGAGCAGCGGCGCGGCATCACCATCCAGTCCGCCGCCACCACCTGCCTCTGGCAGAACAACGGCTCCACCTACACGCTCAACCTCATCGACACTCCCGGCCATGTGGATTTCACCATTGAAGTGGAACGATCGCTTCGGGTCCTCGACGGCATGGTGGCGGTGTTCGACGCAAAGGAGGGCGTGGAAGCACAGTCGGAGACCGTCTGGTGTCAGGCTGACCGTTACAGCGTTCCCCGAATCTGCTTCATCAACAAGCTCGACAAGATCGGCGCCGCCTTCGAGATGAGCGTCGACTCCATCCGCGATCGCCTCGGCGCCAACCCGATCGTGGTGCAGCTGCCGATTGGGTCCGGCGATACGTTTGTCGGCATCGTGGACCTGCTCCTAATGCAGGCTTACTACTTCGACGCCAGCGAGATGGGCGCGCGGATCGAACAGCGCCCCATCCCCGCCGAGATGACCAAGACCGCCCGCCGCTGGCATCAGGAGCTTCTGGAGAAGGCCGCAGATCTCGACGACGCCTTCGCCGAGCGTTACCTCTCCGAAGACGGCGCGATCACGGCCGCCCAGATCAAGACAGCGCTGCGGCGGGCGACAATCGAGCTTCGCTGCACGCCGGTCTTCTGCGGCGCGGCGCTTCGCAACATCGGTATCCAGAGACTACTCGACGGCGTGGTCGAATACCTGCCCGACCCCTCCGAAGTCAACACGATCCAGGGCACGTCCCCCCGCGACCCATCCCTCAGGATCAGCCGCCCGCACGCCGAGGACGCCCCCTTCACCGCCCTGGTGTTCAAGGTCGTTTCCGACCAGCATGGCGACCTGACTTACCTACGCATCTACTCCGGCCGCCTCAGAAAGGGCGCGCGGGTGCTGAACCCCCACAACATGAAAAAGGAGATCATCTCCCGCATCTTCGAGATGCACGCCAAGCATCGCGAGCCCCTGGAATCGGCGGGGGCCGGGCAGATCACGGCGGTGATCGGCCCCAAGCATTCCTACACGGGCGACACTCTCTGCGATGCGGAGCATCCGATCATCCTGGAGCGGATCACGTTCCCCGAGCCGGTGATCACCATGTCGATCGAGCCTGCCACCAGCGATGACAAGAAGCGGCTCGCCGACGCCATGACCACCATCAATCGCGAGGATCCCTCCTTTCAATTCACCTACAACGACGAGACCGGTGAGACAATCATCGCCGGCATGGGCGAACTGCACCTGGAGATCATCAAGTACAAGCTGGTCAAGGAGAGGAAGGTCGACGTGAAGTTCGGCACCCCTCGCGTGAGCTACCGCGAGACGATCACCGCGTCCGCCACCGGCGTGCGGGGCAAGTTCATCAAGCAGACAGGGGGTCGCGGGCAGTATGGCGACGTCGTGATCAACGTCTCGCCGATCAGTTGTCAGGAAGCTGAGGCCCAGGGCCATACCCAGACTGACGGCATCGTCTTTCTGGACAAGATCACCGGCGGTGCCATCCCCAGGACAATGATCCCCGCGATCCGGACCGGCCTCCGCAACGCTGCCAGAAGCGGCATTCTCGGCGGATACCCGGTGGTCAACGTCCTCGTGGAGCTTATCGACGGGTCCTTTCACGAGGTCGATTCCAGCCCGCTGGCATTTGAACAGGCCGGGGCCCTGGCGTTCCGCCAAGCGTGCACCCAGGCCGGGCTGGCCCTCCTGGAACCGATCATGAAGTTGGTGATTGTCACCCCTGACGAGTACTTCGGCGTCCTCAGCGGCGACCTCGGCAGACGCCGGGCCCAGATCACCGAGACTCAGCTTCGCGGCAAGACGCGGATCATCACCGCCGCGGTCCCCCTGGTGGAGATGTTCGGCTACACGACGGTCCTCCGTGGGCTGACCCAGGGCAGGGGCACCAGCTCGATGGAGCCCGACGAATACCGGCTCATGCCCGATCGGCTTCGGGACGAGGTGCTCTTGCGCGCGTGAAAAAAGGGAGGGAGGATCCCAAAAAAGCAGCGCCAAATGAGCACGGATACCAGCCAAGTCCTCTTCCGCGCTGAATACCAGCACGAGCTGGACACCTGGCTCCGCCGACGGTTTGCCTACCTCTGTCTCACCTACGGGGTCCTGGCGGCGTTCGGCCTCATCAGCTCGACGTGGGAGCTGGCCACGTTTTGGCGTTCGATTCCCGCCGCCTCCGTCCTGATCTTGACCCTCCTTACGAGCGGCAAGGGGGCGGCGTCGCTGGCGATCGTGGCATTCTTCTACCTGCGACGGGAGCGGCGCCGGACGCGAGACGACGTGCTCCGGGCCGCCTCATCGATGATCCTCGCCCTCGGGACCGTCTCACTGCTGTCGCGGTTCGGTACCGAGTGGATGGGGTTGGACTACAAGGTGGGCGTCATCTTTTCAGTCTTCTTCTGGCACATCACCGCGTGCCTGTTCCTGCCCTGGACACCGCGCGACTCGCTTCGGCCGATCGTGCCGCTTCTTGCGGTGTGGGTCGCCTACACCCTCTTTCTCGGCGACGGCGATGTCGTGGGCCGCCTGCTGTCCGTCATGTTCAGCCCGGGCATCCTCATTCCAGGTCTGGTGATCTGCGGCTGGCGGCTCAAGCGCCACAGCCGGCGGTTCCGCTCAACCATGCTCGGAAAGCATTTTCGGAACCTGCGCCAGGAGTTCACCCGCGCCCGCACCATCCACGAGAGCCTCTTCCCGCAGACCTATGACGATGGCTTCATCCGGATCGAGTACACCTACCGGCCCATGCGCGAGCTCGGCGGCGATTTCCTTCACCTGAGCGTCTCCCCGCAGGGGATCGCCCATATGACGCTCCTGGACGTGACCGGTCACGGGCTGGCGGCGGCGCTGACCGTCAATCGAATCTACGGGGAGCTGGAGCGTATCCGGGGCGAGTCGCCAAACTCGACACCCGGGGAGGTCATGAGATTGTTGAATCGCTACATCGGTTTGACGATGGCCCGGCACAACATCTACGCCACCGCCGTGGCCTTCTTGTTCGATCCCTACGTGGGCGAGGTGCGGTGGGCCTCGGCCGGCCACCCCCCCGCCTTCTGCCGCGGGGCCAACAACGTCGTCCGTGAGCTTGGCTCCACGGGACTTATGCTCGGCGCCGTCGGCGACGAGGATTTTGAGATCCAGGAGGAGACAATGGAGCTGGCCCCCGGTGACGTCATCGTGGCCTTCACAGACGGGACCTTCGAAGCTCGCGGCCACGATGGCTCGCGTTTGGGTCTGACGAGGCTCCGACGGCTGATGGAGGGACCGCAGCCGGCCCAGGGCTGGCCGCGGTCGATATCGGCGGCGGTCGACCGCCACCGGGTGGGCCGCGCCGAGGACGATGTCCTGGTCGCCAGCATGACGCTGATGGCACAGCGTCCGCAGGCAACGACCCAACCCGCCATCCCATGCGCCATACACACGACCACTACATGACGATGGCGGTGCGTCTGGCCCTCCGCGGCCACGGCGGCGCCGAGCCCAACCCGCTGGTGGGTTGCGTGATCGTCTCGGACCGGGACACGGTCGTGGGGTGGGGATACCACGGCCGTTGTGGCGGCCCGCACGCGGAGATCGTCGCCCTGCGCCGCGCCGGGGAGAGGGCGGCGGGCTCAACCGTGTACGTCACCCTTGAGCCCTGCAACCACACCGGTCGCACCGGGCCCTGCGCTGAGGCACTGATCGGGGCCGGTGTGGCACGGACGGTGCTTGCCGGCCGCGACCCGAGCCCGAACGCAGGCGGCGGCGCCGAGCGGCTGCGAGCGGCGGGGATCGCCGTGGAGACTTTCTCCACCTGCCAGGCCGCGACCGCGCTGAACGAACCCTACCTCTACCGAGTGCGGACCGGGCTGCCCTGGGTGGTCTGCAAGTGGGCGCAGACCATCGATGGGCGGATCGCCACCAGAAGCGGTGAGAGCCGATGGCTGAGCAACGCGCTCAGCCGCCGGCTCGTCCACCGCGAGCGCGGGAGGGTGGACGCCATCCTGACCGGGATCGGCACGGTCATTGCCGACGATCCCCTGCTCACCGCCCGGTGCGTCCGCCGACGCCGCATCGCCCGCCGGGTGGTCGTCGACCCGAAGCTCGCCATCCCGTTGAAGTCAAAGCTCATCTTGACCGCTTCCGAGGCGCCGGTCACGGTGGCGTGCGAGGAACGTCTGCTGGCCGAGGGCGGCCCGCGGGCGGCGGCGCTGGCGGCTGCGGGGGTCGAGCTTATCGGTGTTCGGACAGACGGCCGACACCTGTCATTGGTCACGCTCCTTGGCGAGCTTGCCAAGCGGCACGAGACCGCCACCGTCTTGGTTGACGGCGGCGCCGGTCTGCTGGGCCGGCTTTTTCAAGAGCGTCTTGTCAATCAGACGTGGGTCGTCATCGTTCCCCGGGTCTTCGGCGATGAACAGGCGATCCCCTGTGTGCGGGGATTGACGGTCAGGACGCTTACCGAGGGGGTTCAGCTGAAGCTTGCCGACGTCCGCCGGCGCGGAGACGACGTCCTTTTGCGGTACGACGTCATAGACCAAAATCCACCGGTGTGAGGGGGATCTCGACCTGGGCTGGAAAGATCCTCAGCACGTCATCGCCGTTTTCCAGCCCCCAGCGGCCAGTGTCCGGCTCGCGGACGATGCGGACGGTATCCAGGGGCCGGCCATGCGGCCCCTGCAGGATGATCGTGGCCACCTCCAGCTCCTTGGGGTAGGGCTTGATCTGGATCTCGGACGCCCGCCGGGTTGTGAGAAGGTCCAGCAGGTCCCCAACCAGCAGCGCCGGGACATCCAATCCCTCCGCCCCAGCGGACCAGTGGTCGAGGTCGCGCGTCAGCCGAAGCTCCCCGTCGGCCGTGTGGATGATGAGCGATACGACGTCGGCGGCGTTGGCACCGCTTGCGGTGGGGTCAATGAGGCTCTGGAGGCTCGGGAAAAAGTCGCGGAGCACGGCCTCCGGCAACTTAACAACAACCGGCCGGTCCTCGATCAGGCCGAATCGATCCCGTGCAGCGACCCCCATCGGAGCGCCCACGAGCAGTCGCTGCCGGATGGAGTGACGTTGGATCTCCTCAGCGCTCTGAACCAGACGCGTGGACGTGACGGTGAGGCTCGCGACCGGCTCTCGGAGCCCGAAGCTTGCAGGATCGCGCGGCTCATCGAGGATGAACCCTGCCGATCGCGCCCTCCCCAGGGCACCAAATAACTTGTCGCGAGCCGACGGATCGAGCCTCGTCGCCACCGGCTCGACGATCCTCCACTGCTTGCGGTCCCGCCTCAGCACCGTTCGTCTTTGACCTTCGACAATGACGACCTCATCGGAATCAACCCCCACAGACTCGAAGATCGTCCGCGAGCGCCACTCCCGGGGGTCCATCTCCACCGCCCGCTCATAGAGCCGGCTGTTGACCACGTAGACCGTTTCATTGCCGGCGAGCCGAAGATAGGAGCGGCCGGCCACGCCGCGTCGTCCAAACTCGATCGTCACCGCGCCCTGGGGCCACCGTAGGCTCAGAACCGCCATCGGCGGCCGCAGCCCCAGATCGGCGACAGCCTCCGTGTCAAGCTCGGCGGGGCCAAGCTGCTTGAGGTAGGCAAGCTGTGCCGCGAGCAGCGGCAGCTGCCTGATTGAGTAGGCCTCCATGGGGTGACGAAAGGGCTCGACCTGCTGCCAGCCGTTGGCCGTGCGCTCAAAGACCATCGTCTGGCCACGATCCCGACGCAGCGTAATCCCGTCGACCCGCTGGACCGGGATCCCCCGGACCCCCTCGATGACCCCACCCCTGGCGGCGGCGCCGGGCCGCTCGCCATGCCGGACCGCGATCGCCGCCGCCACGCCGAGGACGGCTACGATGAGGACCACGATGGTGGGCCGCCAGCTCATGGCTCAAACGCGCCGGATGAGCCAGACGACGAGCCCGGCCGCGAGACAGGCGACGGGCATGAACGCCACAGTGATCCACTGCCACCACCTCCTGACGGCGGGCGTGATCCCGTCCAGCCGTGCCACCTGGCGGCTTACCGGGCTCTTTGCGATCATCTCGTCGGCGCCGGCGAGCCACGTGACCGCGCCGAGCAACAGTTCGTGGTTGCCCGGGTTCAGAAACACCGACCGCTGCCCCCCCGCCGGCACCACGCGATCCGCAACATAGCTCAGCAGCCACCCCGCCGAGCCCACGACGAGACACCGCTGCCGACGGCCGGGCTGAAACGGGTGGGATCGCTCGGCAGCGACGACGATCGGAAGCGGCTCGTCGAATCGCTCGTCCGCCGTCCCGTGCTCAATCGTGGCCGGGTTGGTCCACTTCTCTTCGAGCCAGCGGTTATCGGCGGCGGCGACCGCCGCGATAACCGTGTGGCTCAGATCCGCCGGCAGATCGGGTACCGGCCGAATCACGACCGGCAGATCAAACGAGGTTGGGAGACCGTGGACCGCCTCGGCGAGCGGGTGCCCGGGCTCGAATTCCGTCAACTGGAGCGACCTCTGGATGCGCGTCTCGCCCTGGGCGTCCCGGACCCGCTCGACGATGACGCGACTGGTGTCGACCTGGAGCCCAAACCGCGCCGCCAGACGCGGCCAGGGATCACTCCGCCCGATCAGCGGACCCAGGCTCGCGGAATAGCTCAGGAGGACCGGCTCACCATCGTCGATCAGATCCCCGACGGCCTTGATGAGCGCCTGCTCGGCATCCGAGAGGCCCGGTGTTTGCCGCTGGAGGATCGGGGGCGGCACCACGACCCACACGACCGGCTGGCCCGCCTGCGGCACGGGCCGCTCGCCAAGACCGACGCTCCACTGGGTAACGGTCAGACGCGAGGCCTCCAACATGTTGGCCACACCAACCACGTCGACGAACTGCGGTCTGCGGCGGAGCATCGATTCGGGCTCGGCGTGGACGAAAACCACCATCGGCATGTGCTCGACCAGCAGCGACCGGATGGCGGCGGAGATCACCTGCTCGCCCCGGAACCGTTGATCGATGGCGATCTCACCGGAGTCACCCTGCTGGAGTCCAAAACGGGCAAAGAGCTTCTCCGAGGGGATCACCGCCGCAGCGCTCGGCCCCATGACCAATCCCGCTTCGCCAGACCGCAGGCTCCGGCCGATCTCGGCGAGTGCCAACACCTCCAGACGCTTGAGCGTGTCGGCGGAGATGAGAAGATCCTCTACGCGTCGCTGGTACTCATCCTGCCGCTCGGATGCGAAACGCCGCAGGGCGGCGTCGACGGAGGCGTCGCCGCGCCACTGGCGAAGGATCTGGCCGATTTCGTGCAGCTCCTGGGCCCATGCGCCCAGCGCGGCGGCCAGGACGCTGCGGGCGGTCTCGTAGTCGGCCAGCGGGCGCGACTCGTCGACTGTCATCGCCTCCTTCCACTGGCTGACGACCTCCGCCACCGCGCGGATGCTCAGCTGAAGCCCCCCCAGCGTCTGATCGATCACGGCACGAGCCGGGTCGTCCGCGGACAGGGTCCGCTTCAAGGCCGCCAGAGCACCCGTCTGCTTCTCCAGGAAAACCGCATACGACGCGACGCTCTCGCCCGCGGCCTCCAGGGCCCGCTCGTAGACGGCGACCTCCTGCCGGTAGCTCGCCTGGAGTGCTTCGAGCACCGCGTCAAACTCCTTGAGCATTCGCGGATCGGTGGGATCGACGCGAAGCGTCGAGATCTTCTTCGATTCCTGCCCGTAGCGCGTGAGCACCTCGTCGATCTGTCGCAGTGTCGCGCGGTCCACGGTATCCGTGCCCGCCAGGATGACGATCCTCCATTCACCCTCCAACCCCGCCAGCAGGCGCCGGCTCTGCTCGCTGAGCGAATAGGCCCTGGTCTTGGTCGCATCGATTGTCAGACGCAACCAGGGGCGGGCGGCAAAGAAGTTGCAAACGATCGCAATCGTGGCAATACCGACCAGAAACAGGCCCGCGTTGAGCCGAGTCATCGCAACCTCCTCATCCCCAGCGACGTGATGGAGGCGATGAGCAAGAAAACCACCGCCGTGGAGAAATATACGACGTTCGCCGAGTCGAAGAGGCCGATTGCGAAGTCCCGCACACGCAGATCGGGGTCCAGGGCCACCAGCAGGTCGCTCAGACTTTCGCGCGACGCCGAGGGCAGGATCTCGCTGCCCGGAAGACCCTTGACCGCCAGCAGAAGAAGGATCCAGCAAAAAACGGTCACGAGGTAGGCGATCACCTGATTGGAGGTCAGTGTGGAGGCGAGAATTCCGCTGGCCAGGTAGACCGATCCCGCCAGGATCAGCCCCAGGTACCCGCAGAAAAGCTCGCCGTAATCGGGGCGGCCGTAGAGCTCCAGAGCCAGCACGAAGACCCCCGTCGGCAGCACCAGCAGCACGAGGAATCCCACCGCCGCCGCGAACTTGCCGAGGATGATCTCGGCGGCGGACACCGGGCTGGTCATGAGCATCTCGATGGTGCCGTGGCGGAGCTCCTCGCTGATCATCCGCATGGTGATCGCCGGGCACAGGAGCACAAATACGACCATGCTGAACGCGAAGACAGGCCGCAGCGAGGCCACCTCGCCCTGCCTGAAGACGTACCGGGCGAAGAACAGCCCGTTGGCCCCAAGGAAGAGGCTGGCCACGACGTAGCCGCCCGGCGAGAGAAAGTAGGCGCGGAGCTCGCGGCCGGCGATGGCCAGAAGCGGCCTCACGGATCGACCTCCCCCATCATCCTGACAAAGAGCCCCTCCAGGGTCGGCGCATCGCGCTGAAGCTGGCGGGTTATGCCGCCGGACTTGGCCATTGCCCGCGAGATCGTCTCCCGCAGGTCGCCCGCGGCCGCGTTGGCCGTCACCGTATACCGCCTCCAGCGATCATCGAGGCGGACACACTGAACCCCCTGGACACCGCCAATCGCCGCCAGCGGCCGCTCGCAGTCGGCGGCATCGATCTCCAGGATGTAACGTGCGGAGGCCTCGGCGGCCGCCTGCAGCTCGTCGATCGTCCCCGCGGCCCTGACCCGGCCCCGGCAGAGCATGATGATCCGATCGCAGGCCAGCTCGACCTCGGTGAGGATGTGGGTCGAAAGCAGGATCGTGTGCTCGCCGGCAAGCTCCCTTATCAGACCGCGAATCTGGCGGATCTGAGCGGGATCGAGGCCCGCCGTCGGCTCGTCGAGGATCAGGACCGGTGGCTCGCCCAGAAGCGCTGCGGCCAGACCCACCCGCTGGCGATAGCCTTTGGAGAGCGTTGCGATGGGTTGACGCGTCACGTCGCTCAGCCAGCATCGGGCGAGGGCCTTACTGACGGCCGACCGCCGACGCGCCGGCGCCATCCCCAGCAGCCGGGCGCGGAATCCCAGGTACTCCACGACCCGCATCTCCGCGTACAGCGGCGGCGTCTCCGGCAGATACCCGATCAAACGCTGGACCTCGCGGCGGCGGCGGACCACATCCAAGCCGTCCACGAGCACCCGGCCCCCTGTCGGCTGCAGGTAGCCGCAGATCATCCTGATGGTTGTCGTCTTGCCGGCTCCGTTGGGGCCGAGGAAGCCGACCACCTCTCCCGTGGGGATCTCGAAATCGACCGAATCTACGGCGGCGAATTTGCCGAACTTCTTGGTGAGGCGGTGTGCGGAAATCATGACTCGCCGGCGAATTCTCAGCCGCGGCAATCTCCTGTCAAGCGTCGCGCCCGTTGCGGGTAGTCTATTGCACCAACAACCCACGCTGAGCTACACTACCCAAGACTGCTCAACCGGAGGCGGGGAACCGACCCCCCTATGACCCTGACCCGCCCACGGCTGCTTCTCGTGCCGGGCGATTCGCTTGGGGAATCGAGCCTTCTCGAGTCGCTGCGGCCGATGTTCGACGTCGTCGAAATCGAGGATGCCGCCGCCGCGGCCAGGCTTGCCGAGGAGGATCCGGGGTCCCTCATCCTGCTGCCGACGGAGAAGATCTGCCAATACCTCCAGTCGACCCCGCCGCAGGAGGCGGCGGCGATCCTCCAGTTCATCGGGGAAGGGGTGGGGGTCGTTGACGACGCGGGATCGTTCACCTGGATGAACTCGCGTCTGGGCGAATTCCCCCAGGAGCTCCGGCAGCGCTTTTCCGACCTGTGCCGGAAGGCTCTCGGGCTCCTGAACTCGACGGGGGAGCCGGTCGTGCCCTTGGGCCGCCACCGCAGCCGCAAGTTTTCGTTCCATTGCGGCGAGCATCACTATGAGCTGGTGACCTCACCTGCCTCGGCGGATCCCGACGACGAGCACCGCGTGAGCTCCGTCGTCGGCGTGGTGTGGGACGTGACGGCAAGCCGGCGGCTTCTGGACAAGCTCGACGCGATCGATACCGCCGGGTCGGAGCTAATGAAGATCGAGGCCGCGGCGATCTCCAAACTCACCCTGCCGCAACGGCTCAAGCTGCTGGAAGACAAGATCGTCCACTTCGTCCATGACCTGCTGGAATTCGATCACTTCGAGGTGCGCCTGCTGGATCGGGAGACCAACCGGCTGGAACTCGTCATCGCGGTTGGCATCACGCCGGAGCGGATCGGAGAGGTCATCTTTCCCGAGCCTCAGGGCAGCGGGATCAGCGGCTACGTCGCGGCCACGGGCGAGAGCTATCTGTGCGCAATCGTCAAGGATGATCCACTGTACCGGGAGGGGCTCGACGATGCGGCAAGCTCGTTGACGGTGCCACTGAAGCTCCACGACAGGGTCATCGGCGTCTTCAACATCGAATCGAAGAAGCTCAACGCCTTCGATGAGAACGACCGGCAGTTCGCCACGATCTTCGGCCGATACGTTGCGATGGCGATGAACATTCTGGACCTGCTTCTCGTGGAGCGCTACACGACAAACGAGCGACTGGCTCGGACCGTCCTCAGCGAGCTCGACGAGCCGCTGGACGATATCACCAACCGAGCCACGGCCCTGAGAGAGGAACACCTCGCTGACGGCAAGACCCGTAAGGACCTCGATGGGATCATCGAATCCGTCGGGAGTATCCGCCGGCGCATCGAGTCCTGCACCGCCGGACCCCGAACAATCCTCGGAGCCGAGCAGGAGCTGAGCCACTCCAAGCTCGATCCCAGCCTCATCGGCAAGCGGGTGCTGGTTGCCGACGACGAGGCCACCATCCGCAAGAGCGTCGCCGCCATACTTGCCCATCGCGGCTGTGACGTGACGGTGTGCTGCAACGGAAGCGAGACCATGAAGATACTCGAGGCGACTCGCTCCAAGTCGCCGACATTCGACCTGATCATCTCCGACATCAAGATGCCCGATTACAGCGGCTACGAGGTGTTCTGCAAGAGCAAGCAGATCTCGCCGGCCACCCCCGTCATCCTCATGACCGGCTTTGGCTACGATCCGCACCATTCGATCGTAAGGGCTTCGCAGGCAGGATTGCATTCGTTCCTGTTCAAGCCCTTCAAGGCCGAGCAGCTTCTGACGGAGGTGAAGAAAGCCCTGGTTCCCAAGCGGCGGCGCAAGACCGAAAAGACGCGAAAGCCCCCAGCCGAAAGCTGAAGGCGAGCACTGTTTCGAGCGCTCCGTAGCGGCCTCCGGCCGCACACTTGCTCTGGCGGCTACGCGGCCTATCAAAAAGGCCGCTACGCTTTGACGCAATCTGCGCTACTCTCGCTCCGCGACAAACAGCCGCCACAAGCCCTCGTGGTCCTTGCTCACGGTGTGGTTCGACGGCCACCGGGCTTCCTCGGCAATCCTCACGACCGCGTCGCGATGACTGTGGGCGATCTCCAGAAAGAGCCGTCCTTGAGGTCTGAGATGCTCGCCTGCTGAAATCAGAATCGGCCGGATCACGTCAAGCCCCTCCGGACCGGCACGCAGGGCCGTCGCCGGCTCGTAGCATCTGACGTTGGGGGACAGCTGTGCCCACTCCTCGTCACAGATATAGGGTGGATTCGAGCAGATCGCGTCAAAGCGGCCCTCCCCCGCGGCGTGCTCCAGCGGCCCAAGCCCCGCGCCAAGGCAAAAGTCGATCCGATCTGCAACCCCGTGACGGGCCGCGTTTTTGCGGGCAACCGCCAGGGCCGCCTCATCGACATCGGTGGCGACCAGGTGTGCGTCGGAAATCCCGACCGCCAGCGAGATCGCAATACAGCCACAACCCGTTCCGATGTCGGCGATACGAGGCTGGGCGTGACCGGGGGCGGTCCGGTGCCACTGGAGCACACACTCCAGCAGCGTTTCGGTGCAGGGCCGGGGGATCAACACCGAGGGGTTGACGGCAAACGCGCGTCCGAAGAACCAGGCGTGCCCGACGAGGTATTGCACCGGCTCGTTTCGCGCCGCTCTGGCCACCAGGTCGCGCAGGGTCGCTCGCTCCAGCGGCGTCGCCGGGCGATCGATCTCCATGTACAGCCGCATGCGTTCGCACCCAATCACATGCGCCAGCAGCATTTCGGCCACCACCCGGGGCGAGTCGATCCCCCCGGCCTTAAAATGGTCGGTCGTCCATTTGAGCAATCTCCGCGTGGTCCATGTCGTTTGAGGCTGGTCATGCCCGCCGCCGCTCATCGACGTCGATTCTACGCCGTGTTTATACTTCCCGAGCCAATGACCACTTTCGAAGTCGCCGCCCGACTCGATCCCGGTGAGCCGATGCCGCCCGACGATATGGCACTCCACGAGCGGATCAGGCTCATCGGCGGTGAGCTTCTCCAGCAGTCCCGCAAGCACCGTCTCGGGCTCCTCTCCTCCGCGTTTTGGTCGCAGCGGCTTATGGCGTGGGCAATGAAGGACGAGGCGTTCAAGGTCCAGCTTTTCCGGTTCGTCGACACCTTTCCCACCCTCCGGACTCCGGCGCAGATCCACGACCATCTGGCCGACTACCTCTCCCAGCCGGGCGTCACTCCTCCGCCGGGCCTTGGGCTGGGAATGAAGGCGGGCGGCCTGCTCAAGGGCGCCCTGGCCAGGACGGTTGCCAGCCAGATCACCAGCATGGGCCAGCGGTTCATTGCCGGCACGGACGCTGCGTCCGCCCTGCCCAAGCTCCAGAAACTGTGGTCAGGCGGGATCGGCTTCTCCGTCGACCTGCTCGGCGAGGTTTGTCTGAGCAACGCCGAAGCGCAGATCTACCAGCAGAAGTACCTCGACCTGATCAAGAGCCTTCCGGCCAAGACCGCGGCCTGGCCGGCCCAGAACCACTTGGAGAACGACCACCTCGGCGGCATCCCCCGCGCAAACGTCTCGATCAAGATCAGCTCCCTGTACCCGCGGACCGACTCGGCCGACTTCGAGGGCTCGATCACGGGTCTCATGGACGCCCTGCGCCCCATCCTCGAGACCGCCCGGGACAACAACGTCTTCATCAACTTCGACATGGAGTTCTTCGGGTCCAAGGATCTGACCCTGGAACTCTTCATGCGCTGCTGTGAGGCGGTTGAGTTCCAGGCGGGGCTGGCGATGCAGTCCTACCTGCGCAGCGGCGACGACGACGCCCGCCGCATCATCGACTGGGCCAAGCGCAGCGACCGGCAGGTCACGGTGCGCCTCGTCAAGGGCGCCTACTGGGACTTCGAGACGATCCACGCCGAGCAGTTGGGCTGGCCAGTTCCCGTCTGGAGCCGAAAGTCCGAGACCGACGCCTGCTTCGAGCGCATGACCGACGCATTCATCGCGGCGACCCCGGAGAGTACAAGCGAAGGTGGCGTCAAGCTGGCCCTCGGCTCGCACAACATCCGCTCGATCGCGGCGGGCCTGGCACGGCTCGAGCAGCGCGGCCTGCCCCCCGCTGCGCTGGAGTTTCAATTCCTGTACGGCATGGCCGAGGACATCAAGGCCGCGGCGATTGATCGGGGTCTGCGCGTGCGTGAATACGTTCCCGTAGGCGAGATGATCCCGGGGATGGCCTATCTCGTGCGCCGCCTGCTGGAGAACACCTCCAACGAATCATGGCTGCGAGCCAGCTTTCATGAGGAGGTCGCGCCGGAGACGCTGCTCGCTTCACCGCACCATGCCCTTGACGGGCCGGACCCTGGCGTGGACAGGATTCGAGGCGCCGCGGAGCGCCATCGGCTCAGCGCGCCCGTGACGGGCGTGGGTAATCAGCGGCCATTCTTCACCGAGCCTCACCATGACTTTGCCGACGCCAAGCAGCGGGCGGATTTCGCCACCGCGGTCAAGGCCGCGGTCGTTCCCCGGGTCGCCATCGATGCGACGGTCGCACACGCCCACAAGGCGCTGGATCGCGCCGTCGACGCGGCCCGGAAATGGCGGGACACCGATCCCCGCACGCGGGCCAACGCGCTGACCGCCGCGGCGGCGATCATGCGAACGAGACGCGACGAGCTGGCCGGAATCGAGATTCGCGAAGCAGGAAAGCCCTGGCGCGAGGCTGACGCGGACGTCTGCGAGTCGATCGACTTCTGCGAGTACTACGCCCGCATGGCGATCAGGCTCTTTGAGCCGGCGCGGCTCGGCGCGTTTATCGGTGAGCTTGACCAGGTCTTCTACCAGCCCCGCGGCATCGCCGTGGTCATCAGCCCGTGGAATTTTCCGCTGGCGCTGTGCTGCGGGATGACGACAGCCGCTCTGGTCACCGGCAACGCGACCATCGTCAAGCCCTCGCGGCAAACCCCCGGCATCGCGCGGGCGATGTGCGAGATCCTCTGGGACGCGGGCGTGCCCCGCGACGTCCTTCAGTTCATCGCGGGGCCGGGCTCGACGGTCGGGGACGCCCTGATCCGCGAACCCAGGGTGGCGGTGATCGCGTTCACCGGGTCCAAGGACGTCGGGCTGGGCATCATCCAGGGGGCGGCCACGGCGCCACCCGGGCAGCGGCATGTCAAGAAGGTCATCAGTGAGATGGGAGGAAAGAACGCCGTCATTGTGGACGCCTCCGCCGACCTCGACGAGGCGGTGATCGGAGTTCGTGATTCGGCGTTCGGCTATTGCGGCCAGAAATGCTCCGCGTGCAGCCGGGCCGTGGTCGTGGACTCCACATATGACCAGTTCCTCAAGCGGCTCATTGAGTCCACCCGCACGTTGCTGATCGGCGATCCGCTGCATCCCGCCACCGATTTCGGCCCCGTCATCGACGAGAGCGCCGCGGCCGGCATCCGCGAGTACATTGAGATCGGAAAGCAGGAGGGTCACCTGGAAACGGCTATCGAGGTGCCGGCGGGCCTCGAGAAGCGAGTCGGCAAGCCGTACATCGCCCCGCACATCTTCTCGGGAATCGAGCGTCACCATCGACTGGCCAATGAGGAGATCTTCGGCCCGGTTCTCGCGGTGATGCGGGTAAAGGACTTCGAGGAGGCGCTCGATGTCGCCAACGCCACCGAGTTCAAGCTCACCGGCGGCGTGTACTCGCGCAAGCCCTCACACCTCGAGCTGGCGCGCCGCGAGTTCCGCGTTGGAAACCTCTACCTCAACCGCCCCATCACCGGCGCCCTCGTGGGCCGCCAGCCCTTCGGCGGCTTCGGACTCTCCGGAGTCGGCTCCAAGGCAGGCGGCGCCGATTACCTGCTGCAGTTCGTCGAGCCCCGCTCGGTATGCGAGAACACGATGCGCCGCGGCTTCGCCCCGGGGCTGTGAAAGATTCACCGCAACTGCACCGCCTGGCGTCCTGGCCCACAGGCTGGCGTTCTGGCGCACACGTTGGAGTCCTGGCGCACAGGCTGTCGTAGTAAGGCCCCGGTTCTGGGTTCGGCAGGTCGTCCCGAACCCCGAACCCCCTTGACTCCAGCTGACGCAGGGCCGGCGGTGCCGACCGCCGAAGAAGGCGAACATTCAACGCGGCCGCTTTCAACCATGTCCTAACAGAATGCAAACAACAATTGGGCCAGGTTTGCTGGCCCAGGCCACCTCGGTGTCGGCAAGGTCCGGAGAGTGTGCTGGTTGTGACGGTGCCTCCTTACAATCAAGGGGGTCGCCAGCGATCCCGAGCGGAGTGTCAGGCGTACAGCAAATGCGGTCGAGTCAGACGATCCAGGAGAGAGATCAATCGTCGCCCTGCGGCGAAAAAGCGCGCCGGCGGTGTCGTCGCCGGCCCCGGCGGAGGAGCGAGTGTTGGCCGAGCCCATCGCCATCATCGGGATAGGCTGCCGGTTCCCCGGGGCCGACGGCCCCCGTGCCTTCTGGCGGCTCCTGGCCGACGGGGTGAACGCGATCAGCGAGGTTCCCTCCCAAAGGTGGGACGCGGCCGCCTACTACGACCCCCAATTGTCACCCGGCACGATGAACACCCGCCGCGGCGGCTTCTTGAAAGACGTCGACGCCTTTGATGCGTCCTTCTTCGGGATCTCGCCACGTGAGGCGATACAGATGGACCCCCAGCAGCGGCTTCTGCTGGAGAAGTCTTGCGATGCCCTTCAAGACGCCGGCTACGCCCTCGATGCGATTGCCGGCTCGGCGACCGGCGTCTTCGTCGGCATGTGCTACAACGACTACGAAGACATCATGTTCCGCGACCGGGCGGGTCTGGATCTCTACACGACGATGGGGGGGAGCCGATTCGCCGCGGCGGGACGCCTGTCCTTCGTGTTCGATCTGCAAGGCCCGAGCATCGTCATTGATACCGCCTGCTCCTCGTCGCTGGTAGCGGTCCACCTCGCCTGCCAGAGCCTGAGGACTGGCGAGTGCACGATGGCGCTCGCCGGCGGAGTCAACCTCATCCTCCAGCCCCATGTTAATATCTGCCTGGCCCAGGGAAAGGTGCTGGCCCCCGACGGACATTGCAAGTTCGGCGATGCTGCCGCTGATGGATACGCTCGCAGCGAAGGCGTCGGCGTTGTCGTGCTCAAGCCGCTGTCAAAGGCGCTGGCCGACCGAGACCCGATCTACGCCGTCATCCTCGCCACCGCCGTCAACCACAAGGGGAAACGGGATGGTGGTCTCGTCACCCCCAGCCCCGAGAGCCTCAAGGCCGTCATGCAAGACA
>JADFKZ010000062.1 GCA_022564665.1 Planctomycetota bacterium | reverse complement strand
CGAGAAACGTCGCCAGGTCCAGCGCCTCGACGAAGGCGCGTGCCTGTTGGAGATCCTGTCCGCCGTCTTCCACTGACAGCGTAAAGGCCTTCAATCGCGCCGGATTCATCCCCATCGCCAGCATCGCGTGTGACGTCAGCAGGAACACTGCGCCGCTGTCGATCCCGCCGGAAAAGCACACACCCACCGGAGCATCAGCCGGGATCGCCTGCAACCACTTGGTGATCTCGTCGTGGACGGCGCTGATATAGCGGTCGCCGATCAGATCAAGGTCCGGCGGCAACGCCTCGCGGACAGGCGTGAAGAACCGCTGATAGGTGGGATTTGGGTCTGGACACCCCACAAGCCGGACTTCGACCAGATAGTGGGCCGGCACCATCCGTGTGTACGAGGGGTGGAATTGGTCATCCAGACCCGCAGACTTCAGCCACTCGTAGATTGTGTCGATTCGGTCGCTCACAATGAGCACCGGCCCGGTGTCGCGCTTGGCGATGAAATACCGCATGAGCTTTCCGATCGTCCTGGCCATCCGTACCGTGGTCCCGCTGCGCGCCACAAGCGCGAAGTGTCCATCGATCGTGCGGATTTCGTTCGGTTTCCCGCGTGCGACGATCGCACGGGCCTCCCGGACACTCATGCCATGGATGACGTTGCGCGATTCGTCCAGCAAATCGACGACGCGGGATATCGTTTTCGTCTCGGCCATGAACCGATACCTCCTGTGTCGATCGATCAAGGATGATACCTGAAAGCCACGAAAAAACGGGGCGCTCCCACCAAGCGCCCCGTCGGCTCGCGTCCGTGCGATGGGTTCCCTCCCTGGATTCGTGCTATGAGGCCTCCGCCCGGGGGTGGGCTTCGTCGTAGAGGTTGCGGATCCGCTGGGTGCTCAGGTGAGTGTAAACCTGGGTGGTTGACAGCGATTGGTGCCCGAGCAGCTCCTGCACCGATCTCAGGTCGGCGCCATTGTCCAGCAGGTGCGTGGCGAAGCTGTGGCGGAGGGTATGAGGGCTGATGGTGGGGTCCAGACCGGCCTGAGCGAGGTACTTGCTGACCTTGCGGCGGACCGACCGCGTGGAGAGCCGCCCGCCGTGCTTGTTGATGAAGAGCGCCGCCTCGGGTTCCGTCGGCCGACCGTTGCGAATGAGCTCCGCCTCGAGCACCGAGGAGTAGTGCCGCAGGGCCTCCAGAGCGTGCGAGCCCAGAGGCACGATCCGCTCCTTTCGCCCCTTGCCGCGGACGATCAGGGCCGCGGAACTCTCGTCGACATCGTCGCGGTTGATGCCGACCAGCTCGCTGACGCGGATGCCCGTCGAGTAGAGCGTCTCCAGGATCGCGCGGTCGCGGGCCCCCAGCAGGTTGCTGTCGTCGGGAGCCGACAGGAGCTTCTCCACCTGCTCGACTCCAATGGCCTTGGGCAGTCGCTTGGCCTGCTTGGGCGTCCTGATCATGAGCATGGGGTTGTTCTTGATCAGTCCTCGCTTCTCCAGCCAGCGGTGGAAGGAGCGCAGCGTGGCGATCTTGCGGGCCATCGTCGCCGGGGAGTACTGCTGGTTGCTCAATTGATCGAGGAACTGCCGGATCCCCGCCACATCCATCGCCAGGATCGTCGCGGTGACGGTGGGGGCGGCCAGCCGTGCCACCACGTGCTCGCTGGGCGTGGAGGTATCGGCCCCGTTGGCGGTTGCGCGGGCGATAGCTTCACTCTCGGACTGCCGTGAAACACTGATGGTGTGCTCCTGGGCCAGAAACTCGGCGTATTGACGCAGGTCCACGCCGTAGCAGCGCGAGGTGTAGGGGCTGAAGTGGCGATCGTCCAGGAGGTAGCTCATGAACTCTTGGATGATGGGAAGGTGCTCGTTGGAGGCGTCTTTCATCGGTCTGCCTTTGGCTTGGAGGTCAATCGGTAAAGATGAGCCGCACCCATGCGGACGATTGTCGCGGGGGACAACGACCGCGCCGGCGGTTGCGTCTCACAGCCGAGGGCTCCCTCGGTCCGCCGGCTTTTCTTCAACGTGGTGTCGGGCTCGGGCATGGGTGGTCCTCGGCGTGTCTGCCGACGACCACCATGGCCGTCAGCGGGGTGATGCGTCGTTCGCCAGCGGTGCCTGTCGTGCCCACTCGTCGTAGAGCAGGTCGTGGATCAGTCGAAAGCTGACGAACTGCGTGTACAGCTTCATGTTCATCAGGTAGATGTCCGGTCCAAACGGGGCATCGGGCTCGGTGCGGCCCGCGGCGTAGCTCCCAAGCCACGCCAGCGTCTGGTGGTTCGAGGCATCAAAGACACCGGCGGCTTGGGCGATGGCCATGTCGGGCCCAACCGGGCCCGCGGCGGTGAATGGATCTCGGGCCGCCCGGGTGAGTTCCTTCGGGTCGAGGTCTATCGCGGATCCGCGGGGGTCCGTCGCAAACAGCTGAACGGCCGCACCGAGGGTCGGTGGGGGGTATGGGTCATAGACGGTTACTGTTCCGACCACGATCGCGTCGGCGCCCAGGGCGCGAGCGAGCTGCCTCGCTTCGGCGGGTGAGGTCACCGCCGTCATCCCGATATGCCGCATCGCAAAGATGACGCGGTTGACGGGGATGGTGTCGATCCCCACCACCCCCTGGAGCTCCTGGGTGAAGAGATCGGCGATGCGATGGGTGTCGACGGTTGAAACGCCGGACTCGTTGGCGAATGGCGCCACCGCCCAGAGCTGACGCCGTCTGGTCGCCTGCCCCTGGAATTGGTCGAGGTGGGTTGTTCTCGCCAGTACGACCGGCGGGGTCAGCCGCTTGGCGCACCCGCCGGCGACCACCCATCCCGTTACGACACTACAGGCCAGCGCGGCTGCTGCGACGCGCCGGCCGGCGCCTGATGGCATGAACTGTGCACTTGTCATGGCGTCCTGCCTCAAAGGCGAGCTCCGCTCGCCGTGACCGCCCGCGGCCTTCCGGCAGCGGGCCCGAAACCGCGGCCGGCCCGTCAAGGCCGCCCGCCTTGGAGTCCCTAGGGTTCCAGGTCCGGGGACATGGCGCTGGTATATCCCTCCCGCAGCCCGATCGCGTCCAGCGCCCGGGAGGTAGTGACCGACCAGACGTTTTCCACGCCTGACCGATCGGAGACAAAGTAGACGTGTCCGTCGGTGCCCCACGCCGGCTGGTAGTTCGCGAACATGCCATTGGTGAGGTTCGTCCGCCCCGAGCCGTCGAGCTTCACGATCCAGATGTCCGACTGCTCCAGTGACTGGCCCGTCGTCTCGCCGGGCTCGACGACGGTCACGAAGACAATCCGGTTGCCGTCGGGCGACCAGTTGGGGTTGATCACGGCCGCGTTGCCCGCCGAGACGATCTCTGTGGGGTGAATGGCATTGTCGTTGACATAATCCACCGTCCAGATGCTGAAGAAGCGGCTGCCACGCTGCCGGGACCGCTGGAGGAGGATCTTGGGGCGGGCGATGTCCGGGCCCCACTGCGGAAAGAGCCCGTAGGCCAGGAAACGCCGTACGCCAGGGTTCTCGATGTCAACCACCCAGACCTCCCACCGTCCCGACATCGACCCGAGCTTGCAATAGATCAGCTTCGTACCATCGGGCGACCAGGAGGGGTGCAGCTCCGGCTCCGGTTCATCGGTGATCTGCATCGGCTGACCGCCGTCCATGGACATCACATAGATGTCCCAGTTGCTTGCGCGGTTGGAGGCAAAGGCGATCGACTTGCCGGAAGGATGGATCGCCGGCATCACATCGTCGGCGGGATCGTTGGTGAGCTGTGTGAGCGTCCGGCCGGAGATCGGCTTCACGTAGATGTCCGACGTGGCCCGGTGCTGGGTGGAGGCGAAAACCATCCACTTCCCCTCCGGATCGATGTCGGGATCGGTGCAGGCCCCCTCGGTGGCGAAGGTGATCTGGGAGACGTTGCTTGAGCCATCGAAGGGACCGCCCGCCCCCGCGGAGTGGTCGAGCAGCTCTCCGTAGAGGCTGATGAGCGGCAGGCGACGCTGCGTGGTGAGCTGGGAGCTGGCCGGGCGCTCGAGGCCGGCGGGGACGACCGGCTCGGTCACCCGACGTGAAGTGAACTGGACGCCCGTTTCTCTCGGTTCAGCCAGAAAGCTGGTGGTCGCCGAACATCCGGCCAGGCCAGCTATGGCAATGAGGGCCAGTCCACTCGTACAATGCGGTGCGCCGGCGTGCACGGGGAAGGCTCCAACGGCGCGCCCGCGCGACAACGCAGACCTCGGACGCGACCTCGGGCCGCTGTCGTCGGCTCCGCCGAGACCATGCGACTTTCCTGACTTGGTGTCGAGGGGCTCCAGCCCGTCCCGAGGGGCCCGCTGTCGCGGCCCAATGCTCCTTATCGGACGAATGCCAAGCATGGCTTGAGACCCTCTGTGTCCGCTTATATGACTATGACAGGGGCGTTATCGGTATCCTGGGATGGTGCCCTAAGCCGATCTGGGTCATTTGGAGAAGTCAGACAGATCGAGGAAATGTTTTGAGCGCTCCGTACGGCCCTTCGGGCCGACACTCGCTCTGGCGGCTACGCGGCCTATCAAAAAGGCCGCTACGCTTTGACGCAAACTGCACTAGAATCGCACTTTTGCGAGATATGCGGTCGTGTAGCTCAGCTTGGTAGAGCAACCGCCTTTTAAGCGGTAGGTCCTGGGTTCGAATCCCAGCGCGACCATCCGACGGGCGCGCTGGGGTATCGCAAGCAGGTTTGATGCTGATTCTTCATGTCAATTGGGCCAAAGGCTCACTGCGGCTCTGGGCGGAGTCTCTATCGGCGTTTGGGGCGACCCGCGGGGCAGCGGCTGGCGGACGGCTGCCGCGACCCCAGCCAGCGCGGACGCCCGAGAAACCGGTGGCGACGGCCGCGGGCCCGATGCACGGCGCCCCCGGGAAGCCGGCGGTCCATGGCTTCGTCGTCGACGCACCCGAACTGGCCCGGTCGCTGGTTGCCACTGATCTTTTGCTGGCCGATCAGATTTGCGAGTCGGAACCGATTTGCCTTCAGCTTCCGGTCAACGACGGCGGCCCCCAGCCCAGCGACCGGCTCGCCGCTCTCGCTGAAGCGATCGACCAGCCGGGGGCGACGAGGTTGGGTTGGTATGAGATCCCGACGCTTCGGCTGCCCAGCTCCACCGCCCTGGGGGCAGTGGAGCGAATGGAGGATCGGGGCCCGGTGGCGGGTCGCATCGAGTTTGGCCACTCACTGGGGTTCTGGATCGCGCTGGCGCGGTTCCTCATCGAGCTGCTGGCCGATCAGCGGTTCATACCCACCCTCATCCACTCCCCCGGAGATGGGCTGAAGGCGGCATGGAGACCGTGGCTGCATGACGAGGCCGCCCAGGCGCGGCTGCGGGCGCTTTTGTTGGCGATGCCCCCCGTCGTCCGCGCGGTCGGCGACGGCTACGCCCAAGAGCCATGGCGGATTCTCTACGAGGCCCTGATGGCCCTCGGTGACGCCACCGTTCGATCCGCGCTTGTCGAGGAGGACTTCGGGGAGGCGATCGCCGACCACGACCCCGCCGCCGATCCTCACGTGGCATGGCTTGAAGGTCTGCTGGCGCACGGCGATGAGGTGCGTCCGGCGCAGGGGCTCGCCGGGACGATGCTGGAGGAGGTACGCGGCTGGATCAGCCAGCTCGAAGAAACGGGACGCGATCGATCGGTTCGCCTGTGCTTGGAGCTTCGGGAGCCGGCGGGGAGTGGGATTGCGACCCGTCAGGGCGAGCGCGAAGATGTGTGGCGGCTCACGCTGAACCTTCAGCTTGAGGCGGAGAAGCCGGTTATCATCGACGCCCGGAGGATCTGGGCCTCCTCACCATCGGCGCAGATCGTCGATGGCCACCGAATCGAGCGACCGCAGGAGTTTCTGCTGGCCGAGCTTGGCCGGGCCAGCCGAATCTACCCCAAGCTCGAGTCGGCGCTGGGGGCCCCTCATCCCACCGCCGTCGATCTGACCACCGCCGAGGCCGCGCGGTTTCTCAGCGAATACCGGCCGCTGCTGGAGGAGTCGGGTTTTGCCGTGATCACGCCGCGGTGGTGGGGCGAGCCTGCGAGCCGGCTCGGCCTGAGACTCCTCATCGACTCTCCCGAACCCGACCTCGGGGCGCCCGGTGGATCGGGGCTTGCCAGACTCGTGGGCTGTCGCTGGCAGGTTGCCCTTGGCGATCATGAGCTATCACTGGAGGAGCTTCGTCAGCTCGCCAGTGAAGACGCCCCGCTCCTTCGTCTGGGGGGTCACTGGGTCGAGGTTTCGCCGGGACAGATGGCCCGGGCCGCGGCGGTCGTGGAGGCTGATACCGGTCGCCAGATGCCGCTTCTGGAGGCCATCCGGATGGGGCAGGGGTTGGCACCTCCACCGGCGGGCGTCGATCTGCCGGTACTGGGTATCGAGGCCACGGGATGGGTCAAGGAGCTCTTGGAGACCAACTTTGCCGGCCAGGATCCCGCCGCGGGCCCACTTGAGCAGCCCGGTGGCTTTATCGGCACGATGCGTCCCTACCAGCTGACGGGGCTGCGGTGGTTGGTCTTTCTGGAGCGCCACGGGTTGGGGGGATGCCTCGCCGACGACATGGGTCTCGGCAAGACGATCCAGATGATTGCACTCCTGCTCGCTCAGCGGGCCGACGACCCGGCGGAGGGCCCCACCCTCCTGGTGGTGCCGACCTCGCTGATCTTGAACTGGACACGCGAGCTCAAGCGGTTCGCGCCCTCGCTGAGGTGGCACGTACACCACGGCACACAGCGCACCAGCGGCGCGTCCTTTGCAGAGACCGCAGCGGCGCATGACATCGTGATCACCACGTACAGCCTGGTTCCCCGCGATCGCGAGACGCTGGGAAAGATCGCCTGGAGACGGGTGGTGCTGGACGAGGCGCAATACATCAAGAACCCGACCACCAAGCAGACGACAGCGATTCGCGCGCTCACTGCCCCAAGCAGGGTCGCGCTGACCGGCACGCCGATGGAGAACCGGCTCAGCGAGCTCTGGTCGATCATGGAGTTCTGCAATCCCGGCTATCTCGGCGGCGGCGGTGAGTTCCGCCGGCGCTGGGCCGTGCCGATCGAGCGGCACAGGGACCGCAGTCGGGCCGAGACCCTCCGCACGCTCGTGCAGCCATTTGTGCTCAGGCGGCTCAAGACGGACCCGCGGGTGATCACCGACCTTCCCTCGTGCGTGCAGACCAAAGAGTATGCAACCCTCACTGCGGAACAGGTGGGGCTGTACGAGTTGATCGTGTCGCAGCTGATCGGAGAGGTCGATCGGTCCGACGGTATCGAGCGTCGGGGGCGGGTGCTGGCGGCGCTGGTCAAGCTCAAGCAGGTGTGCAATCACCCCGCCCAGTACCGCGGCGACGTAGGTGGGGGTGTCGGGGGTCGGGTGGACGGTCACCCGCTCTCAAGTCGCTCCGGCAAGTGCATGCGGCTGATCGAGATGCTTGAGGAGCTGCTCGCGGCAGGCGACAAGGCGCTCATCTTCACGCAGTTTCGACAGATGGGCCACATGCTGGCGGCGATGATCCGCCACGACCTTGATTCCGAGGTCCTGTTCCTGCATGGGTCGACGCCGCCGGCCAAGCGGCAGGAGATGATCGACCGCTTTCAGAGCACCGGCGGCACGATCCCAATCTTCATCCTGTCGCTGAAGGCGGGCGGCGTCGGGCTGAACCTGACCGCCGCCAACCATGTGTTTCACTTTGACCGGTGGTGGAACCCCGCGGTGGAGAACCAGGCCAGCGATCGGGCGTTCCGCATCGGCCAGACGCGAAACGTGCATGTGCACAAGTTCGTCTGCGTGGGCACGCTGGAAGAGCAGATCGACCAGATGATCGAGCGCAAGATCGAGCTGTCCGAGAACATCATCGGGTCGGGGGAGCAATGGCTCACGGAGTTCTCGGGCCGGCGTCTGAAGGATGTTCTGAGGCTGCGCCAAACGGCAATGGAGCTCGACCCGTGATCAGTGACTCCGACCGGGCGTTTGGGCGGCGGGTCTCGCCGCGGCGGGTGAGAAACGGCCTGAAGCTGCGGGCCGCGGGGGAGCCGGAGCCGGCGACCTGGGTATCGAGCCGACTGCTTGGGCTGCTCGGGGCACTCGTGCCCGAGGCGGCACGACGTGAGGGGCTGGACTACGCCTGGCGCGGCCAGACGATTCGGCTCCAGATCGGCGAGGGAAGGGTGGAGGCACTCGTCCAGGGTCGCGCCGCCGCCGCCTACCGGATCCTGTGGGACCTGGGCTGTCTCACCGAGGAGCAGGGGGAGCGGATCCTGCAGGCCATGGCCGAAGAGGCGATCTATGCGGCCAAACTCCTGGCCGGCGAGCTGCCTCAGGCGGTGGAGGGTCTCTTTGAATCGCTCGGCCTTCACCTCGTGCCGCCGGCGGGCGAGGTGCGGGTCAAGTGCGAATGCTCGGTGGGCGGCCCATGCAAGCACGTCGCCGCCGTGGGGTACCTGCTGGCGGAACGGCTTGAGGACGACCCGCTGGGGATTTTTGTCCTCCGCGGGATGCCCGAGGTGTTGAAGCGGCTCGCGTCCGCCCGTCTAAAGAGGACGCAAGGGGTCGCCGCCGCCCACGCCGATCAGCTCCTTGAGGCCTCCGCTGACCGCCCGCCGCCGCTTGAGCAGACCCTGCACGCTTTCTGGCGGCCCGGCCCTGAGTTGGGTCGGATCAGACAGATGCCGCCGCCCAGGCACGCACCCCACGCCCTTCTGCGGCGGTTGGGCCCGTCGCCGCTGAAGGGCAAGTTTCCGCTCGTGGGGCTCCTGGCCAGCATTTACGACACGGTGGCCCGGTCGGCGATCAGGCTGCGCGACCATGCCGAGCGGCCGGCCGGGAGGGACAAGCCGCCCCCGGTATGAGTTATGCGGCCCCGGCGGCGCGCAAAGTTGCAAGACAAAACGCGTGCGAAGGTAACTTCGGCGGGCCAATGGCCGATAGCAAACCGGGATGGTGTGAGAACGCGGGCCGCGCGCTAAGGGGGGCGCTGTCAAATGAAGACTTCGCGATCGACGGCGGAACGTATTCGGCCAATTCTGCAAGCCATGGAGCGGTCGATCGAATCGGCTCGTCTCCGTCGGTTGAATAAGTCCCACGACCCGACCGCAACCCGCGCCCTTGAGCCGGGCCAGCCGCTCTCCGAGGACGGCCAGCGGCCCCGCCGCAAAGCCCGGCCCAAACGCCCCTCACCGATCCCGCCGCACTATGGCGGGTCGGAGTCTCAAGCGCCGTCGGTATAGTTTGAGCGCTCCGTACAGCCCTCCGGGCCGACACTCGCTCTGGTACGCGGCGGCGAATTCATCCGCCGCCGCTGATCGGGCGCCTTGCCTGAGCGCTCCGTACGGCCTGTGGCCGCACATTCGCTCTGGCCGCCACGCTTTGACGCCACGTGCGCTAGCCCGGGTTATTCATGGCCATCTTCACTCTTCGCCGGAAGGTGAGTCTGTGGAGGCGGGGGCCTCTTCTTTGACCGCCGGCTCCCGAGGGATGGTCGCGGCCTTCAGCCCGCGTCTCTGGTCGCGGAGACGGCGGCTCTTGCCCACGCGTTTGCGAAGGTAGTACAGCTTTGCCCGCCGGGCATCGCCCTTCCTGACCACCTCGATCTGGGCGATCCGCGGTGAATTGAGCGGAAAGATCCGCTCCACGCCGTCGTTGGCGACGATGCGGCGGACGGTGATCATCCGATTGATCCCCCGGCCCCGCTCGGCGATCAACACCCCCTGGAAGACCTGGACCCGCTCTTTCTGCCCCTCGATAATCCGCACGTGGATGTTGAGGGTGTCACCCACGCTGAACGAGGGCATTGACGCCGCCGGCTTGAGCTGGTCGGCAACGACCGATTCGATTGTTTCCTGGCTGTTCATCGGGAAGGGTCTAAGGGTCTTGGGTCGTGAAGCAGATCGGGACGGCGGCAACGCGTACGCTGAAGCATAATACCCTCCCGCCACGCGTCGACCGCCTGGTGGTTGCCGGAGAGCAGGATATCCGGCGCGCGGCGCCCCTGCCATTCCTGAGGCCGCGTGTATTGCGGGCCCTCGAGCAGGCGTTGTGCACCCGGGCCGCGCATCGAGAAGGAATCCTGGCTCGCGGACTCCGCGTGGCCCAGGACACCCCGGATCAGACGGACCAACCCGTCGATCAACACCAGGGCGGGGATCTCGCCGCCGGAGAGCATGTAGTCGCCAATGCTCACTTGGAGCGGTTCGAGCTCGTCGATTACCCGTTCATCGATGCCTTCATAGTGCCCTGCGATCAGCAGAAGTCGCGGTTGCCCGACCAGCTGCTCGAGCCTGGCCTGTTCCAACCGCTCACCTTGGGGGCTCAGGAGAATCCTGGTGGGCCGCCGCTCGTCGAGGGCCTCGACGGCCAGGACCGCGTCGTATACCGGCTGGCACATCATCACCATGCCGGGACCGCCGCCGAAGGGCCGGTCATCTACCTTGCCGTGTTTGTCGTTCGTCCAATCGCGGATGTTGTGCAGGTGGTAGCTGACATATCCCCCCCGCTCGGCCCGGCCCGCGATGCTTGAGCCGAGTGCTCCGGTAAGGATTTCCGGAAAGAGCGTGAGAACGTCGATACGCATCGCGCGACGGGCATGAATCATCGAATCTTTCGGCTCAACGCTGCTGGCTGGCGGCTTCTGTCTTTGCGGTCTTGCTCTGGACGCCGCACCCGACCCGCCGCAGGAGGGCGGCGACGGTCCGGCTCGGCTGGGCACCGACGCTCAGCCAGTGCCCCACCCGCTCGACGTTGATGCTCAGCTGCCGCTCGTCAGGGGCCAGCGGATCGTAGAAGCCCAGATGCTCGATGACCCGGCCGTCGCGGGGTGACCGTCTGTCCATGGCGCTGATGCGGTAGAAGGGGCGGTGCCGCCGGCCCATCCGCTTCAAACGCAACACGACCATCGTCGTCTCCTGTGGCCCCCTGATGCGGGCAAGTCCCGGCCAACTCCCAGCCAGGCCTCGCGCCGCTCATGCGTGAATGCGACAAGGATAGCAGCCCTTGTGGCCAGATCAACGAACCGAGTTGACCACGTCAAAGACGCTGGGGCTGCCAAAGAGGATTCCTGGAACGTCGACGAAGACCATGGCCAGCACCTGGGACCCTCCCCAGATCAGACCACCGAGCGGCGTGAGGTAGAAGACGGCCATGAGAATGAACATCCCCAGCATCACCGCCTGCGGGCGAGCGTAGAACCGGTAGGCTCGAATAGAGAGCCCCGAGAGGATGCTCGAGCCGTCCAGCGGGGGGATGGGAAGGAGGTTGAAGAACGCCAGGAGGATGTTGAGCCATCCACCGGTAAAGAGAAAGATCGCCAGGTTCCTGGAGAGGTTTCCCCCCTGTGGCCCCAGGGCCAGCCAGCCGATGAGCAGCGTCAGGGCCATGGACGCCAGCAGCAGGTTCATGGCGGGGCCCGCGGCGGAGACGACCACGCGGCCGCGGCGCCCCCACCGGAAGCGGCTGGGGTCCACCGGCATCACCCCCCAGGCGATGCCGATGATGAGAAAGACCAGCAGCGACGTGCCCCCCATGTGGACCAGCGGGTTGGCGGTCAGGCGGTTGAGCCGCCGCGGGGTGTCGTCGCCCTGCCACAACGCCGCCCACCCGTGGGCAAGCTCGTGCATCGTGATCGAGAAGATCACCCAGAAGATCCAGCTGATCAACTCAACGATGCGGCCCTGTTGAAACAGGTCGTGCACCCACCACGTCATGGTGCGCTCCCGCCGGCTAGGTCACGCGGGCCGGCTACTCGATGCCCAGGGTGATTGTCCTGCCGTTCCTGTGCAGGGTGATGTGTAGGCCGGCGTCGAGGTCCAGCTTCTCCGCGGCCAGCCGGAGGTCGGTGAGGTCAGCGATCTTCCGATCGCCCAGGGTCACGATGATGTCACCGGGCCTCACGCCGACGCGATCCGCCAGGCCCCTTCTGAAAACCGCGGTGACCTCGACGCCTTCGTCGACACCGGCCTTGAGCTCCCGCGTCCGCTGAGGCGTCAGCGTTATGGCGACCAGGCCCAGCTCGTCAACCAACAGACGGTCCTCCAGAACCTCCCAGGGTGGCCGCTCGCCCAGCGTGACGTTGATCCTCCGCGTCCGTCCGTCGTGAAAAACGGTTATCCGGACACTGCTCCCCGGTGTGCGGCGAGCCACAGCGTTCTGGAGCTGGCTCATACGGCTGACCTCCCGGCCCTCGATCGCGGTGATGATGTCATCGACCTCGAGGCCGGCCACCGCGGCGGGGCTGCCCTGTGTGACCTCTTTGACCTGCACCCCCGCGCCCTCGTAACTTGCTTTCGCGGCGTACTCGGCGGTGAGCCGCTCCATCGTGATCCCCAGGTACCCGCGGACGACCTCGCCCCGCTCGAGAATGCTCCGGGTGACGCTGCGGGCCATGTTGGCCGGGATCGCGAAGCCGATCCCCATGAACCCGCCGGTGCGGGTGCTGATGGCGGTGTTGATGCCGATGACCTCGCCCTGGAGGTTGACCAGGGGCCCCCCGCTGTTGCCGGGGTTGATCGCCGCATCGGTCTGGATGAGGTTGCCGTACCTGGTCCGGGCGATTCTGGGGCGGCCCATGGCGCTGACGATTCCCGCCGTCACCGTGTTGGCGAACCCCAGCGAGTTGCCCACCGCCAGCACCCACTGGCCGACCTGGATCTCGTCGGAGTCGGCGAACCGAGCCGGGCGAAGCCCCTTGGCATCGATCTTGATGAGTGCCAGGTCGGTCTCGGGGTCGGTGCCGATGATCCGGGCCTCCGGGAACTCCGTCCCGTCAGCCAGCGTGACGCGGATCTTGCTGGCATCCTCGACCACGTGGTGGTTGGTCACGATGTAGCCATCGGCGCGGATGATCACGCCGCTGCCCTGGCTCGGGACGGCGCGGCCGTCGGGACCGGAGAACCAGTCCGGGAAACGATCGCTGCCGGCGCCCCTTTTCGAATCTGTCTTTCGTATCGAGGTGATATTGACCACCGATGGGGCGATCTGCCGGGTGGCTTGCTGGAAGGCCAGCGACAGGTCGGTCGCGTGCTTGAGCGATGCCTTCTGCTTGGGCGTTTGAGCCAAGGCGCCGCGGACGGCCAGCCGCGGCACGCCCAGGCCGGCGGCGAGGCCCCCGGCCAGCACCGCGATCAGGGAAAGACGTCGTCGATCGTTGAGGGGTTTCACACGCATGGTTCTTTCTTAAACGGCAATGGGGGGGAAGACATTTCAGCAATTGTAGGGATACCGCGGACAGTCCCATATCTGCGGAGGGGTTGGGGGTCGGGGTTGCGACCCTTTCCTGAACCCTGAACCCTGGTCCCAATCCCTACGCCGCGCCGGCCGACCGCTTGACGTCATCGGCGAAACCAAGCTCAACCATTCGTGCCAGCGGGCTGCGGGGCCGCTTCGCTTGCGCGGCGAGCTTCTTCAGGGCGGCGGGGCTGGCGTAGGTGTCAAAGACCATCGCCTTGATCGTCGCCAACAGGCCGCCGAGGCTCGAGAACGTGTGGTGGACCGCCGTGGGCTCGTGTCCGCAATGGACCATGCACTGCTGGCACTTGGGGTTGCCAGAGGCGCGGCCGTAGCGCTCCCACTCGGTATCGTTGAGCAGCTCGTCAAAGGTATCGACATATCCTTCCTGCAGCAGATAGCAAGGTTGCTGCCAGCCGAAGATGTTGAACGTGGGGTTGCCCCAAGGGGTGCATTCGTAGTCGCGTCTTCCCATCAGAAACTCCAGGAACAGAGGCGACTGGTTGAACCGCCAGCGCTTCGAGCGGTTGGAGAGGATCATCTCGAAGAGCTCATTGGTCTGCCGGCGTTTCAGGAAGTTCTGCTGGTCGGGTGCCTTGGAATAGGCGTAGCCGGGGCTGATCGTCATGCTCTCCACGTCCAGCTCCATCATCGCATCGAAGAACGCCCTCACCGCGTTGGGATCCGCCGCTTCAAAGAGCGTGGTGTTGGTCGTGACCCGGAAGCCCTTCTCGACCGCGACGCGAATGGCGTCGATCGCCTTGCGATACACGCCCTCGCGGCAAACAGCGAAATCGTGGTCCTCCTCCTGGCCGTCCATGTGCACCGAGAAGGTCAGATGTTTGTCGGGTCGGAAGATTCCCTCGGCGAGCTTGCGCTCAAGCAACAGCGCATTGGTGCACAGGTAGACGTACTTGCGGCGGCGGACAAGTTGCTCCACCAGCTCGCCGATACACGGGTACAGCAGCGGCTCGCCGCCGGGAATCGACACCATCGGGGCACCGCACTCGTCCACCGCTCGCAGGCACTCTTTGACGGACAGCTCCCTCTTGAGGATGTGTGATGGATATTGGATCTTGCCGCAGCCGGCACACGTCAGGTTGCAGCGGAACAACGGCTCGAGCATCAGCACCAGGGGGTAGCGGCGACGGCGGCGAAGCCTCTGGCCCAAGACGTAGGAAGCCACCGCTGCCATTTGTGAGATGGGCACGCTCATCCGGACTCGAGGATATCCGATTCTGCGGTCTGGCGGGGTGTTGTCAGGTGTCTGGTTGGCTGCTGAGGCGGCGCAAGGAAGTTTCAGGAAAGTGCGATCCGCCCGTCAGCCGACGTCGTAGAAATCGCAAGATGGTCGCAGCGTCTCGAAATCGCTCTGCAGGCCCGGGCCATTGTTCCGGCCTGCGGTCGGCTCCGACCACCCGGCGTATGATCCCTTCCAAGGCCGCCCGCGGGAGAACGCCAGTGGACGAGCGGACCGATGAAGCGCTGGTTGAGGCCTATGTCGATGGCGATCGTGCGGCCTTTGCGGAGCTTATCGGGCGGTACCGGGAACCGCTTCTGCATTTTTTGGGACGATTCCTCGGCTCGTGGTCGGCGGCGGAGGATGTCTTTCAGGAGACATTCGTCCAGTTGCATCTGTCGGCGTCGATGTTTGATCCCGCCCGCCGCTTCAAGCCGTGGCTGTTCACCATCGCTGCCAACAAGGCACGCGACTACCACCGCAAGCATGGCCGGCATCCCATGGTGTCGCTCTCGGCGTCGGTTGACCGCCAGCAGGAGGGGCGGTCCTTCGTTGACCTTCTTCAGACCTCGCTACCCTCTCCCCAAAAGCCGATCCTGGACGCCGAGCGAAGCCGGCTGGTCAAGTCGGTTGTCGATTCCCTGAACCCGCACCTGCGCGAAATACTCCTGCTGAGCTACTTTCAGCGTATGAGCTACAACCAGATCGCCGGGGCACTCCAGGTTCCGTTGGGGACCGTCAAGAGCCGGCTTCATACGGCCGTGGCCGCCTTCGCCACGTCATGGCAGGCGGTGATGGTCCGGGAGGGGCGAGTACCGCGATGAGTGGGGGCCCCGAGCAAAGCCCGCTTTCGCCCGAGGATCGGCGGCTGCTTGACCAGCTGGTCGAGTGCGGTTTCGATCCGGCGGCGCTCGAAGGGCTCACGCCCGATGAGACGAGGCGCGTCGACGCGATCGTCGGACTCTTCGAGCTGCTTGAGGACTACCCCGTCGAGGATGCCGATGAGTCGCTGGTCTACGCCACACTGGCCAGGATCGACCGCCACGAGAACGAGGCCTCGGCCCAGCTGGTCTTTGACGCGCTGTCCGCCGAAAGCGGCGATCCCCCGCGGAGATGGCGTTTCCGTGTGCCCGATTTCATCTCCATCGCGGCAGTCATTCTCATTGCCACCTCCGTCATCTGGCCCACGGCGGTACACCTCCGCCAGAGAAACCTCCAGACCGGTTGCGCCAACAACCTGCGGCTGCTGAGCTACGCCTTCAGCCAGTATGCCAACGACAACGAGGCGGCGATGCCTATGGCGCTGGCGAATTTCGGCCCCGATCTGAGCTGGGGGCAGGTCCGCAACTCTCTGAATCTGCGACCGCTGATCGACGGGGGCTATTGCGAGCTGCGCCACCTCGACTGCCCGGGCAACCACGACCTCGACCCCAGCTACAGCTACCAGTGGCTCCTCTCGGGCCGCCGCGCGGTCTGGGGTGTTGGCCGAGTCACGATCGTGCTCGGAGATCGAAATCCGATCATCGACCTGGCGCTGTCGGGCCGGCCGCAAGAGCATCTTCGGATGTCGTCGTTGAACCACAACGGCCGCGGCCAGAACGTCCTGGGGACCGACGGTGGTGACCTGTGGCTCGTGCAGCCCGTCGTTCCCGGGGGCGACGACAACATCTGGGTGCCCAAGGGCGTCTTGCAACTTCGTGTCGGCGATCGTCCCACCGATCCCGCCGACGTCTTCCTTGCGCATTAGTTTAGAGCGCTCCGTACGGCCCTCCGGGCCGACACTCGCTCTGGTACGCGACGGCGAATTCATTCGCCGTCGCTGATCGGACGTCTACTGGAGCGCTCCGTAGCGACCTCGCGGCGTCCGTGCCGCTCTTGTCTGGCAGCCCTCCGGGCTGCGGGGCGCACGCTCGCTCTGGCGGCTACGCGGCCGATCGTTGACATCGGGAGCCGTCGTGCTACGCTTGCCCGTTCGGCTCATACCAGTCAGTCTCGACGGCGGAGAACGGGTTGTGGCATGCCCAAGAACAAGACGCACAATGGTCTGCGAAAGCGGGTGCGGGTCACCAAGACCGGCAAGGTCAAGGTCCAGCGAGCCTGCGGCCGGCACCTGCGCAGCCACAAATCCGGCGGTACGGTCCGCAAGTACCGCCGTCCGAAATACGCCGGTGGCCCCGAGGCCAAGCGGCTGTCCCGGCTGCTGCGGCTGAAGGCAAGGGGCTGCCGGAATCTGGCGGTTGGTTCGGTGGACGCCGAGTCCAAGAAGTCCACGGAGAGCGAACCTTGAGCGGGGGGGTTTGATCGTGGGGGTTTGGTCGTGGGGGGTTTGATCGTGGAGAACAGTCATGCCCCGTGCTCGCAAAGGTGCATCGCGTACCCAGGCTCGCCGGCGTCTGCTGCGGGCCGTCCGTGGCTACCGCGGCACCCACAGCAAGCATAAGCAACAGGCCAAGGTGGCCCTTCTCCGCGCCGGCCAGTTTGCCTACCGCGATCGCCGGACGCGGCGGCGGGATCTGCGGCGTCTGTGGATCACCAGGCTCTCGGCGGCCTGCCGCATGCGCGGCACCCGCTACAGCCGGTTTATCAACGGGTTGCAGCAGGCGGGCGTCCTCTTGAACCGCAAGATGCTCATCCAGCTGGCGATCGAGGATCCCGGGG
>JADFKZ010000061.1 GCA_022564665.1 Planctomycetota bacterium | reverse complement strand
CTTGTTGGGAGTCATGGCATCGACCAGCAGCACGATCACCCCGACGGCCGAAGAGGCAAGGAAGAGCCCCGCAACGGTGGTCAGGTCAAACTCTTCCGGGGCATCCCTCTTTGCGCTGGCGATGGTCAAAACGGTGACGGTGACGAGCAGGACCAGGAATAGCAGCCTCGTAACCAGTAACAGCAGTTTCTCGCCGCGCCGCTCCTGGAGTGCCTGCACCGAGGGCGGAACGAAGCGCGGCCCTGGCGGCGCCGGCACGGGCGGCGGGGCCTCGGAGCGCTCGTTTCCGCGTTTGTCCATCATGCTCAAGTGTACCACAGCAGGCACGTCCGCTAAGATGTCTGCGTTCTCCTCCGGTGGCGAGGAAGACGGCCGAGCCCGTTGGGCGGTCGGCCCGTGAATTTGGTCAGGGCTTGATCGCAGCAGCCATAAGCGGCGTCGTCCGATGAGATTGTCGGGCAGGAGCCGATTGCCCGCACGCTGGCCAATGCGGTCTCCTCGGGGCGTATTGCCCATGCCTACCTCTTCTGCGGCACGCGCGGGGTGGGCAAGACGTCCATGGCCCGCATCCTAGCCAGGGCCGTCAACGTCACCGACGATCTTCAACAGGCCGACGAGATCGCCGAGGCGATTTTCCGCGGCACAGACCTGGACGTCATCGAGATCGATGGTGCCTCGCATCGCGGCATCAACGAGGTAAGGGATCTCATTGCCGCCGCCGTGCTCTCCCCGGCTCGGTGCAGATACAAGATCTACATCATCGACGAAGTGCACCAGGTTACCCCGGACGCCTTCAACGCCCTGCTCAAGACGATGGAGGAGCCGCCCGCCCACGTGATTTTCATACTGTGCACGACCGTGCCGACGAAGGTTCCGGCGACCATCCAAAGCCGGTGCCAGCGGTTCGACTTCCGCTCGCTCACCGCGCAGCAGATCGGCGGCCAGCTCCGAAAGATTCTCAAGGCCGAGGGGATCAGCGCCGACGACGAGGTCATCGCCCGCATCGCACGGCTCGGCCGCGGCTCGATGCGTGACGCGCTGAGTCTGCTGGACCGTCTGCTCGCCGCGGGCGACCACTCGCTCGAGCCCCAGTTACTCGAGCAGATGCTCGGGCTGCCCGACCAGGCGCTGGTGGCGCGTGTGGTTGACGCGGTGGCCGACGGGGATGCCCGCGTCGCGCTGGGTGCGGCGGCGGCGCTTCTGGACGGCGGTGCTGCGGTTGACCAGGCCCTGGAACTGCTCATCGAGCACTTGCGGAACCTCATGATCATTGCCGCCTGCGGTCGCGATTGCGAGTTGCTGGAGCTGTCAGCGTCGGTGAGGGAGGCCGCCGCCAAGCAGGCGGCCCACTTCGACGTCGCCGGGCTCGTTCACCTCATAGCGCTGTGCGATGCCGTTGCCCGCAACGCCCGCTACTCTGCGGTGGACCGCGCGCTCTTTGACGCGGTCATTGTCCGGATGTGCCAGAGCGAGCACCTGGCCAACCTGGCGCCGCTTTTGGAGGCTGTGCCGACGGGAACGAGAACAAAAAAAAAAGAGTCACTGACGAAGCCGGCTTCCGACGTGCCGCCGCGACGGGCTGAGGCCGCCACCGGCGTGGAGGCTTCCCCCTTGCCTCGCGGCGAAGGCGACCCCGCCGACGAGGGGAGCCGGATCTGGGCCGAGATCAAGGCCGTCGCTGCGGGGAGGCCGAGCGACGTCGCCAGAATTGAGCGTCTCGTATACCAGTCGTTCGACGGGGGAACGCTTCGGCTGAAGATCGACACCGACGACGCGGGCCTCGCCCGGTGGCTGGCCACGCAGGGCAAGGCGTTGGGGGACCTGGCGCGGCAGGCCACGAATCGCGCGGTGCATGTTGAGCTGGACACGCCGCTCATCGACCAAGGCAGTGGCTCCGGCAGCGGTCCGAGCGAGATCGAGCAAGCGCGGCAGATTCCCATTGTCAAGCGGGCATCGGAGATCTTCGATGCGGATGTCGTGGACGTCCGTGACTCCTCAACGCGGCGGCAGGAGCCCGAAAATGCTGCCGGGAGCTCAGAGCATGTTTGAGAATCTCAAGGATATGGCCTCTATGGCGGGGCTCCTCAAGGATCTGCCCAAGCTCAAGGCCAAGCTGGACGAGGTCAAGACGAGGCTCGGAGAGCAGACGGTTGAGGCGCAAAGCGGGGGTGGGGCGGTCCGTGTCACCGCCAACGGGCTGCTGCGGGTGGTGTCGATCGACTTCGATCAGGCGCTTCTGGGCAGCCTGCTGGAGGTCTCCAACCCTGACGACTGCGCGGTGGCGGGCGAGCTGATCGTGGGCGCCGTCAACGCAGCATTGGCCAGCGCCCGGGAGTTGGCGGAGCAGGAGATGGCCGACGCGGCGGGGGAGTTGGGGTTGCCGCTCCCCCCCGGGGGACTGGGGGGCTTGATGTCGTAACCCCGGCAGGATGCCGGGAGTCCCGAGGGGCGAAGCCCCGAAGGCTCAGCCGCGCAGGCAAGGATGCCAAGCGGCTGACAGAACAACCCCGGCAGGATGCCGGGAATCCCCCAAGACCCAAGACTCCTCCGACATGAACCAACGCAACCCCAAGTCCTCAGACCTTTCGTCCACGACCTCCGTGGCCGGTCAGCCGGCGCCGGTGGCACACTTGATCCAGGAGTTCACCAGGCTTCCCGGGATCGGGCGGCGAAGCGCCGAGCGAATGGCTTTCCACGTGCTCAAGGCGTCGCCCGAGGATGCGATGCGGTTGAGTCGGGCGATCGCCGACGTCAAGCAGCACGTGGGCAACTGCACGATCTGCAACGGCCTCACCGATCTGGAGATTTGCCGGATCTGCTCGTCCCCGGACCGGGACGCATCGATTCTGCTCGTGGTGGAGCAGCCCAAGGACCTCATCGGGCTCGAGCAGGTGGGAACCTTTCGCGGCGTCTACCACGTCCTGATGGGGCGGCTGGACCCCTTGGGCGGTGTGGAGCCTGAGGACCTGGCGATCCAAACGCTGCTGGATCGAATTGACGATCCGCGTCGCAACAGCCGGGAGGTTGCGGTCCGCGAGGTTATCTTCGGCCTCAACCCCAACCTGGAGGGAGATACGACCGCGTTGTTCCTGGCCGATCAGCTGACCAGCCGCAGCGTGGAGGTGACCCGCCTGGCCCGCGGGCTCCCCGCGGGCTCCCAGATCGAATACGCCTCAAGGGCGGTGCTCTCCGATGCAATCGAGGGGCGGCAGAAGATGTAGATTCAGGGTTGTGGGATCACCCGTGGTGCCCAATCGGAGCGTTGGGCGCCGGTGATGGCCCCCTGAGGACTCGACCTGCGGTACCGATGCGGTTGCGACCGATACCATATAAGGAGGCCATAGCTCCCTCTCATGCGATTTGACATCAGCCAACAAGCCCAGTTGAGCCAGCAGATGAAGATGGCTCCGCGGATGATCCAGTCGATGGAGATTCTGCAGATGCCGATGCTGGCCCTCCAGGAGCGCGTTGACCAGGAGCTCGTGTCCAACGTGGCCTTGGAGCTGGTGGAGCCCCGGGATGAGGACGACGCGCCGTCGGCTGATGGAGAGGATGAGCGACTGGCGGAGCGCGAGCTGAACCAGGCGGAGAGCTCTACCGCCACCGACGACTGGCGACGGCTTGGCGAGTTCGAGGCCAGCTACGAGGAGGCGTTGGACAACCAGTACCCGTCGACGCGGTATTCGCGGTTTCGGATGGCCGGGGAGCGCGACCGAAAGATGGACGCGCTGGCCAACGTCGCCGCCCGGGGTGAGGGTCTGACGGAGCAGTTGCTCAAGCAATGGTCATTCGACGAGGTCGATGAGCGGCTGGCCACTGTGGGCCGCTTGCTGATCAGCTACATCAACGATGACGGTCTGCTCGGGGCCGACCTCGAGACGATACTCGATCAGAACCTCAACGTACCCGGCGTCGAGCTGTCGCTGGAGCTTCTTGAGGAGGCATTGGCTGAGGTCCACAAGCGGATGGATCCGCCGGGAATCGGCGCCCGCAACCGGCGGGAGTGCATCCTGCTCCAGGTGGCGCGGTTCGAGGCGGAGCCCGGCCACGATCCGCATTTTGTCGATGTGCGCCGGCTGGTCAATGACCATTTTGATGATCTGTTGCAGAATCGCCTGCCGAAGATCGCGCTCGCCACGGGTCTCTCCATCAAGCAGATTCACGAGGCGATGCAGCTGATGCGCAAGCTCAACATCAGCCCGGGCCGTGAGCTTGTCGACGAAGAGGTCCCGCCCATCATTCCCGATGTCCTCGTAGAGTACTCCGAGAATGGCGATGACTATACGGCGTCGCTCTGCGAGGGGATCTTGCCGGCGCTGCGCGTCTCCAAGCATTACGAGAAGATGGCAAAAGACCGCACGCTCGAGAAGTCCACGCGGGAGTTCGTAGGAAGGAACGTCCGTAACGCCCGCTGGCTGATCGATTCGATCAACCAGCGGAAGAACACGATGCTGCGGGTGGTCGGTGTCGTACTGGCCAGGCAGCGCGACTATCTGGACCACGGTCCTCAGCACCTCAAGCCTCTACCCATGATCGAGGTGGCGGACCAGCTCGGCATCCACGTGGGGACCGTCAGCCGAGCCGTTGCCGACAAATGGCTCCAGACGCCGCGGGGTCTGGTCGCCCTGCGGAAGTTCTTTTCCGGCGGCACCGAGACCGATTCAGGTCAGAACCTCAGCTGGGTGGCGGTCAAGGCCAAGCTCAGCCAGATCATCGACAACGAGGACAAGGCAAATCCGCTGTCCGATGCCGATCTGGCAGCCGAGCTGAAGAAACGAGGCATCGAGATCGCGCGGCGCACGGTGGTCAAGTACCGCCAGCAGCTGAATATTCCGCCCGCCCGCCGGCGCAAAGAGTACTGACCTGCGTACGCCCGGCTTCATAGAAGGGCCACGGAGAAAAGAGAAGGGTTCAGGAAGAACAGGCTATCGGCATTTTCCGGGTGGCTGGGGCTGAGCGAAGCGAAGGCCCGGTCTTCTAGGCTCTGTCTGACAACCCCGCCTGGCGTCCACCGGACTTCGGCGGGCTCCGTCACAGCCACCCAGACGAAGGCGAAGATTCAACACGGAGGGCCACGGGACGCGAGGAGGGTTCAGGGTTCAGGGTTGTGCGGTTCGATATCCAATGTGAGGACCGCGTACCCGTCCAGCTCGAAGTGCTCGACGCGGATGGAGATCTCTCTGGTGTCGGGGGACTCAAATGAATAGGTGTGTGTCGTAGGCGGGTGCCAGGTCCAGTCGTCGATCACCAGGGTATCGTCGAGCCACACGCGGATGCCGTCGTCGGAGAGCGACCTGATCTTCCAGCTGCCGGGGGGGATGGCGAATCTGGTCCGAGCGATGGTGCCAAAGTGGTCGGCGCCGAGTGCCGCCTGCCGGAACTCCTCAACAGAGAGATCGCTCGGCCCGCCCATCCCGTAGCGGAGGCTCAGATCACCCACCCGCGCCTCGACGCCGTTGGCCTTGGCCTCGGCGTGCCAGGCGTCGAGATCCTCGCGAGGATCGTTCTGATAACTGAATACGCGGACCTCCCACTCCACGGTGGAAACGGCGGAGTTCTTGGTGAGCACCTGATCGCCCACCCGTACCGCCAGCTCGTAGGGAACGATCGTGTTCTTCGGCCGCGGCTGTAGCGTCAGCCGATCGCCGTCGCGGGTGATGTCGATTTCGCCCCGTAGCGTGATCGCGTCGTCGGCCAATTTCGTCGCGGTCCCGAGCAGCCGGTAGATGTGCCGGCCGGAGCCCTTCCCAAGAAGGTGGAGCAGGGGTGCCTGCCAATCGTACGGCCCCCACTCGGTCATGATGATGTGCTCGCGACCGCGGAGTGTCCTGGGCGCCTCGACGGGGCGATTGGCCCCGAAGATCTCCCCGTCGAATTCGGGTATCACGGTCCGATGGCCGGCCCGGAAACTGGCGGTCCGGCTGCTGAGCTCGTCGAGATCGAATTCAGACTGCACGTGCGTAAACGTATTATCCACCGCCAGCGTGTTCGTCGTCTTGCGCAACTGGACTCCCACGCGGTCGCGGTCGAAGGTGTTTTGAATCACGGTGTTCAGCCTTGAGCCCTTTTCGTTCACCCTCGCCCAGGGCAGCCTCATCAGTCGGTCATCCTCGTCCCACCACAGATACACGCCGCAGGCGTTTCCTTTGAACGCGTTGTCCATAATGGCGTTGCCGTGGCCGTGCTCGATGTTAACCCCGCCCCGCTCCAGGCCGTAGGGCATAGCGCCGTTCGACTCGATCACGTTGTGGGCGATCCACGTCTGCTGGGAGTAACCGCCCCAGATGCCGCAGATGGCGTTGCCCACGAGGCGGTTGGAAAGGATGTAGTTCTCGAAGCTGAAGGTCATCTCGATGCCGTGGGCAGCCGAGTCCGAAAAGTCATTGCCGACGATGAAGTTGTTGTTGTTGCCACGACCCTTGTACCACGCGAGGTCATCCCTCGGATCGACTTCACCGAGGGCTTCCTTTCCGGCAAAACCGAAGAATCCGTCGCCGCAGTGAGTGGCGGAGTTCTCAGCGATGACATTGTTCGAGCACTGCTCGAACATCAGGATGCCGGCGGAATCCTGGCCGCGGTTATAGACGCCGTGGCTGTAGCCCCTGATACAGAAGTCGAAGGCGTTTCGTGAGGCGATGTTGCCGCTCGACCGCCACAGGGCGAGACCCCAGCCGGAGAGAAAGGAGCAGTCGTTGTCATAGATCCTCGAATCGCTGACACGGTCGAGGACGATGCCGTTCTGGGTGCGTCTGGCCGACACACGGCGCACGGTGACCCCGACGCTGTCCTCGACGTACACCCCGGCCCCGTATCTCGCGAGCCATTCGTTGGCGTCGTTGGCGTGTGGCCACAGCCAGTCCGCCTGATCCTCCGCCTGCGGCGTCGATCGCAGACGCTGTCGGAAGTTGTCCGATACCACGCAGTCCTCGATGAGAAGCCCGTCGGCGTCGCTTGCCCAGATACCGGCCTTGAACCCGCTGACCCGCGCTCCGCGAATCACGACGTTTGCCGCGGTGATCCTGATGCCTGTCCCGGAAAATCCATCGGGGATGGTGTGCGGGGCGGCGCCGTGAAGCGCGGCACCTGCGAAATCGACCGTCACACCGTCGGCGGTGACATGGATGACACCGTTGCGGTCATTGTCGATGATTACGGGCTCGGTGACCCGGATCGTGCAGCTTTGCGTGATGGCGACGTTGTCGCGGTCGACGACCACGACGGGCGGGTTCAAGGCGAGAATGTAGCCAAGCACCAGCGGTACCATGGGGAGAAGAGCTGTCAGCTCTTCACACTGCTTCTATCTTCTGGACTTTCTTGTCACACGACTCATCAACCTGCTTGATGTGTTTCTTGGTCAGTTCCTCGACGCGGTCCTTTGCGGTTTTGGCGCCGTCCTCCGAGAGAGGGCTGGTTTTGTCCTTGGCCAGCTGATCGATGTGCCGGTTGGCGTCGCGGCGCTCGTTGCGAACGACGACTCGGGCCTGCTCCGTCATCTTCTTGACTTGGCTGACGAGCTGCCGGCGACGCTCGGCGGACGGCGGTGGGATACTAACCCGGATCGCGTTGCCGTCCGTCGTCGGGTTCAGGCCCAGGTCGGCGGTCTCCAGGGCCTTGATGATGTTGCTCTGGCTTGCCGGGTCGAAGGGTTTGACGATCAGCAAGGTGGGGTCCGGCACGCTCACCGCCGCCAGCCCCTTGAGCTCGGTGGGTGACCCGTAGTAGTCGACCTTCAGGTAGTCGATGAGGGCGGTGGTTGCGCGACCGGTGCGGATCCCGATCAGCTCTCGCTGGAAAAACTCGAATGACTTGTCCATGCGTTCCTGACATTCATGCAGGATCTTCTCAGCTTCCATCGGGTAGCTCCACGACGGTGCCGATCTGGTCGCCGGCCATGACCCGCCGGATGTTTCCCGGTGTCTTGAAGTCGAACACGATCACGGGAAGTTTGTTCTCCATGCACATCGTAAGCGCCGTGAGATCCATGACGCCCAGCTTCCTTTCGATCGCCTCGCTGAAGGTAAGCCGGGTGTATCGCTGAGCCTTGGGGTCCACATTGGGGTCGGCGGAGTACACGCCGTCGACCTTGGTTGCCTTCAGAAGAACCTCGGCATTGAGCTCCGCTCCGCGGAGGGCGGCGCAGGTGTCGGTGGTGAAGAAGGGGTTTCCCGTGCCCGCGGCCAGGATGAGGACGCGGCCCTTTTCGAAGTGGCGCAGAGCACGAGCTCTGATGAATCGCTCTCCGACCGCCGGAATCTCCACCGCCGACATCAACCGGCAATCCCGGCCGGCGCTGGCCAGCGCCTCGCGCAGGGCGAGGCCGTTGATGACCGTTCCCAGCATGCCCATGTAGTCCGCGGTGGACTGGTCGATTTGACCCTGCTTCGTCAGCAAGGAGCCGCGGATGATGTTGCCGCCTCCGACGACGACGGCGATCTGGGTACCGTCGGCGGCCGCGTCGGCGATCTCCCGGGCGATCAGGGCCAGCTCCTCGGGATCGATGCCATATTCGCCTGGTTTGGCGAAGCTCTCGCCGCTGATTTTCAGGACCACGCGTCCGTAACGGGGTCTCTGGGGCATGGGTGCCTCCCGCCCTCGAATTGGAAAGGGCCGCCCAATCTAAGGTCAAGCCCGCCAGCCCGGCGATCCTATCATTTGCCGGGTCGTGCCGCCGAGATGCCCTCGGGCGCGCGTGAGTTGATGAGGACTCCAACGTGAGCAATCAAACCGGCGATGCCGGGCAGCGGGGGGGCACCGACCCGGTCCGCCGGGGACCGCCGATCCTCCAGGAGAAGACGGTCAGCGAGCTTCAGGAGGTTATCCGGCGACTCACCGAGGAACGTGATCAGCGCAGCCGTCGCCGCCGGCGGAACCTGCTCATCGTGGGTGTGTCGTTGTCGCTGCTGGCTCATGTCGCGCTGATGGTGTACCTGAGCTACGTCCGTCGCGCGGTGCCCTCGGGGGAGTTCGCCCAGCCGGTAAGCCTTCAATTCGCCGTCATTCATGATCAGGAGCTGACGCAGATTCTCGACATCGACTCCCAGGAGCTGGAGCCCGAGATTCCCTGGGACCACGAGGACCTTTCCGCCAACGACCCGGCCGCCAATCTCGACCCCGCGATTCCGGCGGCGAGCCTGGAGATCTCCGACGCCGGGTCCGTACCCGCCCTCGGTGGTGCGGGCACGGGAGCGGGGGGTGAGACGACGCTGGGAGGCGGGGGGGCGGGAACGTCCTTCTTCGGTGTCAGCTCGCGTGGGTCCCGCTTCGCGTACATCGTCGACGTGTCGGGCTCCATGAGCCACCGGCGCAAGTTCGAGGTCTGCATGGCCGAGCTGGCCCAGTCCATCCAGATCCTGCCCGATTACGCCTACTTCTTCGTCGTTTTGTATTCGTCGGCGGCGCGCCCCTTTGACAGCGACTGGACGCGCGCGCGCCCCACCGCGGTGAGCAATCTCATACGGTGGCTCAACGGCGTCGACCCCGGGGGGGGGACGCAGCCGGGCAATGCATTCCTGGAGGTCTTCTCGCTGCGTCATCGCGCCGACGTGATTTTCTTCCTGACCGACGGGCTGATCCCGCCGGACACGCCGGAGGCGGTCGGCACGCTCAACCGGCGGGGTAAGCGTGTCGTCATCAACACGATCGCCTTCGGCGATGGGCAATCTCAGGAGATGCTCAAGGAGATCGCCACGAAGTCGGGCGGCGTGTATCGGCACGTGTCGTCGGACGGGTGGTAAGCGGATGAAGGGTCCGACAGCCGCGGTCATCGTCCTTGCGATTCTGCCCTCCCCCGCGAGGGGGGACCTCATCCTCCTGCGGGGAGCGGCGCCTGCGATCCAAGGCGAGATCACGCGTGTCGATGATGCAGGGATCACCGTCCGCCGCGAGTCCAGGGACAGCCGTCTTATCCCCTGGGATCGCGTCCGGAGGGTGGCGGGGGATCCTCCGGGCCCATGGGAGGCGGCCGTCGGGCCGTGGATGAGCGTCGCCGTCGAGCTTTGGCGGGCCCGCAGCCGGGTTGAGCGGAACGACACGACCCTCGCGGAGCCGCTCCTGGAGCGGCTCTTTGAGCGGTACCGAGGCAGGTCCCACGAGACCGCCTTGGTTGTGGCGGAGGGTCTGTTGCGATGCCGGCTGGCCCGCTTCGACCACGCTCTGGCGGTGATCCCTGCGCTGGAGGTGGCGCGGCTGCGGCGGGCTGGTGTGCGGACGGACTCCTACTCGATGCTCCCGGCGGTCATGGACGCCGAGCGGGCGTTGTGCACAGCGCTGGCCCCGGCATGGCTTGCGACCGGGTTGCTGGCGTCGCTGGAGCACGATCTGGCGGGATACGACGGCAAGGGCGACGAGGTCGTTGCGGCTCTGGCGAATCTCTACCGCCGCGCGGTTCGACAGACGCTTGGCTCAGCGGCCACCGGGGCGAGCGAACCGGCACCGGATCCAGGTGACCATCCCGGCGTGGCCCTCGTTAAGCTTCTCGTCGACTGCACGGCGGGGGAGGCGGACCGACGCCGCACTGCCCGCGAGGCGCTGAAACGGTTGGTGCCGGGGCTGCCGGAGTGGGCCGAGGCATGGGCGCGGTTCCACATCGGCCTGTCGCTGGTTGGGGAGCCTGGAATCGGCCGCCGGCAGCGGGGCATGGTCAGCCTGATCCACCTGCCGGCGCGTTTTGCGCGCACCCTGCCCTATCTGGCCGGACTCGCGCTGGGCCACGCCGCCGACGCGCTGGCGGAGGCGGGCCAGTTCGACGCTGCGGCGACCCTGCGCATCCAGTTGCAGAAGGACTTTCCCGACCACCCGATCCACGCGGCCGGTCCCCTGAGTCAGCGACTCGATCGCGTCATGCCAAAGCACATCAAGCCCGAGGAGGACGAATGATCGCCACTGGAATTCTCACCAACGTCGTGCTCGCACAGGTCGAGACCGCTCAGAGCGGCATCACCTGGTGGGAGACCATTCAGAAGGGGGGGGTGGTGGGCTATGTGATCATCGGGCTGAGCGTGGTGGCGCTGGCGCTGGTCATCATGCATCTGGTCCAGATCAGACGGTCGGCTCTCATTCCACCCGCTCAGCTGGAGGACATCGACCATCTTCTTTTGCGAGGCGACGTCACCGGTGCCCTGGAGTACTGCATGGATCCGGATGCGGACTCCTATCTGACCAGGATCATGGCGGCGGGTCTCACGCGCTACCAGAAATCGGCGTTCGGCGCATTTGAGATAAAGAACGCCATCGAGGAGGCGGGCGAGGATCAGACGGCCAAGCTCTACCGCTCAACGGACACCCTGGGCGTGATCGGGTCGATCGCGCCGTTGTTGGGTCTGCTGGGTACGGTGCTGGGAATGGTGGGGGCGTTTGAGGCGCTCTCCCGCACGGCCACGCCCAATCATGAGGCGCTTGCCAGCAACATCAGCCTGGCGCTGGTCACCACGCTGATGGGTCTCATTCTGGCGATTCCCTGTATTGCCTTGCACCGCTACTTCGCCAACCGCATCGACGCGTTCACCTCCGAGGCGGCGCTGGAGATCGAGCGGCTCATCCTGCACCTGGAGTCGATGGCATCGAGCCCGGCGGCCAACCCCCGCCCCGCGGCAAGGGCAGCGGGCGCCCTGGCGGCAAAGCCGCGTGAAGATCCATCAGTGCCGCCACGTCCAAAGCAATCCGTGGCCCAGCAGCCGCCCAAAAAAGACGAGGCGGAGCCGAGTGAACGTCAAGCCCCGGTGCCCCCGGTTCCGGGTGTTCCGGGAGCGGCGGATCGAGGAGCGGGGGGCTCGTCGTGAAGCGGCACCGGCAACGAGACCGCACACGCGGCTTTGCGATCGAGCTCACGCCGATGATCGACGTCGTCTTTCTCCTGATCATCTTTTTCATGACCACCGCACAGTTCTCTCGCCTGACCCGGGCGGACGTCGACCTGCCGCAGGAGCGGGGCGAGCAGCGCCAGACTCCGGAGGAGGCGGGCATCGTCATCAACATCACCCGGAACGGCGAGCTGATCGTCTCCAACCGGTCCGTCGACCTGCGCGAGCTGGAGGCGATCGTTCGTGCCCAGATCCGCCGGGCGCCGAGGCTGTCCCCGCTGGACCTGAAGCTGATGATTCGGGCGGATCGCAACGCCGAGGCGGCGCGGCTCAACCAGGTCGTCACCATGCTCACGTCCCTTGGTGTCGGATCCGCCCGGCTCGCCACGGAGGTCCCCAGAATGGGATCAGGCCGGTGAGATTCCGCAGACCGACATCCCGCCGCCCCGAGGGTATCACGCTGAACCTCGCCAGCATGATCGACCTGACCTTTCTGATGTTGATCTACTTCATGGTGAGCACGGTCCTGTCGCGCCCCGAGGATCGGCTCAGCCCCACGCTGCAGACGGTGTCGGAGACCGCCATCGGGTCAAGCGCCGACTTTCAGCCGCAGATTCTCGATGTCTACCGGTTGCAGGGCAAGCCGGTGTACGGGCTTGGGATGCAGGTTCTGCACGACAGACGCGCCCTGGAGACGGCGCTCGTCGAGCTGTACAAGCCGTTGGGGCTTTTCGTCCGGGCTGCCGGTGACGTCCCCGTCGGTCATGTCGCCGGCGCCATCCAGGCCGCGCGCGATGCGGGCTTCGAGCAAGTGACCTATGTACCGGCCGACTAGGTTGCTTGCCGCGGTGTTCGTGTCGCTGGTCGTAGCGCCTTTGGCGCGGGCGGACGAGGTTGCCGCCTACCTCCAGCTCCACCAGCTCAAGCAGTTGCTGGCGGTCTACCTCCAGGATCAGCTGGCGGACCGTACCGGCACCCGACGCGACGAGCTCCTGGGGCGCCTGATCGGCATTTATGCCGAGTTGCTGGAGTCGACGGACGAGCCTGCGACGATCGCCGACATGCGCCGGGAGAGCCAGCGGCTGCTGGGGTCCGTCTCGGCGGAAGTGGGGGCTCAGCTGAAGCTCGCCCTCCTCCGGGGCAGCTACCGATCTGCGGAAAGGATTGCGGAGAACCACCGGCTCCGCCAGAGCAGCGATGAGGAGGTCCAACGCGCCCGCGAAACCCTCTCGGAGATCATTCCCGAGCTCCATCAGCTCCGCGGCGTGATCGAGGATCGGCTTCAGGCGACAGAACGCAGGTTGATTCGAACCGCAGGCGGCGAGGCCGAGGTGCTTTCTTTGAGGGCCGAGAACGCCCAGCGTCTGCTGACCACCTGCACTTTTGTCAACGCCTGGGCGCAGTACTACCAGTCCTGGCTTCATGATCGGCCGGACAACGCCAGGGTGGCGGAGCTGCTCTTTGCCCAGATGCTGGACGCGGGGTCGGCGCGGCCTCAACCCCGGGAGGTCTCCGTCGACCTGCGCTCAGTAGAAGCGGTGGCCCGCTCGATCCTGGGCATGGCCTTGTGCAAGTCGCTGACCTCGTCGTCGGCCACCGCCATCAAATGGATCGAGTTGCTGGAGCACCCACTTGCCTATTCAGCTCTTCGCGAGCAGGTGCCCGCCTGGAAGATCGCCATCCACCTGGAGCATGGCGAGTACCGGGCCGCCCTGGCGATACTCACCACGGTCACCGACGCCGGCCAGACGCCTCCTGTGGCCTGGGTCCGTCTGGCGGCGGTACACGCCCTGGAAGCGAACAGCGGGACCCGCGACGTAGCGGGCGAGCTGGCCCGTCTGGCCTTGACCTGGCTGGCGGCGCAGGGGGAGCTGCAACAGGTCCTGGATCTCTCGGAGCGTTACGGCATCGATGCCCTGGGCAACGCCGGTTTCGCCTTTCGATATGTCAAAGGCGTGCAGCACTACCAGCGTGCCCGGCGGGACCACGGCTCCGACCGCCCCAGCTTCGAAGCCACGCTCATCGAGCGGTACCAGCGTGCGGTGGACGAGTTCAAGGCCGCTCTTGGGGAGCATGACGCTGACCGCTATCCTCGGGCGGCAGCGAGCTGCCAGTGGCTGGTCGGTTGGTGCCGATACTTTCAGGGCCGTTTTCTGGCCGCGCGTGATTCCTTTGAACAGGCCGCCCAGCGGCTGGGGCCGGCGGAGGCGGCGGAGGCGATGTGGATGGCCGTCGTGTGCCTGGACCGCGTCGCCTCCAGGAGCTCAAACGACGCCCTCAAGAAGAATCTGTCGGAGCTGATCGCCAGGACGCTCGCGGCATACCCCGGAAGCCCGCACGCGGCAAAGCTCATGCTCAGAGGGGCGATCGTCAACGGCGAGATCTCGCCCGAGGTGGTCGAGGACCTCCTTCTGATCTCCCCCGACAGCGAGGTGTACGACGCAGCGCAGCGCCGCGCGGCTCATGTGCTCTACCAGCTTTTCCGCCGGGACTCCGGCGAGCGGAAGCTGGCCTACGGCATCGAGTACCTCGCCGTCGCCCTGCCCTTCGTCGGCGACGCCGAGAACCGCCTCGGTGGCACTGATCCAGATGCGGTGCGTCTCTACGTGGCGCGCAGCCGGCGCGTACTGGACGTGGCCCTGACCGAGGGGATCAGCCGTTTGGCCGCGGCGGGTAGCGTCCTTGACGATCTCCGGGAGCTGGGCCGGCGCGAGGGAGTCGACCTTTCGGATCATCAGGACGAGATTGACTTTCGTCGAATCCAGTACCTCCTCACCACCGCCGACGTGGACGAGGCTGCCGTGGTCGCTGACGCGTTATGGCTGCGCGACCGGCATTCGCTGTGGTCGCGGCTGGCATGCCGCGCGCTCTTTGGGCACGGGCTGGGGGCGTGGAGAGACTCTGATGGCGGCCGGATTGTCCAGACCGCGGAGCTTCAGCTCGTGGTCCGCTACGGAAGACGGCTCCTCAAGCAGCTTGCCGAGGGGAGCACCTCGCAGCCGGCCGCCGGGGTGCTGGGCAACTACAAGTCGGTTGCTGAGGCCCTGATGCTCTTGTGGCAGCGCGACGGTGACCCCGGCAAGGCTCAGGCCGCCCTGGAGCTTTACGAGTCGGTCTTGCAGGCCCGCCCAACCGACGCCGAGAGCCTGCGGGCGACGGCCATCTTGTCGGAGGCGGTGGGCCGGCTGGCCCGGGCCATGGAGTGCTGGCGGAAGTTGGCGGCTGGATACGGCGTGGGGGCGCCACTTTGGTACGAAGCGAGGTTCCACCTCATCACCTTGCTTGCTGAGTTGGACCCGCCGCGAGCCCGGGCGGTGATCCAGCAGTACAAGAACCTCAACCCCTCCTGGGGTCCCGAGCCGTGGGCGTCGAGGTTTGAGGCGCTTGATCGCCGAATCGGCCAAGCCCAAGAGGCGGGCGTGCCCCATCCGACGGAGGGTGGTCATGAGCGGTGATACACCCCAGCGATTGCCTGGTGAGAGCGCGTCGTCGGACCCGTATGCGGTTCTGGGTCTGCCGGCGGGCAGTCGTGAGCCCGCCGCGGTCCAAGCCGCGCTCCGCCAGCGAATCGCGGAGGTGTTTGAGCGGTCAAGCGGCCGTCGCGACGAGGCGGAGAAGGAGCGTCGTCGTCTCCGGGCGGCCGCAGAGAAGATCCTCAAGCTTTCGAGGCGCTCCCAGGCGACAGGTTCTACCCCCGCCAAACGCGGTGCCACCCCGCCGACGCCTGCCCCCGCGCTCACCGACTTCGACCGCAGTGTGCTGGCGGTCTTGGTTGGGTGCCGCGGATGGAACGCGACCAGCCGCACCAGGCTTGTCGCGCTCGCCTCAGCCTGCGGTATCAGCGTACAGGGGTTGATGAGGGTCGTCACCGGCCTGTGCACCTATGTCCGCAGGGGCGGGACCCGGGTGGCGGTGGCCCAGACCACTTCGGGCGGTGCTCGCGTCGGGGCGTTTTCGGCCGGTGCCCGCGGCCCGGAGGGCCTCCAGAACCAGGCGGCCCCCGGAGTGTGGCCGGATGGCATACAAGGCCAGGCCCGGGTCGCCGAGGCCGCCCAGGGACATTGGTTGCGCCGGCTGGGCGCCGGGTTTCGTCCCCAGGACGCGTGGGCGACCGCCAGACTGGCCGTTTTCTTCGGGGTGCTGACGGTGATGGCGGGTCTCCTGGCGGTTTGGCTGCTCTTCTTCCGGCCCGACCTTGCATCCCGTCGTGCCGTTGATCTGCCGCCCGCGGCGGTCGGGGGCACGCGAACCCCGGTGCTGACCGACTCGCCTGCCGAAATGACCTCTTCGTCGGAGCCCAGTTGGGTGTTGGCGAGGTTTGACCATCCGCCGACCTTTCTCGGTCTGGCGCTGACCGCGGATGCCGCCCGTGCGGGCGACGCGTGCCCGCAGCTTCCCGGGGAGATCTCCGAGCTTGCGCGGCGGATCACGGTCGCGCGCGTCGGTCCCTCGGAGGCTGTCTACCGGGGCTGGGACGCGTGCATGAAGACGGCGGGCACGGGTTGGGTGCTGATCGACGTCAGGACCCGCGCCCAGATCGAGGACGCGATATTTGAGGCGCTCTACGCCGCATCGGACTCCCCCAGTGTCGCCGACCGTCTGCTGGCGACGCTGAGGCCGCCCTCGGAGCATCTTGCCGACCCGATCGACACCTGGCGCGGGGCGTGGATGGCGGGCATCCTTGGGCGGATCTCGGTGAGCACCAGCCTCCCGCCCGCCCTGGTCGAGCGGGCGCAGACCCAGCTGCAGGTCGCCCTCGACGGTCCCTTGCCACCTCGGGCCGATTTCGAGGCCGCGGCCGGGGCGTGGCTTTCGCGGTCGGTGGGGTGGCTTGTCGAAGCGATGGAGTTTGACGATCGCACCTACGACTTCTGGGAGTCCTGGATCGCCGCCCAGCGTCGGCTGGGAGGGGGTGAGCGGCTCGATGCGGCGTTCCTCGGCGCGGTCGGCGAGATCCTGCGGACCTCCACCGACCTCTCCCGCCAAGGGCCGAGCCTGAACGTCCTCGGCCGCCTGCTGGCGATGGCGGACTTCGAGTCCAGCGCGGTGGTGAAGGCTCAGCTCATCCGCTTCTTTGACGACAGCGAGACGATCGGTACACACGACCTGTGGGTCCTGACGAGCCTGCTGGCCCGGCGGGAGATCGCCAAGTGGTTTTCCGAGGACCTGGTGCTGCCCGACAATGCAGACTGGATGTTCCGCCGGCGGATCGCCGATCGGATCGCCCAGCGGTGGCCGGAAACGGCCGGGGTGCATCCTGACTTTGCCGGCGCGGGTGGCGGAATCCCCATCGACGACACTTTGGCGGCGCGGTTCAGCGCGTTGCTGGCGCGGGAGCTTCAGCGCTCCATCGCCGCCGGCACTGAGCTGCTTGGCCAACAGCTACTGGCTGCCAGCCGGCTCAACGAGATT
>JADFKZ010000060.1 GCA_022564665.1 Planctomycetota bacterium | reverse complement strand
AGACCTGCTCAACCCTGAACCCTGAGCCCTCCTCTTTTCTCCGCGGTCCTCCGCGCTCTCCGCGGTGAATCTTCTTCTCCGGCTGACAGCTGACAGCTCTTCAGGTCGTCGTACCCGCCACCAGTTGCTCCTGCTTCCAAACCTCGTCCCCGGTGATGACCGTCTTGACGCCCGTGGGCATCGACAGGTGGATGGTGACCGGGTTGATCAGCTCGATCTCGCCGGAAACCTCGTGCACGCCTGCCTTGAACGCGGCGCCGCCCCAGTCGACCGGGAGCGTGCCGCAGGAGATCCCGGTTCGCCGCCGCATCCGCGCCCCGTGGCTTCGCGGGTAGTAGCTGGCTGCAGCAAGCTCGACGTTGATCACGTCCCCCTGAAGCGGCTCGGGAACCGCGATCGGCTGGTGGATGACGCCGAAGTCGCCGCCCTGGGCCTTGAACGCGAAGTGAACGTCGCGCATGCCCGGCCGGATGATGAAGCTCTCCTGTGGCGGTCGCAGGTGGACGATCACTTCCACCGGATTCTCATAGCGGTTCTGGTAATAGACGCTCAGCTCTGACCGTCCGCTGTTGACACGGATGATGGGCATAAAGCACAGCCCGTCCACCTCGTAGTAGTACTCTTCGCCAAGCACCTCCTTGAGGTGGTCAGGCAGCTTGTCCTCGAATCGCAAGGCGTAAAAGAGCCAGGCCCCCGTCGCCGCGATCAACACCAGCGAGATAATCCTCTGCGGCCATACAAACGCCATGTCGCCGCCCAGCATGGTCCAGGCGATGATTGCCCAGACGATGAAGACCACGAGCGCCAGCACCAGGCAGAAGTTTCGCGTCTCGCGCAACGTTGGCCTCCTGTTGGGGCGTGACAGGTCGCTGGGCGGGGCCCCGGCTGGAACACGCGGTGCACGATCTGGTCTGCGAGCCCCCCCCACTGCGGGAGACGCGCGACTCATTATAGTATCGTGGTCGGGGGGGGTAGCAGCCAGTCGCCACCGGCGATCGCCCGGTGGGCCGAGCCTGCGAGTTGGACCCATGGACTTCGACAACCCTCCGCCCGACCCGGTTGCCCCGCTCAAGGCGTGGCTCGATGAGGCGGGGCTGATCGGCCTGAGGAACCCGCGTGCCATGACGCTGGCAACCGTCGACCCCGACGGCCGTCCGTCGGCACGGGCCGTTCTCTTGAAGGACCTCGACGCCGCCGGGGCGGTCTTCTACACCAACAGCAGGAGCCGCAAGGGACGGGATCTCGGTGGGAATCCCCACGCCGCCCTGCTCTTTTACTGGGACAAGCAGGCCCGGCAGCTCTCGATCGAGGGCCGGGTCTCGCTCGTTGCCGACGCCGAGGCTGACAGCTATTTCGCCTCCCGCCCGCGGGGAGCGCAGATCGGAGCGTGGGCAAGCAACCAGTCGGAGCCCATCACCGATCGCGCGATGCTCCAAGGGCGGGTCGCCCAGGTGAGCGAGAAATACGACGGCCGCGAAGTGCCCCGGCCACCCCACTGGGTGGGGTATCGAGTAAGCCTGGAGCGGATCGAGTTCTGGCAGGGACAGCCTGACCGGCTGCATGATCGCGTCCTGTACGCCCGCGGTCCCGACGGAGGATGGACGAGGCAGCGGTTGTCTCCCTAGCACGCAGGAGTCGAGGGGGTTCGGGGTTCGGGAAAGCGTCGAGCCCACACTGCTGAACCCTGAGCCCTGCTCTTATCTCCGTGGTGAATCTTTGGCTTCTTCCGCGGGCCCTACCATTGCTCGGGAGGTTTCAGGGTGCTTGGTCACTCCCGACTGTCGTTGCCTGGGGCCGGGGTCCTGATCGTGGGCGTCGTCAGTGGTTGCGAGCCCCCGGCCTCGCCGCCTGCGGCCGAGCAAGCCGCCGCCCAACCGGCCGCGGTGACGCGATCACCGTGGCGTACACTCGACGGCTCCGCGGTCATCGTCCCGGGTTCCGAGGCCCTCCAGGAGCTTGCCGCCGCGATCGCAAGGGCACGGGCGACCGTGGACGAGGCCCGGACCCGCTGGTCCAGAGACGGCGGCGACTGGGCGATCAAGTGGGCGGCACCCACGGTCGCCGGCGGCGTCGAGCATGTCTGGGTCAGACCGCTGAGCTGGACGCGGTTTCGGATCGAAGGTGTGCTGGCGAGCCCGCCGCAGGCGGGGCTTGCCTGCGACAAGGGCCGCGGCGAGCTGGTCAGCTTCCCTGCCGAGGAACTCTCGGACTGGGTCCGGTTCCTCGGCAGGACACCTACGGGGCGCCGTGAGGGGGGGTTTACCATGACGCAGCTTCAACGTCGCTATGGCTCCCCGCCCACCACCGCCGAGGTGTGGCCCGCATCGAAAGACGGTTGATCTGCGTCCGATAAGGCCGGTCGGGGCTCGGCGGCTTGCCAAAGCGCTCGCGCTGGGCTCTAATGCGTGGCTCGATTCATCGAAGCGAGGCACCCGATCAATGGCGATACGCATCAAGGCCCGTGGCGGTGAATCGGTTGAGCAGATGCTCCGCCGTTTCAAGAAGCTGTGCGAAAAAGAGGGCCTGACCAAGGAAATCAAGCGCCGGCAATACTTCGAGAAACCCTCGGAACGGCGTCGTCGCGCCATGCGCAAGTCCATCCAGCGTGCGATTCGCGCCAAGGAGAACGAGCGGCGATAGCGAGCCGGCGGACCGGACCCGGCCGGGGGAGTCCGCCGCGGGATTGCTCTCATCTTCGGCGCGGTGGGCCAGCGCAGTTAGCCTCCAAGCGCAACAGCCTTTTCGATAGGCCGCGAAGCCCATAAAGTGAGTGTGCGGCCGGAGGCCGCTACGAAGCGGTCGAAACAGCTCTAGAGTGACCTTTTGGTGAGCACACTTTTCCTGGCGACCTTCTCGACGATTGTCTCCGAGGCCTGGGTCTGGCTCATTGCCCCCCTCGGCGCGATCACCGCGCTCTTCGGCGCGTACCGGTTCAACCGCTCGGTCATGAGCTACTCCGAGGGCGAGCCGGAGATGATCGAGATCGCAAATGCGGTCCGGTCGGGTGCTATGGCGTATCTGAAACGCCAGTACCTGGTCGTGGCAGCGGTCTTCGTCATCCTGCTCGCGGTTCTTGTGCTACTGGGGATGGCGGGTATTCAGAGCCGGATAACGCCTTTCGGCGTGCTTTTTGCGTGTTTCTTTTCGGGTGTCTGCGGCTGGTTCGGCATGAAGATGGCGACGAACGCATCGGCCAGGACCACATTCGCCGCGAAGCAGTCGCTCAGCGAGGGCTTGACCGTCGCCTTCCGCGCCGGGGCGGTCATGGGCTTGGTTGTTGTCGGTTTCGCGCTGATGGATATCTCGGTCTGGTTTGCGCTCTTCAATATCTTTGCGCCGGAATCGATGACGCTGGTGGATATCACCACGATCATGCTCACCTTCGGCATGGGGGCCTCCACGCAGGCGCTCTTCGCCCGCGTTGGTGGCGGCATCTTCACCAAGGCCGCCGACGTGGGGGCGGACCTCGTGGGGAAGGTCGAGGCTGGTATCCCCGAGGACGATCCGAGGAATCCCGCCACCATCGCCGACAACGTCGGGGACAATGTGGGCGACGTGGCGGGGATGGGGGCTGATCTCTACGAGAGCTACTACGGCTCCATTCTCGCGTCGATGGCCCTGGGAGCGGCGGCCGCGTTCAGCCTCTCCGGGGACCCGGAGGCGGACGCAATGAAGCTGGTGGTGGCGCCGATGGCGCTTGCGGGGCTGGGCATCTTCGCCTCGCTCTTGGGGATCTTCGTCGTCCGCGGGAAGGAGGACGCCTCCTTCACCCAGCTCCTACGAAGCTTGCACGGAGGGGTCTGGACCGCCTCAGGGCTGATCGCCGTCGGTTCCGCCTTGCTCTTCTTGGTTCTCCTTGGCGGCGTCGAGGAATTGCGGGGCTTTGGTGTGCCCGGGCTTCGCCTCTGGGGCTCGATCGTCACCGGCCTGATGGCGGGGCTCGTGATCGCCTGGTTCACCGAGTACTACACGAGCTACGAGCACAAGCCGACCCAGTTGATCGCCAAGCAGGCCGAGACCGGCCCCGCCACGGTGATCATCTCCGGGACCGCTGTGGGGATGATCTCGACGTGGGTACCGATCGCCACGATCGTCGTCGCGATCATCCTCGCGTTCAACTTTGCCGGCGGCGATGAGAACTTCCTGCTTGGTCTCTACGGGGTCGGGATCGCCGCGGTGGGGATGCTCTCGACGCTCGGGATCACCCTGGCGACCGACGCCTACGGACCCATCGCCGACAACGCCGGCGGCAACGCCCAGATGACCGGCCAGCCGGACTTCGTCCGCGAGCGGACGGATATGCTTGACTCGCTGGGCAACACCACGGCGGCCACCGGCAAGGGGTTCGCGATCGGCTCGGCGGCGCTGACCGCGTTGGCCCTGCTGGCCGCCTACATCTCCGTGGTCAAGACGAACCTCGACACGCAGCTTTCCGACGGTGTGGATGTCTCGGCGCTGCTCAGCGAGGCCAATGCCGGCTCTGTCGCCCGCTACCGCGGACACGGCACGTTCACGATCGTCGACTCAGATCAACGTGTCTTCGGCGGCCTGCTGCTGGCGCCCCGCAAGATCAGGGTGTTGGTGGCCGAATCGCTGGAGGTGGGCCAAACCTTCGAGTTCCGGAGCCCCTTTGACGAGACAGCCAACGCCTATCACGTCGAGCTCGCCGGCATAACCGTCCAGATCGTCCCCACCGATCGCGCCACGATTGAGCAGGTCCTTGCGTTCTACAACGTCAATCTGATGAACCCCCACGTTCTGGGGGGAATATTCCTGGGCGTCCTGCTGGCGTTTGTGTTCTGCGCGATGACCATGCAGGCCGTGGGCCGTGCCGCCAACCGCATGATGAACGAGGTCCGCCGGCAGTTCGGCGTGATGCGCGCGCTGTTCAAGGAACAGGGCATGAGCGAGACGGACCTCGCGGACCCGACGAAGTGGCCGACGAGCGTCGAAGGCGGGGGCCGCCGCTACCCCGACTACGCCGAGTGCGTGAAGATCTCGACGGCGGGGGCTCAAAGGGAGATGATCGTCCCCTCGCTGATGGCGATCATCGTCCCGGTGGTGGTCGGTCTGGTCCTGGGAGTCGGCGGCGTGATGGGCCTGCTCGTCGGTGGGCTGACCTCGGGGTTCGCGGTGGCGATCTTCATGGCCAACGCGGGCGGCGCCTGGGACAACGCCAAGAAGTGGATCGAGAAGGGCCACTACGGCGGGAAGGGGTCCGACGCCCACAAGGCGGGCGTGGTGGGCGACACGGTAGGTGACCCCTTCAAGGACACCTCGGGCCCCTCGCTGAACATCCTCATCAAGCTCATTGCAATCGTGTCGGTCGTGTTCGCGGGGCTCATCGTCAAGTATTCGCCGACGATCGCGGCCTTTGTCGGTCTTGGCTGATGCGTGTTGCTTCCCACACCGATCCGCAGCGTCTGTGGACGTTTGCCGTGGAAGCGGCGCGGCTGATGGCCGATCGGCACTGCGAAGACGTCAGGCTTCTGGATGTCAGGAGCCTCAGCCAGGTCTGCGATTTCCTGCTCATTGGTACGGGGACGAGCGACCGGCAGATGAAGTCCGTCGCCCAGGAACTCGAGGAGCTGGGCGACCGGCACAACAACGCCATGTTCCACTGCGATGCCGATCAGGCGCACACCTGGGTCGTCATCGACTTTGTCGAACTTGTCGTCCATCTTTTCGAGCCCGGCCGGCGGGCGTATTACGATCTGGAGGGACTCTGGTCCGACGCGGAGCAGGTGGGATGGGAATAGCTGTCGGCCGGAGAAGAAGATTCACCGCGGAGGGCCGCGGAGAAGGAGAGCTTTCAGCTGGAGCAGCGGCGGGCGCGTAATCTTGCCGAAAGCCGATAGCCATTAGCCGATAGCCGCTGGTATACTCACTCCACTCCGTTCCTCCGTCGGTTCGTCCTCCCATGCTGCGTACGGTCCTTTACGCCAAGATCCATCGCGCCGTGGTCACGGGCTGCAATCCCGATTACCTGGGCTCGGTCACCATTGATCCCGTGCTGCTCGAGGCGACGGGGATGGTGGTCAACGAGAAGGTGCTCGTGGCGGATTGCGACAACGGGGCGCGGTTCGAAAGCTATATCTTCCGGGGCAAGGCGGGATCCGGCGAGATCGGGGTGAACGGGGCCGCGGCCAGGCTGACGGAGGTGGGGCATCGCATCCTGATCATGTCATTCGCCCAAATGACGCCTCAGGAGATGGCCGGGCACCATCCCCGGGTCGCCATCTGCGACGCGCACAACGGCATCGCGGAGCTGCTGAGCTACGATCCGGAGCAACTTGAGACGGCTCGCGTGTCACAGCGGTCCTGAAATCGGACATGACCCCCGCCCACGAACGGGATGGGGAATACCCGGGTCTGTCGCGAGCGCCGTCCCCTGGACTGGATTATTCATGAACGTCGTAGCGAGGGCATCTCGTTGGACGCAGTAGATGGTCAGGAATAATCCAAGGCTAGATCGCCGGCCGAGCATCATCGCCCATTGCAAAGGGAGCTGATCATGCGACGCCGTCTGCTTTTCTGGATCGTGCCTCTCGTTGCCGCGGCGCAGGCCGCTCGCGGGCAGATCGAGCTTCCCCATGAGACATTTGCGTTTGACCGGGATCGTCCGGCCCTCGGCCACTGGGTCGGCCAGATCGTGCCCGCGGGCCACACACCGGTCTTCGCGGCGGTTCTGATCGAGCTCAACGACGAAGGTGAGTGGACCGCGGCGGTGACCTTTCTCCCCGCCCGGGCCCTGGCGAGTCCGGGCCGCGACGTAAGGATCGAGGGCGGCTCGGTGGCCTTCCGCCTCCCCACCCGCGGCGGTGTGTTGGGTTTTTCCGGCGAGATTTCCGCCGACGGACAGCGGATGGACGGGGCCGTTGAGACCATGAGCCGCGAGGACGCCCAGCCCGATCCGGCAGCGTTGGCACTTCGGCGGGTGCCAAGGCCCGTCGACCTACCGCGTTTTGAGGCCTTCAAGGGGGACCTGGAGTTTGCCGGGGCCGGCAAGCTCGCCATGGCGATCGTGCTCGCCAGGACCCCCGGCGGCAACTGGGTCGGGCACATGGACGTCCCCGCTCAGATGCTCAGGGGCTTTCCGCTTGTCAATATCACTCAGGTCGGTGACACGATCACCGCAACGCTGCCAGTGATCGACTATCCGGCGACGATCGAGGTTTCGCTTGCCGACGGAGGCCGCCGGCTCACAGGACGGTTCAGGCAGGCGGGGTTCGACGTCGCCATCGACTTTGGCCGCGACCACGGCTACGTGGACGGAAGGCTCAACCGACCGCAGCAACCCAGGCCGCCGTATCCCTATTCGGCCCGCGAACTGAGAATCGAGCAATCCGACGGGTATGTGCTGGCGGCGACGCTCGTGCTTCCCGCCGGCAAAGGCCCCTTCCCCGCCGCCGTGCTGATCACGGGCTCCGGTCAGCAGGACCGTGACGAGACGATCTTCGGACACAAGCCTTTCCTGGTGATCGCCGACTATCTGGCGCGGCACGGCATCGCCGTGTTGCGGTACGACGACCGCGGTGTCGGCGAGTCGACCGGCGCCGACACGCTCGCCGACGCCACGAGCGAGGGCTTCGCCGCCGACACCGCGACCGTCGTGGGCCATCTGCGGTCGATTCAGGAGATCGACCCCGACCTGATCGGGCTGATCGGCCACAGTGAGGGCGGGATGATCGCCCCGATGGTCGCCGTTCGTGACCGGCGGATCGCCTTCATCGTCATGCTCGCCGGGACCGCCGTCCCCGGCCGCGAGGTGATGATCCTGCAGAACCGCCTGTTGCACAGGGCCGCGGGCGCGAACGACGCAACCCTCGACAGAATCGAGCAGAGGCAGCGGGAGGCCATCGACCTGCTCATTGCGGGGGCGGAGCCATCCCGGGTCAAGCAGGCGATCAGGGCGCTCATCGAGGTGCAGCGAACGGCGTCCTCACAACAGCCGCTGCCGGAGGGCCTCGATGCGGCCGTGGACCTCGTGTACAAGCAGTCGGCGTCGCCGTGGATGCGGTTCTTCCTGACCTATGATCCCCGGCCGACGCTGGGGAAGCTGCGGTGCCCGGTCCTGGCGGTCAACGGCACGCGGGACCTCCAGGTCTGGCACGACCAGAACCTTCCCGAGATCCAAAGCGTGATCACCGCCGCCGGTGGTGATGTGACCATCAAACGCTACCAGGGGCTCAACCACCTCTTCCAGCCGGCCCAGACGGGTCTGGTGGCGGAATACGCGACGATCGAGACCACCTTCGACGAGGCCGTCCTGAGCGATATAGTCGAGTGGATCACGTCCAGGATCAAGAAGTAGACCAATGCCCGAAGGTGTCGCCCCAACCATCAGAGCGCACGAATCGACACTTGCCGATCTGATCGCCAGGCAGCGCGCCGCCGCGGCCGCCGGCGGTGCGGTCGGTCCCTCGGCGGAGATCTGATCAGGTTTTTCCGGACAGGTGATGGCGATGAGCTACGTCTTGGCGCGAGGAAGAACGCTTCGACCCGGCGTGTATGGAATCGACGGGTCTGAGCTGCCGCCCTTTGAGTCCGGTCGCGTCGACCCCCGCCAGTGGTTCGACGATGGCTGCCGGCCACTTGAGATCGAGATCGGCGCCGGCAAAGGGACCTTTCTCGTTCAACAAGCGCCCAAGCGCCCGGAGGTCAACTACCTCGGCATCGAGAAATCATCGGACCTCTACAGGTATGCGGCCGACCGCATGCGCCGCCGGCGGATTGACAACGTCAGGATCCTGAGGACCGATGCCGCCGAGTTTGTCCGCTTCTGGTGTCGGGGCGGGGTCGCTCGCGTCATCCATCTGTATTTCTCCGATCCCTGGCCCAAGAAACGCCACCACAAACGCCGCGTGATCCAGGACCAGACAATGATCGAGATCCATCGCGTGCTGTGTCCGGGCGGCGAGCTGCGCCTGGTCACCGACCACGCCGATCTCTGGGCGTGGTACGAGGACCACGCAGCCCGCCACGCGTCGTTTTTTGAGCGTCGCCGGTTCGTCTGCCCGGAGGCTGCCGGTGAAGGCGAGATCGTCGGCACCAACTTCGAGCGGAAGTACCGCGCGGAGGGCCGTCCCTTCTTTTCGATGACGCTCGTGAGGGGAGGCGATGAGGTGCGACGAACCGATTGACGGGAACTTTATCATGCACAAGCCCGGCACCGATGCCGACAGCGTCCAGATGGAAGACGTCCTGTGCGATTTCTGCCACCGCCACTGGACGGCCGATCAACCGATGATCGAGGGGCACCAGGGAAGCTGCGTGTGCGGCAGGTGCCTGACGATTGCCTACATCGAGGTCGTTCTCAACAGCGCCGACTGCTCGCCCGAGGCGTTCAAGTGCCGGATGTGCCTCGAGGGCGATGCGGATCGCGAGGCGCTGTCGAGAGCGGGTGAGGCTGGCTGGCAAAGCCCGGTGGATGAGGGGGCGGTGATCTGCAGGCGGTGCATCGAGCTGGCCGCGACGGCGTTGGAAAAGAACAAGGACTTTGACTGGAAGAGACCGCGGCAGTGACCGCGGCGGCGCTCCCGGCGTGACTTTTTGAGCGATCCGTCGCGGCGTCGCGGCCTCCTTGCCGCTCTTGTTTGGCAGCCCTTCGGGCTGCGGGGCCGCTCTTGTTTGGCAGCCCTTCGGGCTGCGGGCCGCACACTTGCTCTGGCCGCTACGCTTTGACGCGTACTGCGCTAGACTGTGGTGAGGGACGCAACTGGTCCTTGGGCGTTTTCGCGTCGTGACGGCTTTGAGATGGTCGCTGGAATCAGCCTCGCCAACAAGTGCCAGCTGCTGTTTGGCTTCGCGGTCCTCTTGATCCTGGCTGCGGCGCTGAGCGTCCCCTGGGTCCTCAGTGGAGGGCTGGTCCACGAGGGACAGTTCGAGGCAGCGCGGCAGCTGGCCGAGGACCGGCTGCGCAACGGTCCCGTTGGGATCTCGTCCGAGCCGCCGCGCCCACTCAGCGAACTGTTCGGTATTGATCCCAAGCAGACCGCCAACTGGCGACTCGCGGTCTTTGCGGTGGACCGCATCGAGTCCGCGGAGGATCCTGATCCATTCCTGGCCGCCGCGCTCGAGCGGTTCGAGGAGGACGCCCAGCTCACCGAGTACACCGACACCGCCACCGTCGACGGCAAGATCGTCTACCGCTATGCCCGGGCACTGGATGAGCATGCGATCACGTCCGCGGGCGATCCGGTGTGGGCGCAAGCCCCTCCTGCGGGGCTCCGCGAGGACCGCTTCTCGCCGACGGTGGCGATCCTCGTTATCGACCGCACGAGCAAGTACGCCGAGGGCCGTCTGCTCGCCAACCGCGTCTACATCATCGCCGCGGGAATTGTGGCCGGTCTCCTGGCGGCCCTGGTCTTCTACTTGATCCTGACCAAGCTCATACTCGAGCCGGTCCGGCGGCTTCGGGAGACCACCGAGAAAGTCCAGGGCGGCGATCTGACGATTCGCTCCCAGATCAAGACGGGTGATGAGTTCGAGCAGCTCGCGGAGGGATTCAACACCATGCTCGCCAAGCTCGAGCGGAGCCAGGGCCAGCTGAGGTCGATGAACGAGAGCCTGGACCTGAAGGTTTCCGAGCTCTCGGAGGCGAACATCGGGCTCCATGAGTCGAACCGGCTCAAGAGCGAGTTCCTGGCCAACGTGAGCCATGAGCTCAGAACGCCGCTTAACTCCATCATCGGATTCGCAGAGGTCCTCGACGAGCTGGCTCGGAACGACACGGGCGCCGACCCGAAGCGGTCGCGGTACATTCTGAACATCCTCACCAGCGGCAGGTCGCTGTTGGAGATGATCAACGAGCTGCTGGAAATGGCAAAGATCGAGGCGGGGCGGATGGAGGTGGTCATCGAGCCGACCAGCGTCAGCGACGTGATCGAGGGATTGGCGGGCATCATGCGGCCGCAGGCCGCCGCCAAGCAGATCAACCTGGAGACATCGGTGGGCAGGAACCTGCCCATGATCGAGACCGACCCGGGCAAGCTCCAGCAGATCCTCTACAACTTCCTGTCAAACGCACTGAAGTTCACCCCCGCCGGCGGCACGGTGACGGTCACCGCCGATCGGCTTGCCCGCCAGGAGGGCCGACCGGGGGTTCGCCTCGGCGTTTCCGACACCGGTCCGGGCATCCCCTACGACCAGCAGGACGCGATCTTCGAGAAGTTTCGCCAGATCGACGCCGGCCACACGCGCGAGCACGCAGGCACAGGTCTGGGGCTGGCGATCTGCCGTGAGCTGGCGGCGCTGCTTGGGGCGAGCGTCTCCCTGGTCTCCGAGCCCGGACGCGGGGCGACTTTCCTTGTCGACCTGCCGCTGACCCACCAGCCCCACGAGCCGCGGCCCTTGATGGCATAGGTCCGGCGCGGTTCAAGAGAAGAGGTCGACGTGGAAAGCAACGGAGGGGCGCGGAGGGAAGCGGCTCTTGGCACTTGACGTCCGATTTCCACCGCCATTGGGCACGAGCCAGCGCCAATCGCTCATCTCCGTGAGCCAATCACCTTCTTATCAGCTTCGGAATCTCCCGATCCGCGTCTGGAAACCTTCGCCGTATGATGGACGCGTCGAAGCGGTCGGGTATCGCGTCCGCTCCGACCTCGGAGATCAGGTAGGAGAGGGCGGCTTCCGCAACAGCGGTCGGCCGATCAGCGCCGTCCACCGACCAGAGGTTGTAGTCTGCCCACGCCAACAGCAGGGTGACGCGGCGGAGCCCGCCCCCTTCATCGCAGATCAGCTGCGCCTCAAACCACCATCCGCTGGAGTTCTCGCGTTCAGAGAGTATCTCGAAGTCCGCCACCGCGTGGCTCCCCATGCTGTGCGGGCCGCCCCCGGTCCGACATCCGCTCCTACGATCAGCAGCGAGACATTAAACTGTTTTGAGCGCTCTGTAGCGGCCTTCGGCCGTACACTTGCTCTGGCGGCTACACGGCCGATTCAATCGTCCGCTACACATTGACGCAAACTGCGCTATCGGACAACCGGTTCCGGTCATGAACTTCCTGCTGGAAACAATCCGCCTCGGCCTGAAAAATCTGCGGCTGCACCTGCTGCGCTCGGTGCTGACGAGCCTCGGCATCATTCTCGGTGTGGCTTCGGTGATCGTCATGGTTTCGATCGGCGAGGGAAACAAGCAGGTGGCGCTCCGGGAGATCCGGGCCCTCGGGGCGACGAACATCATCGTGCGGTCGACGCGGCCGCCGGAGGCGGCGTCCTTGGCCTCGGAAGAGCGCTCCTTCATCGCCCATTACGGCATCACGCGACGGGACCTGCGAAGGATCAGGTTCAACGTGGGTGACACGTCGACCGTTGTCCCGCTCAAGAGCGTGGGCAGCGAGATCTCCTATCGCTCCAAACGACTCCCCAGCCAGACCTACGGGACCACGCCCGAGCTGTTGCGCGTCGCCAACCTTCGGCTGGAGCCGCGGGGGCGATACCTCACCGATGAGGATCTCGCCGGGCGGCACCCCGTTGCCGTGATCGGATCCGAGATCGCTCAGAAGTTCTTCCCGCTCCGCGACCCCCTGGGGGAGACGTTGCGGATCGACCAGCAGGCCTTCCGAGTGGTCGGTGTGCTCAAGCCGATCGGCCTGGCCGGCGGGGCCGGCTCCGCCCTCGTCGGGAGGGACCTGAACAAGGATGTGCACATTCCGCTGACCGCGGCCGTGAGCCTCTTCGGCGATATCATCGTTCGCCGCCAGACTGGGTCGATCTCCGGTGAGGACATTCAGCTCTCGGAGATCTACGTCACCGCTCCTTCGACCGCCGACGTCATCACGACCGCCAATCGGGTCAGGCGTCTCCTGGAGATCGGGCATGCGGGCTTCAGCGATGTGCAGATCATCGTCCCCTGGGAGCTCCTTGAGACGGAGAAGCGGACTCAGCTCATATGGAACATCGTCCTGATCGCCATTGCCGCGATCAGCCTGCTCATCGGCGGCATCGGGATCATGAACATCATGCTGGCCTCGGTGACCGAGCGGACACGTGAGATCGGCATCCGCCGTGCCCTGGGAGCGACTCGAAGGCACATCGTGGCCCAGTTCCTGGTGGAGACGGGATCGCTCACGGGGGCGGGCGGGGTGCTGGGGATCGTGCTGGGAGTCGCCACGTCGCTGGCCATCGGCTATGTCCTGCCGTGGTTGCTGAAGCTTCCCGTCATCCGCGCCTACTTCGAGCAGACAACGGTGAGCGTGGAGACGCAGGTCACCGGCTGGTCGATCGTGGTCTCCTTCGTGGTCGCTGCGCTGGTCGGCCTTATCTTCGGGATCTACCCTGCCGTGGTCGCAAGCCGCCAGGATCCGATCGTCGCGTTGCGACATGATTAGAGCTGTTTCGATCGCTCCGTAGCGGCCTCGCGGCGACTTTCTTGAGCGCTCCGTACGGCCCTCCGGGCCGACACTCGCTTTCGTACGCCGCCGCGAATTCATTCGCGGCGGCTGACCGGACGTTGCCTCGCTCTGGTGGCTACGCGGCCTATCGAAAAGGCCGCTACGCTTGGACGCAAACTGCGCTTGGCCCTGTCAGCTGTCAGCGCTCTTTCTCCGACCTCGAGTTCCCTCTTCTCTGCGTGGTCTGCGTCGGGGCGGTGAATCTTTCCTGCAGCGCGTTGCCCTCGCTACGACGTTCATGAATAATCCGGGTTCGTCGCTTCGTCTTTTTCCATACCTCTACATCACCATTGGTCCAGTCAACCCAACCCCTAAACCGTTTGTCCTGGCGGAATCCAGACTCCCGAAGCAGGGCGTAGCGCTGGGGGCTGATGTGGTTGGGGTAGTAGAGAACGATCCACCCGGGGTCGCTTCCGGCGAGGGCGCGCCGGAGGTCTGCGCCGTGACCGAGGCTGTAGTCGGGCTCCAGATCAGCGAGGTAGATGTCGACGACCCGGTAGGCCAGTCCAATCACGAGAACTCCTTCGCCGGACGCTCGGTTCGCACGAACGAAGTCGGCCGCGTCCCGCAGCGGCTGTTTTGGAGGGCGGACCGCCAGGTCCCCAAAAGAGACCGCAAGGAGCAGGACACCGGCGGCGATCGCAGCAGGCCGTTTCCATCGCCAGAGGCTCTGGAACCCGGCGGCGACAAGCAATGCGGCGGCTGGCAGACAAAAGAGTGCAAAGCGGGCGTACATCCATGATCCAGCCACAAGCACGACCAAGAGAAAGATCGGCAGCCCCATGAGCCCCGCCGCCGCGGCCTCGACGAACAGGGAGGCCTCCGGCTTGCTACGCCGTCGCAGGAGACTTGCGGCGCCTGCGATGAGCACCCCCAGTCCCGGCCAGGCTGCCCAGGCGTACCAGGACCCGCCCAATTGCAGCAGGGCATGCCATCCCTCGGCACCGAAGAGCGCCGGCTCGTCGCCGCGAGATGCGGCGAAGACCTCGTGGCGGGTGAGAATCTCCCCAAGAACCGGCGCGTAGAGCGTTGCCGCGATCACCGCGGCCAGTGCGATGGCGAGTCCGCCGCGGGCCGCGCGCCCGATCTCGCCGTGTCGCAGCGCCCGCCACCCCAGCCACGCCGCATGGCCGATGGGGACGAAGACGCCCACGAAATGCACTCAGATCCCGACGGCGCACACCGCTGAATAAAGACACCATTTCCAGCCGTGGTCCCGGATCCTGGTCGTTACAAACAGCCAGGTCGCCACCGCGGAAAACAAGATCATCATGCTGTAGCCCCGCGCCTCGACGGCTTCCAGCACCCACACGGGCGCCACCGCGGCCACCCCCGCTGCGACCACAGCGGGTCGAGGTCCCAGCGTCACACGGGCCAGTGCGGCGACGGCGAGGACCGTCGCGAGCGAGGCGAGAAGTGCCGGCAACCGCAGGGCGGTCTCGAACCCAAAGGCGTCTTGAAAGAGACCGACCGAGAAGAAGGTCACAAGTGTGTGGACAATGTGGTTGGCCGGGTCGAAGTAATTGCCCATAATCGGTCCCGGGCCGTGCTTGCCGAAGAGGGACCAGGCGACGATCTCGTCGTACCAGAGGCTCTCTGAAATGCGGACCGCCCGGATCGCAACCGCCGCAACCAGCACCCCGCACAGCGCCCACAGTTCACGCGAGCCGATTGCGTTCGAGGCGCCCGGGGTGGCCACGGTGTTGGTGCCGGGCGAAAGGCGCCCAAGCAACGGTGGGATCATTGTCAGCGCCGCCGCGCAGATGAGGAGCATCAGACGCCACAAGCCCGCGCCGGCCCGTGTGACTGGGGGCATGGGGTCGCGGAGAGGATGGCCAAACCACGCCGCCCACTGGTCGGTGTCGACCGCGAGTGCCCCGACAACGCACAGCATCGCTACCAGCGCCGGCGCGATCAGCCAGAAAGAGATGAAGTTGCGGCGTGACGAAGTGACGAAGCGCACCGAAAGAACCAATGAATCAAGTATCAATCACCAGGCCGGCCCAGCCGGCGGTGCTCCGGCTGACGATACCGCACGCTGAGGAGGGGTGTCAGCGGCCCGTAAATTCCTCCGCCGAACACACCGACCGCAGCGCCGAGCAGCCCGCCAACGACCGCGGTATTTGTAAACCAAGGCTGGGCTTCATTCGCGAGATTGATGGACAACATCGTCAGATTCTCCGTCGCAGGCGGTCTGGTTGCTCAGGCTCATGGCCCGCCGGTTCAGATCGTGGATCCGGCGGGCCGCGCCCGCGGCGAGTTGCCCCCGGCAGATCAGGTCGGCCAGGGGGGTCGGAGGCCTCCCCGGCCAGGCACGCCAAGGCGGTCGATCGGGTGAAATTGCTCATGCCCGACAATGCGGAAGCCGACGAATGAATCGAAATCCCCCCCGGGGGGCTCGGCGGCGCCGAGGGCCGACCTTCGACACCATGATCGACCGGCGGGGATACGGTGCACGTCGATGGTGAGCGATCCACATGACGATGGCAGCAGCCTCCAGCGCAAGCCCGTCCCAGGGTTCGAGGATCTCTACGAGATCACCCGGCGCGGCGATGTGTATTCGAAGCGGCTTCGTCGATTCATCAAGCAGCAGGAGCGACTCGACGGAAGGTTCTATATCGAGTTTCAGATCGATAACAAGGTCCATCACCTGCCGCTCTCGGAAACGATCGCCCAAGCGTATCTGAGCCCCGACGACCAGCAGGAGATCACCTCCTCGGTCCCCCGACTCGATCAGCTGTCACCTGAAGCCATCACCGCACATCCAAGCGTGCGGATGCTCTCGCAGCGGTACAACGTTGCTCCCGGAGCCATCCTTTCGGTGCTGCTCCGTGCCAAGCAAGATGCCAACGAGGAGGTTGACATCTGCGGTTCTGAGAGAGCCGCTAGCTGACAACTGGCCGTCCCTGCCTCGTCGGTTTGACCCCGCTTGGCCGGCGGTCCTTGATCAGGGGTCGGGAGCCGGGGTTCGGGGTTCGGGGTTCGGAGGCGGCAACCGGTAACCGCCGAGCATTCGATGAACGAAGTCCGGAGCCCGGACGATCAGGGTGTCCGCGTGGTAACGAATGGAGGCAGCGCTGCCACCCTTGACCACCCAGGCGTCGGGCTCGACGGACTTCGTGATGAGGTTGATCAGGTTGCGGGCATTCTGCTCGTGGAGTGTCCGGGGGCCTTCTGGCTCTGGCGGTGTGATGACGGGCCCGCCGCCGGGGCCCCGGCCGCCGCTGGGGCCGCCCCCCTGGTCGAGCGCCGACGCGACGTCGAGCCGCGGGGCGTTGTCAAAGACGGGCCCTGTAAAGAGGAGATCGCCGACCGGGTACCGCTGGATTCGGTGGGCCGAGGGACGGCTCAGCCATCTCTTGGTGCCGACCTCCACATAGCCGTCGCGGATCTGCCAGGTTGATGGGTCGAGGTCCTGGCACTGCTCAAGTACGAGCTCGAGCACGTGCAGGGCGGGGGTGTCGATGACGTCGAGGGTGATCGGGGTCTCGGGGTCGATGCCGAAGCCGATCTTGTCATCGCGGTAGCGGCAGATGATGTTGATCCCGAGGATGGCCTGGAGTTCATTGAACGCCTCGCGGGCGGGCGTCTGGTCGAAACGCACGGTGATGCTCGTGTAGGCGAGCACGCCGAGCACGCGTTGCCGCGGGGAGGCTGTGTGCGCCTCCGGCGGGCGTTTCTCCCGGGTGAAACCAAAACGGTCGGCAAGACGCTGGCCGAGGGCGGGTGAGCACAACACCATGACACCGCTGAGAAGAGCAAGGGCCCTGAATCTCATTTTTTGAGTCTCCGCAGGAGCGACGTGGCGCACGTCCGGCTGCCACGGACCTGTTCGGCGGGGTCGGCAGGGCGGTTCCTTAGAACTGTTTCGAGCGCTGCGCGATCACGTCGGGACGACGCCACGGTTGGTCCGACGGCAAAAAGACCGGGGCTTCGCCCCGATGGAATCGGGACTCAGCCCCAGCCACCCAGAGTTTTCGACAGCAGACAGTTAGCTAATTCCCTCCCCCTGCTACGCCTGTGGCCTTGAACTGACGCTCCCCGATCTCCTCGACGTTGGAGATCGAGCCGGTGAAGGTCAGGTACCTCCGCTCGCCGGGAGCCGCTCCCCCCCTGGACACAGGTCGGGTGGCGAAGGGATACCCGCCGAGCTGGCGGTGGATGTAGTCCGGGGCTCGGACGATGAGGGTGCCGGTGTAGTAGCTGATCGTGGCGAAGTCACCGCCGTTG
>JADFKZ010000182.1 GCA_022564665.1 Planctomycetota bacterium | reverse complement strand
GTCCCGAGTCCGTCGGGGCGACGCCCCGGTCTTTTCGTCGTCGGACCAACCGTGGCGTCGTCCCGATTCGATCGGGACTCCGTCACAGCCACCCAGAAACGGGCTGTCGGCTGTCCGGCGAAGATGTGCCGACCGCCTTCTCCTGCCGATAGCCGATAGCCCGTTCTACCCCTTACGCCTCCGCGAGCCGCGCGGCGACGTCCGCCGCGGTCGCCCCGTGGATTCGGATGGTCTTGCGTGGGCTTGCCGCTCCCGATTCGACGGTGATCATGGTCGGCTTGGCGCCGACCGCTGCAGCCAGGAGCCGGCAGATCGCACCGTTGGCCCTTCCGTCTTGGGGTGGGGCGGCCACTCGCACCTTCAACCGATCGCCCACCACACCGGCGATCTCGTCACGCGACGCCCCCGGAACCACCTTGACGAGGAGCAAGACGTCGTTTCCGTCCTGGCGGATGGGGAACATGGTGGAGTGGTTGGGTTGTCGGTGGTCGGTTATCAGTTGTCGGTCGTCGGTTTCGGGCTCCCCAGTGCCGTTGGGGGTTCAGGGTTCGGGAATGCCGTAAACCCTGAACCCATGCTCGCCCGGTCGCTCCGTCGCCCCCCCTCAGTGCCTCAGTCCCCTCGTCACTCTTCCCCCATGACTTTCTTTCTCCGCAACACGTGATGATAGTGCTGAGCGAATCGGTGCGCCTCGTCCCGCATCACCTGGCACAGCTTCAGGGCCGGGTTCTCCCGACCCAGCTTCAGGGGCTCCGTCCGCTCCTGGATGAAGATCAGCTCCTCCTTCTTGGCAAGGCTGATCACCATCGGCGGCTGTTCGGCAAGCTGCTCAAACGCCCCCAGGGCCGCGTGCAACTGCCCGAGCCCTCCGTCGATGAGGATCACATCCGGGTACAGCTCGCTCCCCTGGCCCGCCTCGCGATACCGCCGGCTGACAACCTCCCGGATAGCCATGTAATCATCGTTGCCGACGCTCCGAATCCGGTAGCGTCGGTAGCCGTCCCGAAAGGGTCTGCCGTCGATGAAGGCCACCTTTGAGCCCACGGTCTCCCCGCCGGCCAGATGGGCGATGTCAATCGCTTCCATGCAGCGGATCCCTGTCTCGACACCCAGGATCCGCTGGAGCGATTGGAGCCCCGCCGAGGGATCCGCGGCAAAGGTCGTGACCTCCGGTTGCCAGTCGCTGTGAGGACCAGCGCGGCGCTTCTCCCTCTCGTCGAGCTTCTCGATCGCCCGAATCCGATCGCGGAGGACGGCGGCAGTCTCGAAGCGAAGCTGCTTTGCCGCCGCTTGCATTTCCCCTCTCATCTCTCGGAGCAACACGCTTCGCTTGGAGACCAACAGCCTGCAAAAGCGGTCGATGTCCCGGCGGTAGTGCTCCTTTGAGATCTTGTTGGCACAGGGGGCGGTGCACTGGTCGATGGCATGCAGCAGGCAGGGCCGGAAGTGGTCGTTGCGCGGATCGCCGGCCTTGATCTGAAGCGTGCAGGTCCGGTACTGAAAGACCCGCTGGAGAAGCTGCATCGCCTCCCGAAGCGCCGAGACCGAGGTAAAAGGACCGTAGATCCTGGCGCCCTTGAACTCCGCGTCCGCCGGCGTCCGCGTGATGTACACACCGGGAAAGTCGTCGCGCGTGGTGACCGCGAGGTAGGGATAGGTCTTGTCGTCGGTGAGCAGCGTGTTGAAGCGCGGACGGATGTCCTTGATGAGGCGGGCCTCCATCAAAAGGGCCTCCCACTCCCCCTCGCTCTCGATCGTGTCGAAGTCGCTGACGAGTTCGAGAAGCAGCTGCTTCTTCGGCCCCAGATCCACAGTCGCCACGAAGTAGGAGCCGACCCGGCTGCGAAGCGACCCGGCCTTGCCGACGTAAATCACAGAGCCCGAAGCGTCCTTCAGCAGATAGACGCCCGGCGTCTTCGGCAAGCTCCTGGCTTTTTCCGCAAGCCGCTTCCGACACGTGTCCCGCGGCCCAACGGCGTCACTCATCAGGGTCGATTCTAGCTGGCAAATACGGCCGCATGCCCGCTCCCGGGTGTGGGTGCGAGAGGCAGGCTAAAATCGTCGGCGTGACGGAGGTGCTGATACAGGGTGGACGGGTCCTCGACCCGGCAAGCGGTTTCGACCAAACCGCCGACGTGCTCATTCGCGATTCCGTCATAGCTCGGATCGGTCGTGTCAGCCCCCCCGCCGAGATTCGGCGTATCGATGCCGAAGGGTGCCTCGTCGCTCCCGGGCTCATCGACCTCCACGTTCACCTGCGTGAGCCCGACCCCCAATCAACCGAGACGATCGCGACGGGGGCCGCCGCTGCCCTCGGCGGCGGTTTTGCCACTGTCTGCTGCATGCCCAATACGCAGCCGCCCATCGACTCCGCCTCCGCCGTTGAGTACGTCAACCGCCGGGCCGCACTCGTGGGTGCCGCCCGAGTCTTCGTCGTCGGAGCCGCGACTTTGGGCCGTCGAGGACAACAGCTTGCGCCGATCGCATCAATGGCCCGGGCCGGGGCCGTTGCCTTCTCCGACGACGGCGCCTGCGTCGCCGACGCAAGGCTTCTGTCCATGGTGCTACGTACCGTGCGGGCCGCCGGACGATGCTTCATGCAGCATTGCCAGGACCCGTCGCTGGCAGGATGCGGCCAGGTCAACGCGGGGCACATGGCGGCGCGGCTGGGTTTGCCGGGCTGGCCGGGTGAGGCCGAGGAGATCATCATCGACCGTGACATACGGCTCAACCGCGCGATCGGCTGCCGATATCACGTCCAGCATCTTTCGAGCGGCGAGTCAGTGTCGATCATTCGCCGCGCCCGGAGCGAAGGCCAGCCAGTGACCACCGAGGTGACCCCCCACCACCTCCTGCTGACCGAAGATTGCTGCCGCAACTACGATCCTCAGGCCAAGGTCAACCCGCCGCTCCGAACCGCCCGTGACATCGAGCTGCTCAAGGAAGGAGTCGCCGACGGCACCATCACCATCCTGGCCAGCGACCACGCCCCCCATCCGCTGGATCGAAAACAGCTGGACTTCGCCGACGCCGCGTTCGGGATCGTCGGTCTGGAATGCGCCCTTCCTCTCTATAAGGCAGCCCTGGTCGATGGCGGCGTCATCGACTGGCAGGCACTGCTGGCAATGCTGACGATCAACCCTGCCCGGCTGGTTGGAATCGATTCGATCGGGCTGGGATCACTGGCGGTGGGCGGACCCGCCGACGTGACGGTCATCGACCCCAACCTTGACTGGACGATCGACCCACGGGAGTTCTCCTCGATGGGACGCAACTGCCCCTTTGCCGGCCGAGAGGTTCGGGGCCGGGCGATCGCAACGATCGTGGGCGGCGAGGTGAGAATGCTGCGGGAGTCTGAGCGGGTAACGGCCTAGCACGAACTATTCATGGACGGCTGTGCCGGCCGGCCAAGAAGGCGAAGATTCACCGCGGAGGGCCGCGGAGAAAAGAGCCGGGTTCAGGGTTCAGCAGTGGAGGGTCCCTGCTTTCCCGAACCCTGAACCCCGAACCCCTGACTTCTATCTCTTTTCTTGGAGCCCGTCGGCGCCGGCGTTTGCCAGCGTCTCCTCGCCAGGCAGCAGGACCCAGGGCTGCGCCGGCCCGTCCGCCCGCCGTCGCATGGCGCGACCGGGGCTCGCGGGGTCACGGTTCTGCTTGCGGAGGACCTGGATCAGGTCACGGATCAGCCGGGGCTCGGTCACGAAGTAATCGTGGTTGAGCGCCAGGCGGCCGCTGTGGATCGCCGAGGCATCAATGGTGTCGAAATCCTGATGATCAACGACAACGATCCCTTCATCGGCATAGCCGGCGCGCGGATAGAACTGCAGCGTCTGCGACGTCTTGATCACGTTGTCGGCCGACGAGGCATACAGCGTGTAGTGCTCGGCCAGCCGCGCCCGGAGCAGGTCAAGCACGATCACATCTCGAAATAGATCCCGGTCGATGTCCGGTGCGGCCAGGATGATGTCACAGAAGATGGGGCGGTCACGCTGCTGAAGTTCGTCGGCGACCAGCAGTATCGCCCGCAGGAGCATGTGGCTCCCAAGGCTGTGTGCGACGAGATGGATCCGGGCCGGCTCGTCGACATAGAGCTTTTCGGCTGATGTCTCCGCCACAAGCTCAAGCAGAAACGTCTTGAGGTGCTCGGCGGACCATTCCATCGTTTCGGAATCGGCGAAGTATCCAAAGACGCCTCTGAAAAAGGAGCCGCCTCGAGAGGGCCAGCTGAACATGATGGGCGGCCCTTCGAAGCCGACGTCGTACCAGATCTCCGCCGCACGCGTGGCGGCGGCCTCGAAGGTGTTGTTGAACCCGTGGACGAACACGAAGGTTTCATTTTCCCCGGCGTACCACATCTTCTCCCTGATGCGATCGTAGAAACGCCGCCGCTGGAGGCTCGACGTCGACACGATCCTGACCAGCTCGCTCGAGTGGCGGGGAAGCGGCGACACCTTGTCGTGGTTTCGTTGGCGCCTGATCTCGATCCGGCAGACTCCAAGCTCAAATGGTCGGCCTCCCTCGCCATAACCCCGGCGCCAGCCAAAGGCCACGTTGCCCGGATCGCGGGAGACCGCTTCCCGATCGGTCGCGTAGTAGAGGCTGACGGTGCGGGCAACCGTCTCGGTGGCCACGCCGCGGTGTCCCGGACCAATCGCGCAGCCGGACGAGGCCAGGAACGCCGCCAAAACGATCCCCCTCAAGACGATTGGAGCTGTTTCGGTCGCTCCGTAGCGACCTCGCGGCGTCGCGGCGTCGCGGCGTCGCGGCGTCCTTGCCGCTCTTGTTTGGCAGCCCTCCGGGCTGCGGGCCGCATACCAACGTGTAGCGGCCTTTTCGATAGGCCGCGTAGCCGCCAGAGCGAGTGTGCGACCGGGGGCCGCTACCGAGCGCTCGAAACAGCACGCACACTGCGCGAGCCCTTGCCTACCTCAGTC
>JADFKZ010000181.1 GCA_022564665.1 Planctomycetota bacterium | reverse complement strand
GGCGCGACCTGGCGGAGCTCCATGGACCCGGATCGCTTGAGGAGGTGGCCGCCGATCTCCACGGGTCGATCGACTTCGCCCTGAAGAATCGCGGCCCGGCGCTGGCGGCCGCCGGCAGGTACGCAAGAGACGCCTCTCCCGAGCTGACGGAGCAATTCGTGGGGATGTATGTCAACAGGTGGACGCTGTCACTGGGGCGGGTTGGGCAGGCGGCGGTACAGGCCTTTCTCGGGGAGATCCACAACGCGGGCCTCGGTCCCGACCCCGGCGAAGTCGATTTTATAGGACCTGGTGACGGCTGACCGGCCGCCGACCGGCTGTTGCGTGAAGATGGGGTATTTTTGTCTTGCCCCGGCGGTCGATGGGGCGGTACGCTGGTGACCGACCCCGCTGAACGGCGCCGGAGGGCAGGAGGATCGTCGAACAGCGTCGGCCGTGTGTGGGGCGCCCAATGACCCAGGCTCTACCCCAGCAGACTGCACGCGGCTACAGCCCACCAACGGTGCGGCAGTTCGGCGTGTTCCTCGAGAACAAGGTCGGCAAGCTCTTGGAGCTTGTCCGCCTCTTCGACAAGGGAGACGACGTCCACCTCTGCGCCATCAGCGTGATGGAGTCTGCGGACTACGCGGTCATCAGGATCATTCCCAACAACGCGGACGCCGCCCGTGTGCTGCTTCGAGAAAGAGGACTGTCGTTCTCGGAGTCGGACCTGCTGATCGTGGAGCTGGCCGACCACCACAGCCTTACCAGCATGTGCGTGTACCTGCTGGGGGCGGAATTGAACATCCGCTTCGCCTACCCGCTGATGCTGGGTCCCGGCGGCAAGCCGACGATCGCGCTGGCGGTCGACGACCAGATACTGGCGGGTCAGGTGCTCCGCAAGAAGAACTTCAACTTGCTGGGTGAGGAGGATCTGCCGTAAGGCAGCAGCGGAAGACCGTCAACCGGGCACCACCCTACTGGGGGACGGCCGGCTGCGTTGTGGGCGGCTGCGGCAGGCTGGGTGCGACCTGTGCCGGCTGGAAAGCGGTGGCGGCAACCACCGGGAGCGTCTGCGGCTCGTAGTCGTGGCCCCGGTCCCTGAGCACGGTGACCTTTTCGATCACATCATCGAGCTCGAGGCTGCGGACCACGTCGAGCCCCGCGGTCACTCGTCCAAAGACGGTGTGCTTGCCGTTGAGGTGCGGCGCCGGCTCATGGGTGAGATAGAACTGGCATCCTGCGGTGTGGGGTGAGCGTTTCTTGGCCATCGCCAGCGAACCGGTGAAGTGGTTGCGGGCCCCCTCCCGATCGTGCTCATCCTGGATGCGATAACCCGGCAATCCCTGTCCCGGCACGCCGGTGGCACCGGGCTTGGTGTTGGGGTCCCCACCCTGGGCCATGAAGTTGGACATCACGCGGTGGAACTTTGTGCCGTCGTAGAACCCGGCCTTGGCCAGCGAGATGAAGTTGGCGACGGTGTTGGGTGCTTCGTTTTCAAAAAGCTCGACCTCGATCCGGCCACGCGCCGTCAGAAGCTCGACCCTGGGCAGATCGCTGGCTGAGGCTTCCAGGTATCGGATCTCCTGCTCCTGGTCCCACAGGTCCAGGTACTCCTCGCGGGCCGGCAGGAGCAATGCAACGGTCCCCGCCAGGTCAGGGTCCGCCGCCAGCAACTCGGCGGGGATCGACTGAAGCTGATCCACCGCTTCCTGGAAGCGGTGCTCGGCAAAGAGGCACCCGGAGAGCGCGACCGCTGCTTTAGGGAGCGTCGCGAGGTCCAACGCTTCGTCCTGGAGGATCTCCATGGCTCGGGCGTAGTGGTTGAGTCCCTTGTGGTACGACGCCCAGGCGAACGCCAGCTCGCGGTCCCCGGGACGCTCCGCCAGCAGCCGGCCGTAGATCTCGTCGACACGCCCGGCGATGTTGTTTCGCCGGAAGTACTCCAGCCAGGCGTCGGCGACCTGCGACTTCTCAGGGCTCAGCTCCGCGAAGCGGGCGAACAACTCGTCGACGCGGTCGTGGTCCTGAAGCCAGATGCAAAGCTGAAGCTCAAGGGCCACCCCCCGCGGGTCGTCGACCCATCGCCGGCTGAAGGCGGCCGCCCGGTCGCGAACGCCGCGGATGACCCCATGATCCTCCGGAGCGATTCCGCCCTTGGCCTGAAGGAGGCCGCGGAGCCTGGTAAGAGAGTCCTGGAGGGTGTCAAATGCGGTGTCCGCCTCGCTCACCTCACCGGCCTCGACAGGCTTGGCCTGCGGCGAGCCCGCGATGGGGCCACACAAGGGTCCGACGCACAGCAGCAAGAGGGTGGCTCGAAGCATGGTTGCGGCGATTGGTTCTTGATTCTGGGTTCTTGGCTCGTGCTGCGGAGGGGCAGGTGTCGCCCACAGGTGTCGGCCCGAACAGGGCTTAAGCCAACGCCGGATCCGAGCGATGGTAGCCGGGATCCGCCCCGGGTTTCCGGCGGCCGGGCAAATCGATCCGGAGCCCCTTGCCATCCGCCGGGGTTTTGCTATGATGGGCACGCTCAATTTACCCCCGGAAGGGCTCGGTATGGGGCCTGTCCCCTGCCGGGCCTTTTCCTTGTCGATCCTCAGTGCTTGCCAGCCGCCTGGGGACTGGGATACGGCCGTGGGCAGCGTCCTGCAAGCCAACCTCTGCCGTGCGGTGCTGGTCATCGCTCTGGGGGTCATCTGCCCCGGCTGTCAACGTCAACCGACCCTGATCCGGCCCTTTGAGGGAATCTCGATCAACCGGGACCAGCCCGCGGTCGAGATCGAGGCCTGGGCCTGTCTGGAGGCGGGCTGGCTGGAGCAGATCGCCTGTTCGCCCCACACCCGTGAGCACGAGTCACTGCTGGTTGTCCAAGCCCGACCCAGCGACATCCACGCCGCGCTGCTGCTGGCCGGTTTTGAGCCCGGAAAGCCGGGCAGTTGGACCGAGCGCGATGGAGAGGTCCAATTCACACCGCCCACCGGCGATCCGTTGGTCGTCTTTGTGCGGTACCTGGATATCGAGGGCGGGATCGTCGAGGAACCGATCCGCATGTGGATCGAGGATGAGCAGGGCCGGGTCGCGCCTCCGACCGAGACGTGGGTCTTTACGGGCTCGATCATGGCCACCAACCCCCGGTGGATGGATCCGGGTGAGCACTACGTCGCAGACATCACCGGCTCGATCGTGGGCCTGGTGACCTTCGGGGACGAGGTCGTCGGGTTCAGGCAGGTTCTGGCGGACCGGGTTGACGTCCAGCCGCCGCAATGGAAGGTCCGCTGCGGCCACGTCCCGCCGCTGGGCACACCGGCGACGATGATTCTGCGGGGAAGCGACAAAGTGACGAAGTATCCTGTTGCTGATGAGTAGCCTCCGCATTCTTGGGATCGATCCCGGCCTCAGCCTGACCGGGTATGGCTTGGTGCGACTCGAGGAGAGGACCGGGGAGCCCTGCCTTATCGAGGCGGGTGTGCTGCGTCTCAAGAGCGGTGCACCGATGGCATTGCGGCTCGCCCAGCTCCATGTGGATCTCTGCGGCCTGCTTCATGAGCTGCGTCCCGACGTGATGGTGGTGGAGCAGCTCTTTTCGCACTACCGCCACGTTCGCACCGCGATCCTGATGGGGCACGCCCGCGGCGTCGTGCTCCTAGCGGGCCAGCAGCAGGGGGTGGTGATCGAGCAGCTCCAGCCCACCGAGGTCAAGAAGGCGATCACCGGCAACGGTCACGCAACCAAGAGCCAGATGCAACAGGCAATCATGTGCCAGTGCCGGTTGAAAGAGCTCCCCAGCCCCCCCGATGTCGCCGACGCAATTGCCATCGCACTGTGCATCGCGCGGAGGATCGAGACGCCAGTCGTCGGTGACGAATAACCGCTCTTACTTCCTCCGCTCCTCTTCAATCCGCCCGTCCCGAAGCTCTATGATCCGCTGGCATTGATCGGCGATCCGCTCATCGTGGGTGACCACGATAATGGTCATCCCCTCGTTGTGGAGCTTGTACAGAATCTCGAGGATCGCCGCACCGGTCTTGGAGTCGAGATTGCCCGTCGGCTCGTCGGCCATGATCATGGCGGGTTCGTTCACCAGCGCCCGGGCGATGGCGACCCGCTGCTGCTCTCCCCCGGAAAGCTCGCTGGGCCGGTGGGTCGCTCGGCCGGCCAGCCCCACCTGCTCGATGCACGCCATGGCCCGGAGGCGGCGGTCGGCCCGCCCGACGCCCTGGTAGAACAGCGGGATCTCAACATTCTCGATCGCGGTGAGCTCGCTGATGAGATTGAACGCCTGGAAGACGAAGCCGATCTTCTCGCGGCGGACACGGCTCAGCTCCTCATCTCCCATGGTGGAGACTTCCCGACCCTCCAGCCGGTACACGCCGGTCGTCGGGCGATCCAGACACCCGACGATGTTCATCAGCGTGCTCTTGCCCGAGCCCGAGGCGCCCATCACAGCGAGATAGTCGCCGGAATCGATGGTGAGATCGACGCCGGCCAGGGCCGCCACAAGCACCGACCCGTCGGGCTTAAGATAGTTCTTGTAGATCTCGCTCAACTGGACCACGGCCCTCTGGCCGTTGGTCGTCACACTCTGTTCGCTGATTGGCATCGCAACGCTCTTTCTGATGATTGTATCGATTGATTCCCGCGTTTCGCGCTTGATCTGAGCAAAGCGGGCACGAGCAATCGTGATCTGACATGTTCTGACATGATCAGCCACGACCTGACACCGGATTTGACCACCTTTGCCCGGCTTGCCCAACGTCGCAACCTCATCCCTCTCGTACGACGCTTGATGAGCGACCAACTCACGCCGGTGCTGGCCTACCGGCGACTGGTCAAACCCGACCAGCGGACGGCGCCCAGCTTCCTGCTGGAGTCGGTCGAGAGCGGCGGCACCGTCGGGCGGTACTCCTTCCTCGCGGCCCGGCCGGCACTGGATGTCGTGGCGCGCGGCCGGGCGGTCACGGTCATCGATCACCGCGGGGAAGAAGGGGGTCGTGGC
>JADFKZ010000059.1 GCA_022564665.1 Planctomycetota bacterium | reverse complement strand
GACTGCGCGGCGCTGGCCGGCCGGGCGTCGATGGAGGCGATCAGCCCGCGGGCGCTTGGCTACAGCGACCACACGCTCGCGGTGGACACCGGTGGGCTCGCCGTGGCGGCGGGAGCGTGCGTCCTCGAGAAGCACCTGACCCTCGACCGGGCGGCCGCCGGCCCCGATCACGCGTCGTCACTCGACCCCGGACAGTTTGGCCGGTACGTCGCCCTCGCCCACCGCGCCTGGCGGATGCTGGGCGAGCCCGCGAAGCGCGTGCTCCCGATCGAGCGGAACGTGCGGGAGGCGTCGCGCCAAAGCCTGACGAGCACCCGACCGCTCGCCGCGGGCTCGGAACTCCAGGCCGACGACCTGACGATCAAGCGGCCGGGGACGGGAATCGCGCCCGCCAGGCTCGCGGAGACCGTCGGACGACGGCTCGCCCGCGCGGTCGACGCCAACACGCCGTTGCGCGAGGACGATCTGGTGTAACCCGCCATGTCGCGGTGGTCACGGGCGCCCGCCCCAAGCTCGGCGGATCACGGCGGCCTATGCCCCGCTTCACCCCGCCGGCCGCGGGCCGAAATGGGCCCGGAGGGACTCGAACCCTCACGCCCCCTTCGGGGCCGCGGATTTTAAGTCCACTGCGTCTGCCGATTCCGCCACGGGCCCGCCCGGAGCCGTCATTCTACGACACCCGCCACCGCCCGCCGGCGCCAGTCGCCGGCGGCACATACACCATCGGGACACCCGGACTATTCATGAACGTCGTCGCGAGGGCGCGGTAGATGGTCCTGAATAGTCCGGGGACAATGCCCACAGCACCGCGGACATGCCCGCAAAAACGCCAGATCCGTAGCACAACCTACGAATAGGTCCGCCCCCGCCCATCTGACCTCCGGAAATCAAGGCCTTCCAGATGGCAGGGAACCTTTGCAAAATAGGGATTTATGTGACTAGCTGCCAGGGTCATCAGCAGGCCACCACCGATCACCGTCTATGGGATCTGGAGGAGTTGCAAAATGTGTAGCTGATGCTACAATTCACGCGTGACCCGCATGAGCCACCGCCATTGGCCGAAGCCCCGCCACGGCAGACCTGAAGGGATCTTTCGCAAGGTCCGGGCGGACCATGCCGTGGAGACCACCGAGGACTATGTGGAGGCGGTCTCGGACATCGTGCACCGCCGGGGCGAATGCCGGGTGAAGGATCTCGCTGGGCTCATGGGCGTCAGCCACGTCACGGTGAGCCGGATCGTGACCCGGCTGCTCGAGGCCCGGCTCGTCGAGACCAGGCCCTACCGGCCCATTCGCCTGACCGCTGAGGGTGAGCGTCTGGCGGCACAGAGCCGCCGGCGGCACGAGATCGTCTACAGCTTTCTGCTCGCCCTGGGCGTCCCCGACCCCGAGGCGGGCCGGGATGCCGAGGGCATCGAACACCATGTCGGAGGCGAGACGCTCAGCCGGATGGCCCAGTTCCTCAACACCCCCCTGGCGACCGGAGGTCAGCCATGAGCCACAAGCAATCTCTGATCGAAACAGGAGGCTCCGCCGTCGCCATCGCCTGCCTGGCCCTCGTCGTCGGGCCGGCCCGCGGCCACGTCGTGCCGCCGGAGAAGCTCCACCAGGTTGCCGAGGCGTACCGGCGGGCGACGTTCATCCTGAACCTCAACCCCGTCAACTGGGAGCAGGTCGGCCCCGACGTGGCGGCCATCACCGACTACTGGCGGGGGTCCGACCCCGAGGCCGCCCAGAAGTTTGAGGCGGATGCCCGGCGGTTGATCGCACGGGCAACCACGGCCGGCCACCTGGCCACGGGCGAATCGCGATTGCCACGCCGAGAGGCGGCGGCGCTGGTCTTTGGGCTCTTGACCAGAGCCGTCAACGAGATCGCCCAGCAGAAGCTCGCCCTCACCGGCCAAGACCTCGGCAGCCGGGAGCCGGTCCGGCTGGTGATGCGGGAAACGCAGGGGATCTTCGGAGCATTCGATGACACGCTGCGGATCACGGACCCGCGCGGGTTTCAGCATCTCGGTCGGCAGTGGCTGGAGATGTCAAGCGCGCTGGGCGCGGCCGGGTTGCTGGGACGGGGCGCGGTCGATGTCGACCGCCGACGTTTCCGGGAGGCGGCGGGCCGGATCGCCTCGTACATGAACTCCAACTTCGGGGCGGGGTTCCAGCCGCTTGCCGGGCGGAAGCTGGCACCTTGGCCCGCCCGGAGCCCGACCTTCGACGCCTCCGCCACGCTCCCGCCCAAGCTGCCCCCCGGCCACAACATCAACAAGCAGCTTCCGCGACCGCGGCAGATTCTGAACATGGTCGCTCGCGGTGTGGACGAACGCGAAACGGTGCTGATCGCCCTGGGTGACATGGCGTTCGACTCGAGCTTCATCTTCGGCAATCCTGCACGCGCACTCGGGATCAGCTGCAACACATGCCACAACAAGAGCATCACCAACCCCAACTTCTTCATCCCCGGCCTCTCTCGCCGGCCCGGTGGCATGGATGTCTCCAACAGCTTCTTCGCCCCCCACGCCAACAACGGCTACTTCGATCCCCTGGACATCCCCGACCTGCGGGGGATCCGATTCACCGCGCCCTACGGCCGCAACGGGAGATTCGAGTCGCTTAGCGAGTTCGTCCGCAACGTGATCGTCAACGAGTTCAACGGGCCCGAGCCCGATCCCATGCTTCTGGACGGGCTGCTGGCCTACATGCTCGAGTTCGACTTCCTGCCCAACCCCTTTCTCGAGGCCGACGGCACGCTCACCGAAGCAGGCCTCCCCTCCGCCCGACGCGGTGAGCAGGTCTTCAACCGCCCCTTTGAGCAAATGGGGGGCATGAGCTGCGCGACCTGCCACATTCCTTCGGCAAACTTCGTTGATCACAAGAGGCACGACATCGGCACCGTTGCGGGCACCGAACCCTTCTCCCGCGATCGAGCCCTGGCCACTCCGACGCTCCTGGGTATCCGGCACACGGCGCCGTACTTCCACGATGGCAGCCAGCCCACGCTCCGCGCCGTCAGCGAGTGGTTCAACGACTCCTTCCGGCTGGACCTGACCGAAGGGGAGCTGGGCGACCTGGCCACCTATCTTCAGACGGTCGGTGACGGTGCCGAGCCATATGAAGAGACGGTCTTTACCCTCGAGGCGGAGCTGGAGGAGTTCAGCTTCTTCCTCGCGACCTACGAGCTGCTCATTCAAAAGCAGAAGCCCCAGCTGGCGGGGATCACGTTTCTGACCGTCGCCTATGAGATCCGAGCGCACAAATGGGACCTCCAGGACTGGACCCACATGCCGGTCCTGGAACGCATGGCGATCATGATGGACGAGGCGTACGCCGCAATCGTCGCCGGCGACCACCGGAGAGCGGACGAGCTGGTTCGCGAATACCGACGCACCTACGCCAGGTACAGGGATGTCCTGATCTGAGAAAGGGCTCCACTCCAGATGAACACGATCCGACAGTTTCACCGACTTGCCGGCGTTCCCGGCTCTGTCGATAGGCGTCGATCGCTGATCGGCCTGCTGTTGGCGACCCTGAGCATGCCGGTCACCGTCGCCGAGGCGCAAACCGCCCACCGGCGACCGGACAAGCCGCCGCAGATGACCGTCGACAGCAACGCGCGGCCGCTGGCGATCGCCTTCATCTCCTATGCCAACCCGCAACAGGTGGCCACGGACAGCGCGGCGATTGCCGAGTACCTGGAGCCCTACGTCGGCCTCCGCATCAAGGCGTTCGTGACGTCGGACTATGGGTCCTCGATCGAGGCCATGCGGAGCGAGAAGGCGGACGCGGCATTCGTCGATCCGCTGGCGTTCATGATGGCCCACGAGCAGATTGGGGCCCGCCCCCTTCTGCTGGAGATCTACTCGACCGGCAAGCCCACCTACTACTCGTGTATCTGGGTCCGTCGGGATAGTGGCATCAAGAAACCCCAGGACCTGCGAGGAAAGACAATCGCCTTCGCCGATCAGGTTGACATGTCCGGCCACCTGCTGCCCCGCGACATCTTCGTGCAGCAGGGGCTGATTCCCGGGAGCAGGCTGAAAGGAGATTTCTTCAAGAATGTCTACTTCGCCGGCGGCGACGAGCAGGCGGTACGCGCTGTGCTGAACGAGGTCGTGGACGCAGCGGGCGTGAGCCAGTTTTCCTACCTGCTGCTGCGGCCGGATGAGCGAGACCAGGTCACCGTCATCGCCCGGTCGGTCGACAGCCCCTCCCACCTGCTCATGGTCCGCAAGGGGCTCCCCGCACAGGTCAGTGCACGCATCAAGCAGGCGCTGCAGGCGCTTGACCCGCAGGTGCCCGCCGACAAGGAGCTACTTCAAAAGCTCTACGGCGTTCAGGGATTCGTAGAAGCGAAACTCTCCGACTTCACCGGAGTCGCAAGGATCGCCGCCCGCTACGGGTTCATCAAGAAACCCGAGCTCTTCGCCGCCCAACCCTCGCCGTAATTCTTGCATGATCAGGATCGAGTATCTCGAAGTTCAATACGGCCGCCAGCCGCCGGCCCTGACGATCGAGCAGCTTTCGATCAAACGCGGCGAGTGCGTCGCGATCATCGGGCCAAGCGGTGCCGGCAAGAGCACGCTCCTGAGAACGATCAAGGGATATGTCCGTCCCGTCCACGGAAAGGTCGAGGTGATGGGGGTCAACCTCGCCACCGCCGGCCGCCGCGACCGCATGAGAGTCCACCGGAAGGTCGGGGTGATCTACCAGCAGTTTCACCTGGCCCGCAGGCTGACCGTCCTCCAGAACGTCCTGTGCGGACGGCTGGGGCAGGCTCGCTTTTGGGGCCGCTTGGGATCGTTGGTCGGCTGGTTCTCGGTGGAGGATCGCCGCCAAGCGTGGTCGGCGATCTGTGAGGTGGGCCTCCGGCCGCAGGTACACCAGCGTGGCGACACCCTCTCTGGCGGCGAGCAGCAGCGGGTGGCCGTCGCCCGAGCGGTGGCCCAGCAGCCGGTGATCATTCTCGCCGACGAGCCGGTCTCCAGCGTGGATCCCGCCTGGGCGGAGGATCTGCTAGCGCTGCTCACCGATGTGCAGACCCATCACCAGGCGACCCTGGTGATGAGCCTCCACCAACCCCAACTGGCCCGTCGCTTCGCTCATCGGATCATCGGCCTGCGGCAGGGGCGCGTCGTGTTGGATTGTGATCCCGCCTCGCTGACGGAGGTCGGTCTGAAGGAGCTCTACCGTGGCAGCGACGTCATCTCTCTCGATGGTACCACCTCCCGCCCCGGGACGGGCCGTACGCGCACAGCTTAGGACCGGCATCGGGGTCCTCATCATCGCGCTTCTCGTCTGGTCCTGGCTCGGGATGATGGAGGAGAGCCTTATCAACCTCACCGACGCGCCCCGCCTCATGGCGGACTTCCTCGGTCGCATGTTCCCGCCCGACCTGAGCTGGAGTTTGAGCCAGAAGCGACCCTTCGATCCCCCCCTTCGAATCGCTGGGGCAATGGTGGCGATTACGCTCCAGATCTCCCTGCTGGGGACCGCGGGGGGCATGGTCGGGGCCTTGATCCTGGGGTTCCTCGGCGCCGAGAACCTGACGCCGCACTGGGTCCACCATCCGATCAAGATCGCCCTGGCGCTCCTGCGTTCGATTCCCGTCATACTGCTGGCGATGTTGTTCTTCGTCGCGGTGGGGCTTGGCGCATTACCCGGTATGCTGGCCATCTCCATTCACTCGATCGGAATGCTCGGCAAGCTCTTTGCCGAGGCGTGTGAAGAAGTCGACCCCGGCGTGTGGGAGGCGATGGACAGCGCGGGGGCCAACTGGCTGCAGAAGGTCCGCTACGCGATCTGGCCGCAGGTCTCGGCGCAGATCTTTTCGCTGACGCTCTTTCGGCTGGATATGAACATCCGCGAGTCAGCTGTGCTGGGGTTCGTCGGCGTGGCCGGGCTCGGACTGTGGATCGAGAACTACCGCCGCGCCATCGATTATCAGAGCGTGGCCACCCTGGTCATCGTGACGATGCTGCTCGTCCTGATCGTGGATCAGATCAGCTTTCACATCCGACGCCGACTCCGCTAGGGCGAATGATTCACCGCAGAGACGCCCAGGACGCGGAGAAAAGAGGAGGGCTCAGGGTTCAGGAGTCGGCAATCTCTGGGTGGCTGGGGCTGAGCGAAGCGAAGCCCCGGTCTTCTTGTGAGCAGACCGACCGTGGCGTCGTCCCGATGCGATCGGGATTCCGTCACAGCCACCTGGAAGCACTCCCCGGACGACCTGACCGACTAGCCCGGGCAGGACCCCCAGTTGGCCACCAGACTGCACAGGTCGGCAATCCCGACCTCGCCGTCGCCATCGAAGTCGGGCGGCCCTCCCGGGGCGGTTCCCCAGATCGCCAGCAGAGCCAGCAGATCAGGGACATCGATCGCGCCGTTGCCGTTGAGGTCCCAGGGGCACAGCGGATTGGAGGGACCGAGCGTCGCAACGGAAACCGCCGGCGGCGTGCCCCGCTTGAAAAGGCCGATCGTCGCGGTGACACGCACCGGCGGAGAATCCGCGTCGAAGCGGAAGTTGTAGAGCGTCCCCCACCGCAGGGCGTTGTGATTCGGGTTGTCGGCGAAGGCGCCCGTGGACCAGGCCACGGCGCCGCCGGCATGCTCAGGGGTCCAATCCTCGTTGGTGTAGGGCTCTCCGGAGTGGTAGTCCACGTCGTGGAAGCCGACCCCGGTCACCATCACCTTCTTCGGGACGGGAATGCTGAAGGAGCGCGCCGACCGGTCCGAGTCGAGGTTGTGCAGGGCATACTCGTAGTGCCAGGTGCCATCGCCGTTGTCCGTGACCCGGTAGCCGAGATTAAACCAGCCGTTGTTGCGGTCATCGACCGTCTCGATGACGACACCGGGGTCGATCGCCTTCCAGGCCATAATCGCCGGCTGACGGCGGTGCGTGATGGAGGTAAAAAAGAGGTCCCACCCGCTCTTGCTCTCGTTGAAACCCCTCACGATAAACCAACGGTAGGAGGCGTTGTTATGGTGGTTGCCCGCCGCCGCATCGTCGGCCGCCACAAACTGGCCCTCGGCGTAGTACCGCGAGCCGGGGTTCAGCGCGGGGTCCAGATCGCCCACCTTCACCTGAATCCGCTTGAAGGTAGCAGCGCCGCTGAGGCCGGCGCTCCTGTAGGGCCACAGGAAGAACCCCGTGGACGCATTGACCTCGGACCGCGGTCCGAGGCCCCCACAGACTGGGGAAAGGGGGCAAAAGCCGCTTTGAAACCCGTCCTGATCACCGTTGAGGTTCGAAAAATACGGATCTGAGCAGCCGACGCCAAGCACGAACCCGCTATCGCCGTTGCATGAGCAGCAAAGGTTCTGGGCAAACGCGGCAAAGGTGTGCTTCAGCCAGCTCATTCCGATCTGCTCGAACCGCCCGTCCTTGAGGCGATACATGTTCTGGGCGATGAGCGGGTGGCTGGTGCCGTCGGGCTCCCACAGCAGGTTCTCGGTGCCCACGTTGCACGCAATGGTGCCGATGGAGTACCCGGTGATGCCCAGATCGGATCCCCAGTTCATGATCCCAATGAGGTCGCCGACGATCACGTCGGGGCCCGCGTTCGGGTCGGCGCACTCCCCGCCCGCTGCCCCTCCGCCCGGCGGCGCGGCGTCACGACCAAGCTGACCGACCAGGACCGGTGCCCCGGCCAGGCCGGTCAGGATCAGGATCGCCTTCGTGTTCACCACCGTGTCTTCCCTCGCCGCCCAAGACCACGGCAAACGCGGTCTCCAGACGTACAAAATGTACGCCCGCAGGGCGTTGGCGGCGCGATCTTCTTTTGGGAAAAAGCCGAGAGCCCTGTTCGCCGCTACGGGCAGGCTCCCCAGTCGTTCAGGAGAGCGAGCAGGTCGGGGACATCGTACGGCGCCCCCCAATTTGCCAGCACAAAAAGCAGATCGGGGACGGCGACGGCGCCGTCGCCATCGAGGTCCCAGGGGCACGCGGCGGAAGCCGACGGGCCGAGTATTTGCACCGTCAAGTCCGTCGGCGTACCGGATGTGAACAGGCCGATCGTGGCGGAGACATTCACCGGGGGCCGGTCCGCATCGAACCGAAAATTGTAAAGCGAACCCCAACGCACCGCGTTGGCGTTGGGGTTGACTGACTCCGTCTGGGTGGACCACTCCACCAGGCCGCCTCCGACGGCGACCGGCCAGTCGGTGCCGTCATACGGTTCACCGGAGTGGTAGTCCACGTCATGGAACCCGGTGTTGGTGACGGTCACGCCGGCGGCAATCGGCAGCGAGAACAGCCGCGCGGCCCGATCGGAGTTCAGGTTCTGCAGGGCGTATTCGTAATGCCACATGCCCCCGCCCAGGTCAGTGGCCTTGTAGCCGAGATAGAGGCGGCCGTCGTCCGGGACATCGATCTTGAGAAACAACGCTCCAGGGTCATTCAGCGCCCAGGCCGTGAGCACCGGTTCCCGAATCACTGAGGCCTGGCCGGCGCCGACACCGGTTATGAGGGTGAGGGAGAGATTGACCTCACGCCACGAAGCGTTGTTGTGGCGGAGGGCGAATGGCTCGTCGTGAGTAACGTACTGTATCTCGGCGAAATTCTGCCCGCCGGCGTTGATATCCACGTCGCGGATCTGCAGCCGACCGCTGATGGTGGCGTTGCCGGTCGGCGCCGAGTAAGTGGTATGGGTGGCGACTCCCACGGCAGGCCAAGGGTTGATCTCCGAACGCGGGCCGAGGCTGCCCTGATTGCCGTTGAGGCTCGCCGAATAGGTATCGGCACAACCGATGCCCAGCGTGCTGCAGTTGGTGGCCTGGCAGACACCGCAGGTCGGCTCGCTGACTGCGCAAAAGCTATGTTTGAGCCAGCTCATGCCGATCTGCTCGAAACGTCCGTCCAGAAGACGATACATGTTCTGAGCAATGACCGGATGTTTGCCGGCGCTCGCGCCCGAATGGCTGTTGATCCACTCCGCCACGGCCGTGCCGACGTTGCATGATGTGGAGGCCATGGCAAAGGCCCTGATGCCGCCGAACGATCCGTAATAGGCAAAGCTATCAGTCCCGTTTCCGCTCGAACCCAGGCCGACCCGGCTCACCGCGACGTCCGGAACGCCGCCCAGGGGAGCACCGCCGCGACGGGACTCGGCAGCCACCTGCATTTGACCGATGCCGGCGACGGTCCCGGCGAGACCGGCCACGGTAAGGAACACTCGTATATTCATTCCGTGCTTCTCTTCCCCCTTAGGGGTTTGGGTGAATTGCCGCCCGTCTCCGGCCACCACCCGCTGGTAACCGCCCCCCGGGGGTCCGAGCTTCTCCGTTTCCAGCACCAAAAGGTACGCCCAATCCGGCCCGGTGGAAACACCTTCTTTACCAGAATCCGACGCATTCGGCCAGAATCGGCCCGGCGTACCACTGGGCGGCCCCTGGGGGGTGTGGGAGGTGCGCATTACACTACCCCGTCGCCCCGCAAGGCCGAGGTGGGATTCGAACCCACGAATAACGGATTTGCAATCCGTCCCCTTTGTCCACTTGGGTACTCGGCCGCAGACTCAAGAATACGCCGCCGATGAGCGGCCCGCCATAGTCCGGGCGGCTCCGCACTGATCCCGCCGGCGCGGCGTCCCGGTCAGCCGTCGCTGGCGGATTTTCCTCGTGCCAGCGCCGTGGAGTCGTCGACGGTTGCGGCCTTCTCCGAGCCGTCCGGCGTCTGCCGCACGAGCACGGCGCCCCGCAGATCAACGCCGGCGGGCGGCTGACCGAGCAGCCACCCCGTCGATGAGTTCTTTCGGACGCGGCTGATCCTCACCAAAAGGGGTCTGCCCATCTCGGCGTCATACACGGGGCCGGATCTCTTGCGCGTCCCGGGGGGCGACATGTACAGGAGGTACTCCTGCCCGCTGGCAAACCCGGTGGCTCGGCCGCCGACCAAGGTGACCTTCCGCAGACCCTCGATCGCGATGATCCTCGACTCACCGGAGTGTGAGGGAACGATCTGGCGGATTCGATGGACGACGCGGCCCAGCGCCTGGCGACTGGCCCTGCCAAGCGGCGTGCTCCAGAAAAGGTAGGCCTGGAAGTCCAGACCGTTGTAGAGCTTTCGGGGGGGCCTCCTGCTGGCGGAGGCGGTCCCGTAGATGTGATCTGCTGCGACCACACGCCCGCTGTGGGCATCGACCACGCGAAACTCGATGGCCACCACCGCCTCGCTCCGCCGGCGGAGTAAACCCCACCGCGCGACCTTCCTGGAAAGCAGCGAGGTGTGATTGAAGTCAGTGACCTTTCCGGTGACGATGTAGTCCGCTTCCGAAGACGTCGGGCCGTTGGCGGCTCGACCGGCTCGGGCCGGTTCGATGAGGACGTTGAAATCGGTTTCGTTGAGAAGCGCCCGCCGCAGGTACTCACTCATGCCCGACCCCACATCATTCCGCCACTTGACGGCCGCGACCGCCGGGTCACCGAAGGTCGCAATCTTGATGACGGTCCCACCGGGCCTTGCGGAGATGAGGACCTCATCCGCCCCGATGGCGGGCGGTGCGTCAAAAACCCAGGGATTCGATACGCCCGAGCAGCCCCCGGCGGCCACCACAAGCGCCCACAATCCAACGGCATGCCGGCATCGCTTACCCTTACCCATCAACCATCCCCATCGGACGGCCCCTGGCCGTCCCTTGAAATCCCCAGAGGGCTCACAACGGTCAAGGCATTGCCCCGCCGGGGTCTGCTTTTGTGTTTGGGCTGATGCCGGGGCCACACGAAAGCCGATTCGGGATCCACGAGGGCTCATGACCATTCACCCAGGACGGTTCTCGCTGTCGCCCCCACGCCCGGGAGGTGCAGGCCGGATGACAGCCTGGCTTGGCCTGGTGGCCGCTCTGGTGATGGTGATCGGCGGGTCCGCCCCCGCCGCCCCCCCCACAACCCCCCCCACAACCCGCCCCTCGACACGACCCGCCCAACCGCCCTCCTCCATGGCGCCGACGGTGGGCGACACACGGCCGGATGTCGCGCCTGCTCCGCCCATCCCCGGCGGCATCCCCGGCAAGGGAGTCGCGCCGCGCAACGGCCCGCCTGTAGGTGAAGGGACCATCCTCCGGCAGATCAAGGGCACCGTCACCCGCAATGAAGCGACCGACTGGTGGCATTTCCGTGTGGCCCAGGAGCCGGGGATGGACCCCTACGAGATGCCGCTTGTTCCCTCAACGATGCTTGCCAACATGCTCAGGCTCGTCGAGTCGATGCCCTCCAGGGAGTTCGTCTTCGACCTGACGGGGAAGGTTTTCGTCTACCACGGCCGCAACTACCTCCTGCCCACACACGCGCCTCGTCTGACCGGCTACATTCCAAGCCGCCAGGTCAAGCAGCACACCACGACGCAGCCGACGGACGGCGGCCCTGCCGGCGACACCGTCGACGACATCCTGAGTGACCTGAAACGCCGGGTGGGTCCGGTGCCACGTTCGCCCAGGACGGCCAGCGGAGGTCCGGAGGCACTGGACACGACCGCCGAAGGAACCCTCCTCTTGTGGCGACGCGGTTGGATGGTCCACGAGAGTGGGGGCGCGTGGACATTCGTCTTTGAGGCGGACGCGAACGGCCTGGCCGACCCACCGCTTGTCCTTTTGCCCTGTCTGCTCCTTCAACGTATCGAGGCGTACGCCGAGCGCGCCGGTCGCGAGGCGCCGCTGCTTGTCAGCGGGCGGATCTATCGCTTCCAGCGTCGCAGCTATCTGCTGCCGACGGCCTTTCAGATCCCGCGCGAGCGGACAATCCTGCGACCGTAGGGAGCTTTCTACCTCGGCACCCGCTGAGGTTGCGTCTCGGCGGGATTTATCGCCTCGGCGACCGGTCGATCGGGCCGGCCCTGCCCGGGCGTTCGCGGCGGCGCGGCAACGAGCTGGACAGCTTCGATCACCGGCGGGTGAGCCGGCCGTTGCGACGCCACCGCCGTCAGCTCCACCGCGGCGATGGCGCGGATCACCTCGGCGCCCTCAACGGCATAGCCGAAGGCGCAATAGTGGCCATCAAGCCTGGCCGTGCCCCGGCGCGACAAGCAGATGAAGAATTGGCTTCCCGCCGAGTCGGGCGGCATATCGCGTGCCATGGAGATCACGCCGAAGTCGTGTGGCAGCCTGCTGGGCTCGATGGGAAGCCAGAAGCCGGGGCCGCCGGTGCCCGTGCCGGTTGGGTCGCCCGCCTGGATGACAAAGGGATCGCCCGCCCGGGTGAAGGGAACGACGCGGTGGAAGATCACGTCGCGGTAGAACCCCCCCTGGCCCAGATTCAGAAAGTTCCACACCGTGTTGGGCGCGTGGTCCGGACGCATTGCCAGGCGTATGTCGCCCTTGGAAGTGTGCAACACGACGTCGCGTTCCGGGTAGATCCGCAGCCCGCTCAAGAGACGGCGCTGCATCGCGACATCGCCCGTTGGCGGGGAAACCTGCGGTTGCCCGTCAACCTCCTCAGCGTGCTTGCCGTCGTCCGGTTCAGGGGGCGGGATCGGCTCGGTCTCTTGGGCGAACTCGCTCTTCCAGCCCACGATTTTCGTGTAGCGCATGCCGCTTGGGTTGACGGCTTCTTCGGCGATCGGCACCAGCCGCGAGCGCATGGGCTGAAGAACCAGGGCCGACCCGGCCGGCCGATCGGCAACGAGCAACTGCAAAAAGCAGGCACGAGGGATCCGCCAGATCTCCGGGACCAACGCGGCGACGTCCACGAGCCCGGGACGAACAGCCGCCGGTGGTGCAAGCGGGTTGCCCTTGAAATCCATCAGGGCGAGTGTCATCTCCCCGGTACCGGAAGGCGTCGGGACGCCGATCATCACCGGCCGGGCGACGCCGTTGTAGAGCCGCTGGGGCTCGAGCCCCCCGAGGCCCTGAAGTCTCGCCGCCGCCGCCGCCACAACCACAGCCATGAACACGTCCATCGTCATGCCCTCCTGCAAGGCCATTGACAGGCGTATCCTACCGCCATGGACGATCCGGCTCGTGTGTCCCGGCTGCTCTTGGAGTCGGCCACCATGCTCGCCCAGACCGGCAATGCGCGGGCGATCGTGGTCTACGTCGACGCGTTGCCCGAGCTGGAGGCCGTGCCGCCCCGCACCATCCTGGTCGTCCGAGACAAGCAGGACCTGCAACGCACCAAGAAGCTCGCCGAGTCCAACTCGACGACCATCACCGTGCCCAACGTCACCCTCGACCGCTTCGGCCAGGTCAAGCTGGCCGCGATCATCGCGCTTTCCAACCGGATCATCGATCTCGGCGACACCGTCGTCTTTCTGACCGGGCCCTATCGATCCCTGATCGACTCCGTGGTGGTGATGAACATCGGCGCGGAGTACGAGTTGTTCGACACCACGGACCAGCCATCGATCGACGAGCACATCAAGCGGGCCGTCTTTCATCGCGTTCTGAGCCTGGCCCTGGACCTCGGCCAGCACGGCCGCGAGGGGAACCGCGTCGGCGCGTTGCTCGTCGTCGGTGATGCCAGGCACGTGCTGGAGCATTCCGAGCAGATGATCCTCAACCCGTTCAAGGGCTATCATGAGAAACAGCGCAACCTCCTGGACGCACAGATGACAGAGACCGTAAAGGAGTACAGCGCGTTGGACGGGGCGTTCATCATCCGGGGCAACGGCGTGATCGAGACCGCCGGGGCCCGACTGAAGGTCGGTATTTCCCAAGGGCTGCCCTCCGGGCTCGGTGCCCGTCACGCCGCCGCGGCCGGCATCACCGCCAACACCAAGTCGATCGCGTTCACCGTCAGTCAGTCCGACGGCGCGGTGCGTGTCTGGCGCATGGGCAAGCTCGTTGCGGGCTTCGAGCCCAGCGGGCGGGATCCCCCTCACCCCCAGACCCCCAGAGAGTCGTAAGGAGCCCTCCGATGAAGACCCGTCTGGCGCCCATTCTTGCCGTGATGCTTGCCGTGGTGGTTACGACGCAGCCCGTGTTGGCCGCCGACACACACCACGATGACGGCGGTCGTACGCCGCCGCCGTCCACCGCTCCGCCGGCCCCCTCGCCCAACACGGCCGCGGAAAAGCCCGACCATGGTGCGGGCGACAAGGAGCTGGCCGCCGGCCGACACGAGATCGCCGCGAGGCTCGTTGCTCTTGGCCGGTCGCACGATGAAGCGCAGGAGGCGGCGAGCCGACTCACGCCAGCGGATCTGGAGGTTCTGCTGGCGTACCCGCTGATGATGCAGACGGCGGGAGGCTCCGACCGCGTGGCCTGGAGCATCGTGATTGGACTGCTCCTATTCGGCGGGCTGGTTACTTTGGCGGTCGCGGGGAACGGAAGCCTCGTGATAAACTGAACCACACCAGCACGTTTTCCACCGTGATCGCGTACGGGCATTGAGAAGCAGTGCGTCAGCTGCCAAGACACGAAAGCCCGGCGCAGGGGTACGCAAGATGGGGTCCGGGATGCTGCGAGTGCCGACCGCCGCGTGGGTGTTGGCCGTCTGGGTCGTGGCCTGTAGCGCAGGATGCCACTCGCCCCTTGCTCGAAGCGTCCCGGAAGAGCAGCTGCGTCTGGACGCCGACATCGAGCTGATCGCGGGTCTGCGCGTGCCGGAGGTCCGTGGGCCCGACGGGTGCGGCGCCCAGGCGCTGGCGACGGTGCTGGCCCATGTCGACCCCGGCCTCGACGCCGCGACCGTGGCCGATGAGCTCCCCTGGCACGATCTCGGTGCGACGCCCGTCGATCTGCTGCTGGTCGCCCGCGGCCGGGGATGCGTGGCGAAGATCGCCCACGGGTCGATCGAGTTGCTCGCTCATGACGTCGAAGCGGGTCGCCCGATCCTGGTCATGATCGACGCCGCGTATGAGATCCGGACACTCACCTCGCGTCTTGCGTTTCCCCGGGTGATGCATTGGGCGGTGGTCAGCGGTGTGGCCGGAGACGGCTCGCGGGTGCTGCTGGCCGCTCCCCACGCCCGCCACCACGTCGTCGGCCGCGACGACTTTCTCAGAAGGTGGTCGCGGTCGGCCAACTGCATGATCACCCTCAGCCGCGACTCAGACGCCTCACCTTAGAAGCTGTTTCGAGTCAACTGCGGCTTGACGGGTCTGGTCGTATCGCATACTATGGTACACATAGTATGAAGACCAAATCAAAGCCGAAACCGCTCATACGGGTTGAACGGGAGCTCATGCGGGGAGCGGGGCCGGTGGCTGTCCTGAAGCTTCTCCAGCGGCGGGAGATGTACGGGTATGAGCTCGTCGACGCCCTCGCCAGCTCCACGGACGGGGTGCTGGCCATGGGACAGTCCACGCTCTACCCGATGCTCTACAACCTCCAGGCCAAGGGGCTGATCGTCAGCCGCCGCCGTCAGGCCGCAAGCGGCCGCCAACGCAAGTACTACGCGCTCACCCGCAAGGGGACCACGCGTCTTGCCGCCGAGACCCGACAGTGGCGAGCCCTGGTCAAGGCGATGGCTGCAATCGGGGTGGTGCCCGGCCCGCGCGCGACGCGGGAGGCGGCGATGTGAGCCCAGAGCCCACCGGCACCCTCGCGCGGCTGCGTCGTCTCGCCCGGACGCCGGTTCCGATGCCACGGTTCAAGCGGGCGCACCCGCGGCCGGTTGCCAAGCGTCTGGTCGCTGAGGCCGAGCTCCCCCAGGTGCTCTGTGCCACCGTGCTCGACGTCGTCAAGAGGACACGTCTTTGGCGTTCGGAGAATGCAGACGTTGCCGACGAGCTCATCGCGCATTTTAGCGATGGCCTTGCCGCCGGACGGAGTGCCCAGACGCTCGTGTCGGACTTCGGGTCTCCGGAGCTTACCGCCAGGTTGATCCGGCGAGCCAAGCGCCGACAGCGACCGCTCGCATGGCGGGCGTGGGTGCGGAGCGTCCAAGGGGTTGGGCTCCTGTTGGGAGTCGTGGTGGTGATCTACCTCTACGCGGCGGTTCGTCTGTTTACGGGAACACCGCATATCTCACACGACTACCTGGCGGACGTGAACGCCGGGGCGGCGTCGGTCCCGCCGGCGGAGGAGGCTGTAGTCGGATCATCGATCCAGCCGGGAGAATTCATCCAATGTAGCGGTCGGTGGGATAATCACCGAGACCACGGCATTCAGTTCAGGACGACCTTCTTGAAGGTGATGCCACCCAGTTCCATCGAAGGCATCGAGAAGTATCTCGGCAGCGGCATGATCAAGGGGATCGGTCCCCACTTCGCGAGGAAGCTGGTCAAGGCTTTCGGCGAGGACGTATTCGATGTCATCGAGAGCGCCCCCGAGCGATTGAGGGAACTCAACGGCATCGGCCCCAAGCGGGTCGAGAGAATCACCTCCGGCTGGGCCGATCAGAAAGCCATCCGCGAGATCATGGTGTTTCTCCAGTCCCACGGTGTCGGCACGTCCAGAGCTGTCCGTATCTACAAGACATACGGCGCTGACGCGATCCCACTGGTCAGCGAGAACCCATACCGCCTTGCGCGGGACATCAAGGGCATTGGGTTCCTGACGGCTGACCAAATTGCCGAAAAACTCGGCATCGAGAAGACAGCCATGATCAGGGCGAGAGCAGGGATTTCATACACCCTGACCGAAGCCGTGTCGGAGGGGCATTGCGGGCTGCCCGAGGACGATCTCATGCCGATGGCAGAGAAACTCCTGGAGATACCCCCCGACATTCTTCGAGATGCCCTTCAACAGGAACTCCAGGATGAAACTGTGGTCGCCGACACCATCGGCGAGAGACGCTGCATCTTCCTCGGTCACCTATGGAACGCGGAGAGGGTCGTCGCCGAACGACTAAAGGCGTTGGCGACAGGCCAACCATCTTGGCCCGAAATTGACTTTGAGAAAGCCATACCGTGGGTGGAGCGGAAACTCGGCGTCACCCTGGCTGAGAGCCAGCGGGAGGCCGTCAAGATGGCGGTATCGTCAAAGGTCATGGTGATCACCGGCGGACCCGGTGTCGGCAAGACGACCCTCGTGAACGCCATCCTCCGCATCTTGGTCGTGAAAGGCGTCTCGGTGGCTCTCGCTGCCCCGACAGGACGGGCAGCCAAACGTCTGTCGGAAAGCACCGGGATGGAGGCGAAGACCATCCACCGCCTCTTGGAGGTGGACCCCAGGCATGGAGGATTCAAACGAGGCGTCGACAATCCTCTCGAATGCGACCTGCTCATCGTCGATGAGACATCCATGGTGGACGTGCCGTTGATGGCTGCCTTGGTGAAAGCGTTACCAGACAGGGCGGCCCTCATGGTGGTCGGCGACGTGGATCAGCTTCCCTCGGTGGGGCCGGGGCAGGTTCTCGCCGACATCATTGATTCCGGCGCCGTACCTGTGGCGCGCCTGACCGAGATTTTCAGGCAGGCGGCGGAGAGCCAGATCGTCACCAATGCCCACAAGGTGAACGCCGGCTACATGCCCAACCTGGATGTCACGAGAAGCGACAAGACGGACTTCTATTTCGTCGAGGCCCGCGACCCAGAGGACGGCGTTTCCAAAATTATCGAGATCGTGAAGAACCGTCTGCCCAAACGCTTCGGCTTCGACCCCATCAAGGACGTTCAGGTGCTGTGCCCGATGAACCGCGGTGGCCTCGGCGCCAGGTCATTGAACGTCGAGCTCCAGAAGGCGCTGAACCCGCCCGTCGATGAGGTTTTCATCGAACGCTTCGGCTTCACCTATCGCGTCGGTGACAAGGTGATGCAGACCGACAACGACTACGACAAGGAGGTTTTCAACGGTGATGTCGGTTACGTCCGTCGTATTGACCCCGACTCTCAGGAACTCGTCATCGAGTTTGACGATAAGCCCGTCGAGTACCAATTTGGGGAACTCGATGAGGTGGCTCTGGCCTACG
>JADFKZ010000180.1 GCA_022564665.1 Planctomycetota bacterium | reverse complement strand
GTCGCTCTTGTTTGGCAGCCCTCCGGGCTGCGGGCCGCACACTCGCTCTGGCGGCTACGCGGCCTATCAAATCGGCCGCTACGCTTTGACGCGAACTGCGCTAGCCTGGATTATTCATGACCATGTAGGCTTCTCGTTGCCCTCGCTACGACGTTCATGAATAATCCGGGCTCACGCCCCCGTCGTCGTCTGGTCGCCGGCGATCGATTCGCGCATGGCGGTGTCGGCGACGACATTCTTCATGCGGTAGTAGTCCATGATCCCGAGGTGGCCCTTGCGGAACGACTCCGCCATCGCCTTGGGGACCTCCGCCTCGGCCAGGACCACCAGGGCGCGGTTCTTTTGGATTTCCGCCTTGAACTCCGCCTCCTGGGCGACGGCCATGGCACGCCGCTTCTCCGCCTCCGCCTGGTACCGCTTCTTGTCCGCCTCCGCCTGGTCGCCCTGAAGCTTCGCACCGATGTTGATGCCGACATCCACATCGGCGATGTCGATCGAGAGGATCTCGAAGGCGGTCCCGGCATCCAGACCCTTGGCGAGCACCGCCTTGGAAATATTGTCGGGATTCTCCAGGACTTCCTTGTGGCTCTGGGCGGATCCGATCGCCGAGACGATGCCCTCGCCGACGCGCGCGATGATCGTCTCCTCGGTGGCCCCGCCGACGAGGCGAGCGAGGTTTGCCCGGACCGTCACCCTCGCCTTGGCCTTGAGCTGGATGCCGTCCTTGGCCACCGCGTCGATCGTGTTCCTCCCTCCGGCCGGATTCGGGCAGTCGATCACCTTGGGGTCGACCGATGTCCGCACCGCCTCGAGGATGTCCCGGCCGGCGAGGTCGATGGCGGTGGCCCGATCCCAGGGCAGGTCGATCTTGGCCCTGTCCGCGGCGATCATGGCCCGCACCACGTTGGTCACACGGCCGCCGGCGAGATAGTGCGACTCGAGATAGTCCGTCGACAGGTCGATCCCGGCCTTCTTGGCGCTGATGCGGTTGAAGACGATCTCCTGGGGCCGCACCTTGCGGAACCGCATCATGATCAGGTCAATGAGGCGCACCCTTGCCCCGGAGAGCAGCGCCTGGAACCACAGGCTGAAGTACTGCCCGACGTAGAACAGGATGACCAGCAGGAAGATGCCGCCGACAATCAGTCCGCCGATGAGAACCGGGGACGTCCACCACGCCGTCGGTCCCCCCGGGGCGATCTGGGCAATCAGGCGTGAGATGTTGAGCATGGTTCAAGCACTCCCTGTCGGCGGCTGCAGTAGGCGGTCATGAGTAATCCGGGCGTAGGGTACCACATGCGGCCGACCTCTTTTGCGTCGTCGACCGGCTCACGCGCTTTGTGGGCGGACCTTGACCTGGTTGTCGTAGACGTCTGTGACGACGACCGGGGTGCCCGCATCGATGATCCCCGTCTCCGCCATGGCATCCAGACGCTGCCCGTCGATCTTGACGACTCCCACGGGCCGCAGGTCGGACACGCACATCCCCTGGGCCCCCACGAGCCGGCGTACCTGCTCCATGCGTCTTTTCCTGGCGAGGTCTGACTCCCTGGCGCTCTCCTCCTGGGTTCTCATCGTTTCATCTTCGCCGCCGAGGACCATTTGCCTGGCGAGGGGCGAGTGGAACCATGCCTTGAACACGAAGACGACCAGGACCGGCCCCAGGATCACGTACAGAAGCAGCGCCGCCCACCCGAAGGTCGCGTCATGCGTAAAGAAGAAGACGATCGACCCGATGGCGGCCATGCCGCACAGGAGCCCCAGCAGTCCCCCCGAGGGAACCAGCAACTCCAGGCACAGCAGCCCCACCGCTGCTCCGGCAAGAATGAAGCCCCATAGAAGGGGATTGTCTTTCACTGGTATCTCCTACGCTTTTTCGACCTCGATCACGAATCGCCCAACCGAGACGACACGGACCGGCGCGCCCTTGTCGATGTATCCGGTGACGGAGGTGACCTCCACTGGCCGGCCGCCGAAGTTTGCACGCCCCGCCGGCCTCAGATCGGTTTGAACCATGCCCTTGTCCCCGGGCTCCAGCGGCCGCTGGCTGCCGCGCAAGGCGTCCAGCAGGCCAGATTGGGCCGCAGGCTCGTCGTCCGACGAGGCGAGCTGGGACTTGAGGATGAATTGACCCAGGACCGGGATGGTATCGATCTGCCGAAACAACAGCCAGCAGACCACACCGGCGGCGAAGACGGCGGTGCAGGTAACCCCCAGGCCCTGCAGCAGCTCCCGCTGGCCGGCGGGCGAGCGGATGTCGGCGGTGATGAACGTGCCCACGAGACCCACGAGCACGCAGCCCGCGCCTGCGACCCCCGCGAGGCCGAAGCCGGGGACCACGAAGAGCTCCAAGGCAAAAAGGCCCAGCCCGGCGATGATCAGCGCGATCTCCCACCACTGCGCCATCCCCGTCAGCCACGGCGCCCCGATGACGATTAGCAGCGCCACCGCCGCCGTCAAGCCGAAGGCACCCATCCCCGGAGCAGCCAGCTCGATGAGCAGGCAGATCACAAAGATGACCAGCAGCACGACCCGCACGGCGGGGTGGGTGAGGAATCGCACCAGGAACTCGGACCAGCTCCTGTCGTACCGCCGCAGGGTCTGGGCGCCGAAGTACGCCTTGAGCTGCTCCTCGTCGGCGATGAGCCTGGTGGCCAGACCGTAGTCCAGCGCCTCGGCGGGTCCCACGACAAGCAGCCGGTCGTTGGCGATGGCCTGCTTGATGAGGGTAAACCGGCCGCGATCGGCCTCCTCCAGACGCCGGCGCGAGGGGGGCAGGTCCTGTTCCAGCTCGATGAGCATCCGTAACTCGGCGGGGTCGGGGGCGGTGCCGGGTGGTTGTGGGTCAACCGGGATCAGCCCCTGGAACCACGGTTTGACTCGAGGCCCGCGTTGGACATGATCGGGAGGGGCGACGCGCGTGAACTGGTCGGGCGGTTCCCCCTCATCTCCGAACGCGACCTTGTACTCATTGCGGTCGACAAAGATCCGCTCGCCGGTCGAGACATCCTCGATGAGCCATAGCTCCACGCCGACGCTGATGAAGGCCTGCACCAGGTTCTCGTCGTAGTGGTTTCGCCGGGCGGAGTCGATCACCTCGTGGAGGATGGGTGATTCGAGCTTGGCGCGCTCGGTGAGGGGGATGGGCCGAAAGGGGCTGATCGGGGCCGCATCGCCAAAGACGGCGCCAGGCGCTGTCACGATCTCGCGGCAGGCCAGGGCGATGATCGTGCCGGCGGAGTAGGCCTGGGGGCGAATCCAGGCGACCGTGTTTCCGGGCGCCTCGGTCTTGATGAGATGGCAGATGTCGAGTGTGGCGTCCAGCGCGCCGCCGGGGGTGTTGATTTCGAGTACCACCGCCTCCGCCCCCTCGGCCCGGGCCAGAGCCACCCGGCGCTCCAGCGACCGCAGGGTGATGCGGTCGATGGGTCCGGAGACGGTCAGCAGGGCCACGATGTCGGCCTGTCGGTAGGCGGGCACGGCCGTGGCGATACCCTGGGTGGGTCCCTCTGCCGCCACCGCCGTCGCGGCGGCCATCGGCAGGCTCAAGACCAGCAGCGGTTGATTTGTCAGCCGGGCGAGGCGACGCATTCGGAGTAAGTATAGATTTTCGGGGAGCCGGTGGTCCGGTGGGTCGCCCTGCGTTGCTCAAACGGGGCGGCTGGGGCGTTGGGACCCCTCCAGCTCGGAAAGGGCAAAAAAAAACAATTCGCGCGCCCGTTTGGGCCAGAAAGACGGGATCATGTGTTCTTGGGGGAGGCGGTGCTGCGGCCGGAGGCCGCACCAGTGCAGATTGAGGAGGCAATGCCATGATCAAGGTGAGCAAGATGTTCGGTGGAACCCACGGATCGCGTGCCCTTGCATGGGCGATCGCGACCGGGCTTGCGTTGGCCAGCTCCACCACCCTCGCCGCCGGCGTGGGAGGCCGTGGGGGGGGGCGGGGCAGGGTGGGCGGAGCGCCGCCGAATAACACCTGCATCGACGCAATCGAGATCGTTGAGGGTGACCCCCCCGTCCCCTTCTCGACCATCGGGGCGACGACGGACGGCCCGGGCGACTGCGCCACCAGGCAAGACATCTGGTACCGGTATGTGGCCCAGAGCGTCAAGCAGGTGACCGTGAGCCTCTGCGACAGCGACTACGATACGCACCTGTCGGTCTACGACGGCGGGACGTGCCCGCCCACCGTGCTCCTGGACTGCAACGACGATTCGTCCGCCTGCACCTCGCCCGTCCGCTCGCAGGTCGTCTTCCTGTCGGTGGCGGGGGTGGAGTACCTCATTCGGGTCGGCGGGTTTTTCGCCTCGACCGGCACCGGCACCATGACGGTCACCGCGATCGACACCCCCGGTATCAACGACGAATGCCCCCAGGCGCTGGAGATCTTCGACGGCACGAAACACTTTTCGACGGTGAACACGACCGACAGCAAGCCAGGGCTTCCGCCCTCGTGCGGAGCCGAAAACGGAACAATCGCCTTCGGCGCCGACATCTGGTACACCTACATCGCCACCTGTAACGGCACGCTGACGGTCAATCAGTGCGATATCAACTTCGACGGCCGCATGGCCCTGTATTGGGGCCACAACTGCCCGCCTGACGACGCGGATCTCGCCGGGTGTAACGACGACGCATGCGGCATTGGCGAGGGACCGATCGTCACCGTGAACGTAACCTGCGGCGACCTGCTGACGCTCCGGGTCGGGGGCTGGGGGGGCGACTTCGGTGCCGGCATCCTTGTTCTGACCTGTGACGGCGGCCCCTGCCTGCCATGCCCCTGGGACCTTGACGGCAACGGCGGCGTTCAGCTGGCCGATCTCCAGACGCTTATCGACCAATGGGGAACCAACCCCGGCGGCCCGCCGGACTTTGACGACGATGGTGTGGTCGCGGTCCCCGACCTGCTTGAGCTGTTGGCGCGCTGGGGGTCGTGCCCGTAGTTGGAGTTGCGTCAAAGAGAAGCGGCCTTTTTGATAGGTACCGTAGCCC
>JADFKZ010000058.1 GCA_022564665.1 Planctomycetota bacterium | reverse complement strand
GGAGGGCCCAGTCGCGCGGTCCAACAGAGCCCCGGGGTCTTGCACTCGGCCCCAGTTGGGAGTGTTGTCGCCGGCGGCGTCGGCGCAGGTCGCCCTTAGCGCGGTGTACACCGCGCAACCAGACGCAAACTCCCGCAAAGCGGCGCTATGAACGCATAGCTTGCAATACGCAAACCCTCGTTCTAGCGTCGTTAGGGCGTCTTGGACTACGTGAGCGGGATTATGGCATGCAAGAGGTCGTCGGTTCGAGCCCGATCGGCTCCACTTTCATGAGCGCTCCGTAGAGCCCTCCGGGCTCACACTCGCTCTGGTACGCGGCGGCGAATTCGATTCGCCGCCGCTGATCGGCTCCACTTACCCCAAACAACGCCGAGTCCCGGAGTTCGGGACACCCGCCGAGCATCGGCGGTGCGGTCTGAGACGCGAATCAGCGCGGTGTTACACCGCGCAACGCGACAAGGAGTGCACCTGTCCCTCCCGAAAACTCCATACTCGTGACTGTACAAAGGCTTCCGTTTGGTCGCCGGCGCGACCGGTGTTTCTAGCCTGAGTGCATGCTCAAACTGCTCGTCAGCCTCGTAGGACTACTCCAGCGTTCCCACACCGAGCTCTTGGCCGAGAACCTGGCTCTTCGCCACCAGTCGAGTGTCCTACAGCCAACAGCAAGACGACCGCGGCTCAAGGCGCGCGACCGGGTCTTCTTGGGTCCGGCTCGCTCGCATCTGGCTGGATTGGCGACCAGCCCTCGTCATCGTCAAGCCCGAGACGGTCATCACCTGGCACCACCAGGGCTTTCGCCTCTACTGGCGCTTCAGGTCGCGAGCCAGCCGGCCGGGACGGTTGTCCGTGAGGGCAGAGATCCGGGAACTGATCCGACGAATCTCGCGGGAGGACCCGCTCTGGGGTTCACCCAGGATCTGTGATGAGCTCGCGCTGCGTGGTCTGAAGGTCGGCAAGTCCACGGTCGAGAAGTACATGATCAAAAACCCCAAGCCACGCTCCCATACCTGGAGGACCTTCATTCAGAATCATTTCATTGACATCGCTGCCGTCGACTTCTTCACCGTGCCCACCGTTACGTTCAGGATCCTCTACTGCTTCGTGGTCCTCCGCCTTCATCGGCGCTGCATGGTGCACTTCAACGTCACGACAAGCCCCACGGCCCGATGGACGGCCCAGCAGCTGGTCGAGGCGTTCCCGTACGGCCAGACGCCACGCTTGCTCATCTTCGACCGCGACGGCACCTACGGGCACGTTGTGCGCGAACGACTTCGCGGCATGGGCATCGAAGAGATGCTGACCGCACCCAGATCTCCCTGGCACAACGGATATGCCCAGCGGCTGATCGGATCGATCCGACGAGAATGTCTCGATCACCTCATCGGGTTCAGCGAGCGGCCTCTGCTCCGGTTCCTCGGTGAGTACTTCGAGTATTACCATCGGTCGCGACCGCATCAGTCTCTCGGCGGTAACTCGCCGGGTCCGCGGAACGTCGAGTCGTCAGACGGTTGCCGCGTCGTGGGCACGGCAGTCCTCGGCGGCCTGCACCACACGTACCGACGCGCGGCCTGATCACCCACCCGCGTCCGATTGTTGCTGCTTGTCTCTGACGTGGTCAGCCGCGTCGATCCTGGCAGAATCCGAATTCCCCCCATCTCTTCATCGCTGCTCTGGAAATACTCGACGCGGCTTTGCTCAGTAGCAAGGTCGGAGTTTCACGCCTGTACGACTCCAGACGAGGATTTCGGGAGAGAGACACCCCGATTGGCCAGCAGAGGCCCTCCAGAAGACCTCCAGCAGCGTCTGGGGGCCCGGCTAGCCTCTTGACGCCTTGAGGCCGGGGCGCTATCTTGTGCCCGGATGGCCACCAGCGGTGAGCGCATCCACTGAATTCCTGGCTGGTCGGAGCGCGAGGCGCCGCTCGATCAGGCGGGCCGGCGCTGGTTTCACCCGAATCCGACGATCGGACAAGTTTTCTTCGGGTGAAAGTAAGGGTACATCATGTTCAACATTTATGTAGGCAACCTCTCTTTTGAGGCCACCGAAGAGGAACTGCGCGGATTGTTCGCGGAGCACGGTGAGGTCATCAAGGTGAACATCATCACTGACCGCGACACCGGTCGGCCGCGTGGCTTCGGGTTCGTCGAGATGGCCGATGAGAGCTCGGGCCGAACCGCCATCGAGCAGATCAACGGCCGCGAGGTCGGGGGCCGCACCCTGACCGTCAACGAGGCGAAGGCTCGGGAGGCGCGCGGCGGCGGCCGACGCGAACGCTGGTAAGTAAAGAAGCTATCAGCTATCAGCTGTCAACCCTGAGGTTGACAGCTGATTTTCATGCGCGTGGCGTCCGCGCCGGGCGGGGTCTGTAGGGTCCGCTTTGCGGTCCATTCATTCTAAGACTGCGGACCGCACAGCGGACGCTCCTCATGCTTGGCAACGTCGCGGCCCTCTTCTGCCTAGACACTTCGCTGGAATCGGGTCATTTGAGCGCTCTCTGCTTCTTCTGGGTGCGAGGTGGCAGTGCGATCACGGCAGGTCATAGGCTCTTCTTGGGCGGCACGCAACTTCACCAGTTGCAAACTGCCAGATGAAACGCCAATGAAACAACGCGCCAGTGAGCACGGCCACGTGGAAGACGCCGTGCGCATCGATGACGCGAGGAATCACCGTCGGCCATCTCAGTAGTTCCACGATGCCGCCGACGCTGTAGGCGATGCCGCCCCACAGGAGCGGTTTGATGAAGACGAATCCGTGGCGTCGCACGAGGAATACGGCGGAGACACTGCCAAACCACCCAAGGGTGAAGTAGAAGGACAACCCCAGCCACTCGACCAAGTTGTCGAAGAAGATGGTTTTCAGCGTGATGCCAACCACGGCAGCCGTCCAGATCAGGCTGAGCTGCCCCCAGCGGAGCCATCCCCGAAAGAGAATGCCAAGGGTTGGCGTGAAGGTGCCGGCGATGAGAACGAAGATCGCGGCGTGGTCGAGGCGCTCCATGACTCGATGGGCTACACCACCTCGGACCATCATGTGATAGACGCCGCTCATGGACATCAGCAGCACACACGCACCCGCGTAGATTCCGAGATAGACCATCCGCGTACGATCGCCGCGGCCCCTTCCCAGCAGCATGAGCCCCTGGATCAGGAACGCCACCGCACCGAGCAAATGGCTGATAGCGCTGAATGGTTCGTGGAAGCCAGGAAGGTGATAGAGCTCTGTCCCGCCGTCCATAAGTGAAGCAAAGTATCCCGACCCGCGTCGAGTGACCATCCGGTGGGTTTCTGGACTTCCGGCCCCAGGCCAGCTATCCTTGCGACTCCGTGGACGATAAGGACCACTGGACGAGAGATTTGACGCCGGTGGCTTTATGAGGACGCGGCCCGCGTCCGGAGACAGTCCGGTTTCCAGGACACCGGAAGCCCCAACACTCCGGAACCAGAGAACAACCCTGTATGAGATTCCATGAACTGCGGCTCGCAGAGCCCATCGTTCGTGCCGTGGCCGCTAAAGGCTACACGACCCCGACCCCTATCCAAACAAGGGCCATTCCCGAGGCTCTCGCCGGGAAGGACGTGCTCGGCTGTGCCCAGACGGGCACGGGGAAGACCGGTGCCTTCGCCCTGCCCATCCTCCATCGATTGGCCAGATCAGCTGCCGAGAACGACCAGCGCACCCGAAAACTCACACGCGGTGGCAGGCCTCGGGCCCTCGTCCTGTGCCCGACCCGCGAACTGGCAACCCAGATCTTCGAGAGCTTCGGTGCGTATGGCTGCAACCTGGCTCTTCGGCACGCTGTCATCTTTGGCGGCGTCAGCCAGGCTCGCCAGGTACGGGAGCTCCGCGCCGGAATTGACGTGCTGGTGGCCACGCCCGGCCGCCTGCTCGACCTGATGGACCAGGGTTTCGTCAACCTGCGGGCAATCGAGGTACTGGTGCTCGACGAAGCGGATCGCATGCTCGACATGGGCTTCATTCGCGACATCCGAAGAGTCGTCAAGCAAATGCCGTCGCGCCGCCAGACATTGCTCTTCTCCGCCACCATGCCCGCGGAGATCTGCAGGCTGGCCGACTCCATTCTCCGCGGTCCGATCTGCGTGCAGGCGGCTCCCAAGGTATCGACGGTCGAGACGATTTCCCAATTCGTCTATCTGGTCGCCAGGAAGAACAAGCCGATCCTGCTCGAGCGTCTGCTTCGTCATCAGGGCATGGGGCGCACGCTGGTCTTCACGCGCACCAAATACGGTGCCGACAAGCTGGTCAGGATCTTGCGACGGTCGGGTGTCGAGGCAGGAGCGATCCACGGGAACAAGAACCAGAGTGCCCGGACTCGGGCTCTGGATGGCTTCAAGTCAGGTGGGACGCCGGTGCTCGTTGCAACCGATATCGCCTCGCGCGGAATCGATGTGAACGAGATCTCACATGTCGTTAACTTCGATATTCCCAACGTTCCCGAGACCTACGTTCACCGAATCGGGCGCACAGCTCGGGCCGGTGCCCCCGGTATTGCCTTGTCGTTCTGTGATCACGACGAGCTCGATGACCTTCGAGCGATCGAGCGACTGATCCGCATGCAGTTGAAGGTCATCGACGACAAACCCGACCTCGCGTTCGACGCACCCACGACGCATCGGCAACGAAACGGGCATCAATCCCCACCGAACTCGGCCGCCGGCACTCCCCGCCGCAGGCGCGGTCGATCACGAGCCGGACGCTCGCGGCCATTCGTGGCTGTCGGTCCGACCGGGCGACCCCGACGAGACGGCCGACCCCACGCACGTGCGGGCGGATAAATAAAATGACCCCGCCGAATTGCCGAGTCCCAGCGGCCGGAAACCCGAAAGAGTATGGTGTTGCCTTGGCACGCAGCAGCCAGACGGCCCTTCAAGACTCCCGACAGGTGAGCGCCTGACAAGCCGCCTCCCATGCGAGACCCATCCATGCAAGACATCATGCGACCCGACGCGGTGCCGGACGGTTCTTCCCAGGTCGACGCACGGCGACCCAGAGCGACCGCGCTGCGACTCCGAGTCATCAACCTGCTGGCGGTCACCGTTCCATTCGCCGGACTCGTGGTGGCGATCGCCCTGCTTTGGGGTGTGGCCTTCAACTGGGTCTACCTGGCGCTACTTGGCGGCATGTACTTCGCTACCGCCTTGGGCATCAGCGTGGGGTATCACCGGCTCTTCACGCACCGCAGTTTCAAGACCCCTCGTCCGGTGGCGGCGATTCTCGCGGCGCTTGGCTCAATGGCGGTCGAAGGTCCCGTGCTTCAGTGGGTCGCCGTGCACCGGTGTCACCACCAGCACAGTGATGACCACGACGATCCACACTCCCCCCACACACATGGCGCGGGCCTGTGGGGGATCGTGCGCGGGATGTGGCACGCTCACATGGGGTGGCTCCTCCGAGCGCACCCACGCGGGCTGGCGAAGTATGTTCGTGATCTTCGCAAGGACCCACTGGTCCGCCGGATGAGCCAGTTGTTCCCAGTCTGGGTGCTCCTGGGCCTTTTCATTCCGGCGGCACTGGGCGGGCTGCTCACCCTGAGCTGGACCGGCGTGCTCCTCGGCTTCATCTGGGGCGGGCTCGTCCGGATCTTCCTCGTTCACCACGTGACGTGGAGCATCAACTCCGTGTGCCACATCTGGGGAGCGCGCCCTTTCCACAACCACGACGAGAGCCGAAACAACGCCATCTTCGGCGTGCTGGCTCTGGGCGAAGGTTGGCACAACAACCACCATGCCTTCCCGACATCCGCGCGGCACGGCCTGCGCTGGTGGCAGTTCGACGTGACCTACTTGATCATCTGGGCCATGTCGAAGATCGGCCTGGCCCGGGACGTTCGGATTCCCTCGCGGGATCGGATCGCCGCCAAGCGATGCGGCTGAGACCCCAAGTGCTGCCACGCCTCGAGAGGGTGGTGGCATCGATCGACGAGAATAACCACCCACGGTCGCTCCTGGAGTACCATGGCCGTTGGGCTTCGCGAGCGTCGCGAGCCCTGAACCCCAAAGACGGTGGCACGACAGGCGTGAGCCCGGGCGTGACCCTCACGAGTTTGGAGATACTGCCTTGAAGATCTACGTAGGAAACCTGAGCTTCGACACCAATGAAGACTCGCTTCGAAACACGTTCGCCGAATACGGCGATGTGGAGGACGTCGCCGTGATCACCGATCGGGACACCGGGCGGCCTCGCGGCTTCGCCTTCGTGACCATGTCGGATAGCGCGGCGCGCGCCGCCATCGATGCGCTCAATGGGAAGGAGCTCGACGGGCGAACGCTCAACGTGAACGAGGCTCGGGCCAAGACCGACCGCAGTGGCGGTGGCGGTGGCGGTCAGCGCCGGGGCGGCTGGTAAGCCGTCATGATCAGGAGAAGCCGGCACACGATCTCGGAGCGCCAGCGCGACGACGTTCATGAATAATCCAGGCTAGAAGGCGGCCCAGAAGCAGGCTTGGTGCGCGGTGCGCAGAGATTCCCCTGCGCCGTGTTCCGTGACTACGGCGGATGACTCGGTGGGCGGCAGCTCAACGCTTCAGCTCAAGTGGGGGGTTAGCGCAGGTTGCGTCAAAGCGTAGCGGCCGATCGAATCGGCCGCGTAGCCGCCAGAGCGAGTGTGCGGCCGGAGGCCGCTACGGAGCGCTCGAAACAGCTCGCAGGTTGCGTCAAAGCGTAGCGGCCGATCGAATCGGCCGCGTAGCCGCCAGAGCGAGTGTGCGGCCGGAGGCCGCTACGGAGCGCTTGAAACAGTTCGCAGGTTGCGTCAAAGCGTAGCGGCCGATCGAATCGGCCGCGTAGCCGCCAGAGCGAGTGTGCGGCCGGAGGCCGCTACGGAGCGCTCGAAACAGTTCTAGAAAACGCCAGGGGATGACAGGAGCGCAAGGAGGCTGAGCACGGTCCTTCGGCGGGCTGACCGCTACCGGGCCGGGACCGACAGAGCCCTCATTGCCTCGGTGGCTGGGGCGGTTGACTCCGGCATCCTGAGCAGCAGATTCCACGTCATCCATCCCAAGATCGCCGCCAGTGCCAGAATTTGCGCCGTGAGCATCCATCTGCGAAGCGCCGCCATCCAAAGGATCGGCGTCAGCACGACCCAGGGCAGGATGTAGCGATCGTAGACGCCGGAGTGGGTCGCGGCATACAAGCCCGACCCAGTGACAATCGTCAGCAGTTGGAGTCGCATGATCATCCCACGCGGGCTTGTCACCCGGTATTGCCAGGCAATGGCCGCCAGAGCCCCCAACGACGCGGCCCCGGCGGTCGCGAGGGCGAGGAGCATGATCCAGTGGGCCGTCGGCGCCGAGGACACCGTTTGGATTGCGCTGTTGACGATGCCGAGGAAGCGGCGGGGCTCATTGTCCAGGTACGCGAGCGTCTCCACCATGGAGGGAGAGGCCAGCAGGCCCAGGCCAAGCCCAGTCGCCGCGCCGACCCACACCAGCCATCGCCTCGTGCGGTGCCGGGCGTCGGTAAGGGCGGGCCACAGGAACACGGCCGTCACAGGCAGAAGGGCCGCCGCAAGATAGGTGACGCTCTCCAGACCGAAGCCCAGGTCATGCGCGCCCTGATACTGCGGGCTGACGAGTCCTCCCCAGCGTATCCAAAGCGGCACACGGCTCAGCCCGGCAGCCACGCACGCCAGCCACCACGGCCAGCTACGCACGCGATCACGCTCGAAGGCCACCAGGCAGGCGCCGCCCGCAAAGGCCACGGCGTGTATCCGGTGATGCAGCAGGATCGAGAGCATCACGCCGAACAGGACCGGCCCCAGGACCCGCCGCTGGGTGTCGGTCGTCGTGCCGAACCCCCACATGAACAGGTATGTCAGGCACAACGAGCCGAACACGAACGAGGACTCGCTCATCAAGAGCTGGGCGAGGGCCGTGTTGTACGGCAGGAGGACGTAGAGCCCGGCCGCGAGCGGCAGCTGCGGGCCCCTCAGGCCGCACCGTTTGCAAATCAACAGCAGCGGCACAACGCCGAGGATGAAAAAGAGCACGCTCAAAAGACGAAGCGAGTTCAGATCACCCCCCAGCAGGCTGCCCCAGACGGCATACGTCCAGATCATCGCCGGGCCCTTGGTCTCCTCGAAGTCGATGGCTCTGGATACCGACCATCCGTCCGCGACCAGATTGTCGATGGGAACGCGGATGTTGCCCTCGTCGAAGAAGGCGCTCTTTTCGAGGACGTTGGTCCCGTGGCGCCCTACCAACCCCACCACCAGCACCAGGAGCACCGATCCGATCATCCAGATCAGGGTTTTGTCCTTCGTGCAGTTCGCCACGCCGACCCCGGGGCAACCCTGGAGTTTGATTTCATTGATACGAGACCGGACCAGGTCGAGGCGCTTCACCTACGGGGGTCTGCGCTTCACGGGCCCGACGGGGCCGGCCACCATCCCCGACAATTGTAAACCTCCATCGCTGGGTCTGCTGTGGTGGATCCGACGACATCCATATCAACAGGGGTAACGCTCTTGAAAGCGACACCACAGTCGTTGCTCAGCAGCCGGGCAGCGCGCCCAATCCTTTTCGGAAAAGATAGACGAGGGGAAGCAACGGTGGGGTGTTTCGGGCGGCAGGGAGTCTGGGCACCGGCGCTGATCTGGACGGTGGATCGTGACGATGAGCTTCTGCGGAAGATCTGCCGCTGTAGATGCGTCCGATAACGCAGCGGCTCCTGGCAAACCGGGAGAAGTTCGCGTGTCAGAAGGCCAAGGCAAACAGTTCATTTCCAACGTGCGGGTTCTCGATGAGCACGCCTTCCGTGAGCTCACGGGCAAGTTGACGACCCTCATCGCTGATGCGGAATCATCGAGCCGGCAGTTGGACGAGCTTCTGAAGCAAACGGAGGATGTCAGCGGTGGCGCGTCGGCAACCAGGGCGCAGTTGGATCAGCGGTTGGAGGTCAGTGCCCGGGTTCTCAAGATCACAAAAGTTCAACTCGACCGGGTCGAGCGGGCGGTGGCGGCGCTGGGCGAGCGCCAGCAGCAGGTCGATGAGGTCAGCGCCGAGCTCAAAGGGCAGCTGAGCGATTTCCACGACCACCTCTCGACGGTGACCGACGATGTCGACAAGCACGTCGCAGGCGCCGTTGAAAGTCTTCGCGAGCAGCAGCAGAGTGCCACGGAGGCGCAGGAAAAGGTAGGCCATCTCCTCGGAGCGGCATCAAGCCTCAGCGAGCGATCCGCCGAACTCCAGGCAAAGCTCAGCGGGGGGATCGACAAGTTTCAGGAGGGTCTGCTGCGCGTGCTGGCGGACCTCGAGAACGGCCAGACCCAGGCCCAGCGGGCCAGCTCGAGGCTTGACGAGCAGGTCTTTGCCCTGAAGTCTCGCGTCACCTCCTTCGGCGAGAGCTTTGAGGACTTGCTCAAGCCGATTCATGGAGAAATCGAGGGCTGGCGGAAGGACGCCAGTCGCGCTGGTCAGGAGCTTCGGGATCAGTTCGCCCAGCTCAACGGCCGCTTCAACGAGGCGATCCAGGAGGCAGAGAGCCGCATTGGCTCGAGACTTGCCGATCTCGGAAGCCGTCGTGAGGGCGCCGACGCCGCCAGCGAGACCATCACCTCGCAGCTGGCGGAGCTTCGGACAACCCTCAGCGATCGTGTCGAGGGACTTGAGCGGCTCTGTGGCCAGCTGAGCGAGCAGACGGCGAAACGCATAACGCCCGTCGTTGAACGCCTGATCGGCACGGTCCAGAAGACCGCCATGACCGAGCCAGAGCTGCTCGCTCGCTTCAGCGAGCTGCACGACCGCGGCTTGGCCCACAAGGAGGAGCTTGCGGCGGCAACGGAAAAGGTCGAGGGGCGTGTGAGAGAGGTTCTGGATGAGCTTAGAGAACGCGATCGGCGAACTGAGGAGGACGCGGCGACGGACCGCTCGCGGCTTGCTCAGACGATGGACCAGCTCACCACGTGGATTGGGCGTCTTCAAGAGCACCTGTCGTCACCGCCGGACGAACACAGCGGTCGTACCACTCACGACGAGGAGCGAATCGAGGTTCTCTCGCGTCAGTTGGGAGACCTTCGGGAACAGGTCAACGAGGTCGGCCAGAAGATCGGTGGGGGGATTGAGCCTCTCCTTGTGGCGATCACCGAGCGGAGCGAGCGCGAGAGCGACCGGGAGGAGAATCTCAAGCGGGAGCTGAATGATCTCAAGGAGAGTCTCTCGGCCGTCGCGGACCAAACACCTCTGGCCAATGATCTCAAGCAGCTCACCGCCACCGTGGAGGGTCTCCACGAGCAGATGGCGGAGGTCATTGCAATTCGAGGCGATGGCGACGGCCAAGAAGAGACGAGCCTGAACCGGCGGCTGGATGACCTGCGGGAGCAGGTGGTTGCTGTCGGAGATCGGATCGGCGCGGAGCGAAAGGAGCTACGTCCACAGGAACGGGATCGGCGCGGCGACCACGAGGGCGTCGACACCGGTTTCACGCAGGCCGTGGACAGCATCCAGCAACAGCTGAAGGGGCGTGTGACCGACGTTCTGTGTGAGCTTGAGGCACGCGGTCAGCGGTTTGAAGAGGAGGCGACCACGCAGCGGGCACAGCTCACCGATGCCATTGCCGACGTCACCACCAATCTGGAAAGTCTTCAGAAGCAGGTCGCAGCGCTGGCCGAGACAAAGGATGAAAGCGTGCCGGTCCCGCCGGGCAAGGAGATCACCCGCGGCAATGGCAACATCGAGCGAAACTTCCGCGAGCTGCGCGAGCTGCTCTCCGCCGTGGGTGCTCGCATCGCGGGTGAGGTGAGGCCGGCTCTGGCGGAGCTGCAACGCCGGGAGCTGGATACCGAGGCGATCGGCGCCCTGCTCGAGGAGAAGCTGGCCGGCCTGAGGGACGATCTACTCTCCGCCGGTCGACAGGTCACTGCTTCCGACACCGACGGGTCGGCGCCGCTTCTTGCCGAAGATCTCCAGCAGCTCACCGCGGCGGTGGCGCGTCTCGAGGAGCAGGTTGCGGGCGGCGTGTCGGCAGCCGACAAGGATCTGGCCAGTCTCCCTCGCAACCTCGAGGATCTGCGCCAGGAGGTGACCGGGATCGGTGAGCGGATCGGCAGGGAGCTCGAGCCGGTGCTGGCCGCCCTCGAAAGGCAACGCGATCGTGACACCGACTCGACTGACGCCGCCATGGCGTCGCCTCGACTTGGCGAAGACCTTCAGCAGCTCACCGCCACGGTCGCGCGTCTCGAGGAGCGGATGTCGGCTGGACCCGTGGTTGTCGGCGGTGGCGGTTCGAGGAATGCCGCGCAGTCGGCCGACCTCGAGCGGAATTTCAGAGAGCTCCGCGAGCTGTTCTCGACGGTGGCCGCGCGTATTGCGGGCGAGATCAAGCCGGTTCTGGCCGCCGTGCAGCAGAAGCCTCAAGCCGGCACCGTCGTGATCGACTCCGGTTTCGAGGAGAGGTTGGCCGCGATCGAGCAGCGTCTGGACGCGGCGGCCGAGAAGGTCGAGGGCCGCCTGGGCGAGGTACTCGCCGAGCTGAAGGCGCGCGGTGGGACGGGCGGCGCGATCCCACGGCGCCGCGCGAGAGTCCCGGCCAACGCATCCCCAGAGGCGGCCGCTGCCGGCGGGGAGGATGATGCGCAGCGGCTGGTCAACGCTCTCATCGATGCGGTCAACACGGCCGACCGTCAGCGGATTCACGACTTCATCCTCGAGGAGTATTCCGAGTCGACGCTGGTGGAACGGAGCGTCGAGGATCGGATCGAGGTCTACATGAGCTTCCATGACGAGGCGGGTGAGGTCGAACTGCACTGCATCGAAGAGAGCAGCGCGGAGGAGATTGTCGCCGTCGTCCGTGAAAAAGCCACCCTGGAATTGCACAGGCTCGGATTCGAGCTTGATCCGGCGCCGCCGCACAAGATCATGATCGTCAACATCGATACGATCTGATAGGAGCGCCCTCGTGCCACTGGTCCCGGCCAATCTGATGAGCGTGCTGGTGATCATCGGCGGCGCTGCGTCGGTCTTGTTGCTGGCCTGGGGACACTGGCTCCCGGCGATCCTGCTCTACGTGGCCAGCGGGTTCGGGTGGGTGTGGCACGACTGCCGGCGGCCGCTTTCCCAGATGCCAATGTGGACCGCCGGCGGGTCGCTTGTCCGCGTCATGGTGGTGTGCCTGTGGCCCCTGCGCGCGGTGGAGTTGACCTACCAGCGGTGGCGGGCGCGATAGACGGGCTCTGGGGTAAGGCGACACTGCCGTATCGTTGCCCGGCACGTGCACAATCGAGCATGGTGACTTAGAGTATGCTCCGGGATCCGGCCAACCGGTGAAGGAGGAGACTCTGTGAGTACCGTTCGTAGGATTGTCCTGACCTTGACCGCCGTGGGGGCGACGGCGGCTCTCGGATGCCAGGTCGCCGGCGGTGTCCTGGGCTCCGATGAGAAGCTCATTCAGCGGGCCCAGAGACTCTTGAGAGAGGTGCCGCTGATCGATGGCCACAACGACACGCCCTGGCAATATCGCAAGCGCGTCAACCTGAAGCTGGCCGACCTCGATTTCGCCAGCGATCTGGCGGCGATTCAACCGCCGATGCAGACCGATCTTCCCCGGCTCCGCGCCGGCGGGGTGGGGGCGCAGTTCTGGTCGGTCTACATCCCGATTCGGCAGCGCGGCGGCAGCCCGGGCGATGCCCGTTCCGTCATCGAGCAAATCGACTTCGTCAAGCGCCTGGTCGCGCGCTATCCCGATGATCTTGAGCTCGCATACAACGCCGACGACATCGAGCGGATTCACCGCTCTGGCCGGATCGCCTCACTGATTGGGATGGAGGGCGGCCACTCGATCGAGAACTCCCTGGCGGTCCTGCGGGCAACGTACGAGCTCGGCGCCCGCTACATGACACTCACCCATTCAAAGAACACGCGGTGGGCGGATTCTGCCACGGATGAGCCCGAGTATGGCGGGCTGACTGCCTTCGGCGAAGAGGTGGTCCGCGAGATGAACCGCCTCGGGATGATGGTGGATCTGTCCCATGTCTCGCCGGAGACGATGCACGACGCACTGGATGTGAGCCGAGCGCCGGTGATCTTCTCTCACTCCTCGGCACACGCCCTTTGCCGGCATGTCCGCAACGTTCCCGATGACGTGCTGGTGCGGCTGGCCGAAAATGGCGGTGTGGTGATGATCACGTTTCTGGGCTTCTATGTCTCCGAGGAGCTTCGCCTCTGGGCCCAGCGCCGCAGCGAGGAGCAGGACCGACTTCGCCGGCGGCACGAGGATGATGACAAGGAGGTTGAAGAAGGGCTCGCCAGCTGGGGGCAAACCAACCCGATGCCCCGGGCCACGCTTGAGCAGGTGGCCGACCACATCGACCATGTCCACGCCGTGGTCGGCATCGACCACATCGGGATCGGCTCCGACTTTGACGGCACCTCCTCCCTCCCCGTGGGGCTCGAGGACGTCTCGACGTATCCCAACCTGATCATTGAGCTTCTTCGCCGCGGCTACACCGAGAACGACATCCGGAAAATCCTCGGTCGCAACCTGCTCCGCGTGATGCGGGCGGTGGAGCGGGAGGCCGGGGAGATCAGTGATGAGTGATCGGTCATGATTTCCGGAAGTGGTTTCCTAACCGATCCGTCGGCCCATGCCAGGACGTTGTGAAACCGCTTCTAGAGAAACCTCAGCCCCGCCTCGAACGCGCGGCTCCCGGAACGCGGCCGGGTCCAGCGCACCGTGCAGGGGCGGTTGATGGCGGTTCCCTTGGGCAGCAGGTGTCGCGCCGTCCCCGTCATCCCCTTGATGAGCGGCACAGCGGTCAGAATGCGAGCGCCGGCGTCGGTCATGTCCAGGAGGGGGTAGCGGATCCCCGTCTCCATATCGTGGTGCCAGAGCACCACGAGCTCCGTCGAGAGCGGAGCCAGCCGATCGGCGCTGCGGCGGTCGTCGTGCGACGCCGAGCGGTCCCGCCCGCTCATCAGGGGATCATGTAGCATGACCGTGGTAGTGTCCGATTGCCACGGGGTCCATGCCCAACCGGGGCGGACCTATCGAGTCGTCGGGGGTCGATCTGTGTCGGAGGGGCAAACCGGGCGAGGCGCTGGGCGGTGAGGATGCGTCGGTGACGGCGTTCCGATCGCATCGTGGCGACGCCTCGGTTGATCCGACTGCGAAAAGACCGGGGCTTCGCCCCGATTCCATAGGGACTCACCCCCAGCCACCCAGAGAATGCTGACGGCTGGCAGCTCTTCTACTGCCGTACCTGCCCGCTCCCGACGATCACATACTTATACGTCGTTAGCTCCGGCAGACCGCAAGGCCCCCGCGCGTGTAGCTTGCCGGTTGAGATGCCGATCTCGGCACCCATGCCGAACTCCACCCCGTCTGTGAACCGGCTGGACGCGTTGACGTAGACGGTCGCCGAGTTCACCTGGTCGGTGAACCGCCGGGCGGCTTCCTCGTCGTCGGTGACGATCACATCGCTGTGATGTGTGCCGTAACGCTCGATGTGGTCGATGGCGGCGTCGAGGCTGGTCACGATTCCGACAGAGAGGATCAGGTCGAGGTACTCCTGGGACCAGTCGGCTTTTGTTGCCCGCTTAGCGTCCGTAAGGATCCGGCATGTGCGCTCGTCACCCCGGATCTCGACACCCCGTGACTGGAGCGCTTCGCCGGCCCGCGGCAGAAAACGCGGAGCAACCTCCTCGTGCACGAGCAGCGTCTCCATGGCGTTGCACACGCCGGGCCTCTGGCACTTGGCGTTGACGATGATATTCCGGGCCATCTCGAGATCGGCGTCGCGGTCGACGTACACGTGGCAGACACCCTTGTAATGCTTGAGCACGGGTACCTTCGACCGCTCGGCCACCGTGCGGATGAGGCTCTCGCCGCCGCGCGGGATGATCAGGTCGATGTGCTCGTCCAACTCAAGCAATGCAACAACGGCGGCCCGATCGGTTGTTGGAACCAGCTGGATGGCGTCGGGGGGCAACCCCGCCGTCGTCCCCGCCCGGACCATCGCCTCCCAGATGGCGGTGTTGGTCGCGTGGGCTTCTGTGCCGCCGCGCAGGATCACCGCGTTTCCCGCCTTGAAGCACAGAGCGGCAGCATCCGCCGTCACGTTGGGTCGTGATTCATAGATGACCGCCACCACCCCCAGGGGTACACGCACTTTGCGTATCAGGAGCCCGTTTGGCCGTTTGGTGCAGCCCAACTGCTCGCCGACGGGATCCGGCAGTTGGACGATCCGGTCCAGGCCCTCGGTCAACGCCCCCAGACGTGCCGAATCGAGCAGCAGGCGATCGAGCAGGGCACCGCTGAGGCCGGCGGCCTTGCCTGCGGTCATGTCGCGGGTGTTGGCGGCAATGATCGCATCGCCGTCTTTGGTAATGGCGTCAGCCATGGCGGTTAGGATCCGGTTCTTGGAGTTGCTCGGAAGCGTCGCCAGGGTGCGGGCGGCCCGGTGCGCCCGCCTTCCCATCTCCAGAATCTGCTCGGGGATATTCATGGTTCAGTCGATGAGACTGCAGGTACGCCCCGCTGCGGGGTCCCGGTGAGCATGAATCACAGCACGCCAGCGCAACGCCGCGACTGGGTCGATCATACCCGTCGAGTTGTCGTCAAGATCGGTTCCCGCGTGCTGGTCGATGAGGATCACTTGCTCAATGAGGATCAGGTGGCGAGTCTGGTCCGGCAGATGGCAAAGCTCCGCGGCGGCGGACGAGAGGTTATCTGCGTCTCCTCGGGAGCGATTGCGGCGGGTCTTTCGGAGTTGGGCTGGCGGGATCGCCCGCGCGACCTGCCCTCTCTCCAGGCCGCCGCGGCTATCGGTCAGGCCCGACTGATCGGTTTGTACCGCGAGCTGTTTGCTGCCCATGGACTCTCAGTGGCCCAAGTGCTCCTGACCCACGCCGACCTGAGGGCCAGAGAACGTCACCTGAACGCGCGGAACACGTTCAACCGGCTCCTCGGCTGCGGGATCGTTCCCATCGTCAACGAGAACGACACGGTGGCGGTTGACGAGATACGCGTCGGCGATAACGATCTGCTTTCTGCGCTGGTGGCCTGCCTGGTCCGCGCTCAACTACTCGTTCTGCTCACGGACACCGAGGGTCTGATGTCGCAGCCCCCCGGCCGGCCGGGGGGCGGTGGGCTCGTGAGCGTCGTGGAGAGGGTAACACCGGAGATCCACGCCATGGCGGGGCGCAGCGGATCGCAGATTGCAACCGGAGGCATGCAGTCCAAGGTGCAGGCCGCGGAGATGGTGTCACGGGCCGGAGAGCGGGCGGTCATTGCACACGGACGGACGCCGGATGTCCTTCAGCGGATTCTCGCCGGGGAGCCGCTGGGCACCGTCGTCCAGCCGCGCCCGCAGCGGATGGGGGGCCGCAAGCGGTGGATCGCTTTCTTCAACCACCCGCGGGGACAGCTCCACATCGATGCGGGAGCGGCCAGGGCGCTGGTCGGCGAGGGCCGGAGCTTGCTTGCGGTGGGTGTGACGGCGGTGGAGGGCGATTTTGACCGTGGTGCGCCGGTGAGGATCATCGATCCGGGCGGGGCAGAGATCGCCCGGGCGCTTGTGAACTATGCCGCCGATGCGCTGCGGCGGATAGCCGGATGTCGCTCGAGCCAGATCGCCGAGATTCTGGGCGGTTGCGAATACGAGGAGGTTGTCCACCGTGACAACCTGGTCCTGAGCTCTCCCGGCCGCTGAACAACAGGAAACCCTGGTTTATCAGGATGCCCGTTGGTCGGTATCGGTCCAGAGGGGCTGTTGTCTGGCCGATGACTCCCAAAGCGCGCCCTCGGGTGGGCGGATACGGACCCGCTGTGGCGGAGGGAGTATGGAATGGCCAAGGGCAGACCTGCCAAGACAAAGGCGGCATCTGGTACGAACGCCGCCGAAGGTCGGGCAAAGAGCCGCCGCAAGCGGTCCTCTGCGGCTGGGGCCGGAGGCTCATCGGTACGGAGCGCGACCAAACAGGGCAAGGCCAGCTCACGGACCACCGCGACAAAAAAGAAGAAGACGAGGAAGACCGCCAAGCGGTCCCCCGAGGTGACCGTCTCGAGTCCCGGGCCTCCTGTCGAACCGGCCCAAGAGCACACGGTGACCGACGACCCCGGTTGCGGGAAGACCGCCGATACGGCCACCAGCGCCGACAGCCCCACGGGGCCGGCGCCGAGCGCCGCGGATGTGTCGGCTTCTGACCCCGTCGTCGCCCCGGTGGGGATCGATCCTGTCGAGGCGATGGAGACGACACCGATGGAACCAAGGAACGTCCTCGATTCGAAACCCTCCCCAGCCGCGGCGGATCTGGAGGCCTTCTTCGAGTCCCTGATCCGCGACATTGACGATCTGGAGCGGTCGGTTGTCGCCGACCCGCCGTCGGAGCTGCCGGAGCCCACTGACGGTCCCCACGCCGCGCAGCTGCCGGTGATCGATGAGGCGTTGGATCAGTTCTCTGAGTTCTCCAAGACAATCGACGACATCGCACTCGAGCCTGCGTTGGAAGCCCGGCCGGACGGGTTCGGGGAGAGCCCCGCCGCCGATCACGTCCCCTCGAGGCCGCCCGTGGATGTGGAAGCCCCGGGTCGGTCGGCTCCGGCGACGCCAGGTGACACACATACCGTTGGAATCGAAAGTCCAGTTGAAACGCAATTCGACGACGCAGGTTCCCCAACGTCTTTGACATCCCTCGTCGAGGCGGCCGACACCGAGTTGGCCGGTGAGGTCGAGAGCCTCCTTGAGGGGGATTTTGAGTCTGTTGAGCAGATGCTCGAGGGCCATCTGGATGAGGCAGCGGCGGACATCTCCACCGCAGGTGTCCCCGATCCGTCACTGCCGGATCCCGCGCAGACGCCGACGGGGGTGGATCCTTTGGTGGAGCCAGCGGGCTCGGATCCACCGCCCCACCGGCAGCCCGAAGCGCTGCCAGAAAAAGAGCCAGCCCCACAGACCGCAGGGTTGGTGAAAAAGAGCGGCCACGAAGCCTCAACGGCTGGCGAACAAGAGCGGCAAGGAGGCCCCGCAGCCCAAAGGGCTGCCAAACAAGAGCGGCAAGGAGGCCCCGCAGCCCAAAGGGCTGCCAAACAAGAGCGGCAAGGAGGCCGCGAAG
>JADFKZ010000179.1 GCA_022564665.1 Planctomycetota bacterium | reverse complement strand
CAACGCGACGCCGCGACGCCGCTCCGGAGCGCTCGAAACAGTCTCTAGACGACCGACAGGACGGACGTGACCTGTGGGACATACTGCTTGAGGTTGCGCTCGATGCCCACCTGAAGCGTCACCGAGCTTGACGGGCACCCCACGCATGCGCCGTGAAAACGCACCCGTACGACGCCGTCGGTCGATACGTCGACCAACTCCACGTCGCCGCCGTCGGCCTGGATCGCCGGGCGGATCAGGCTCAGGATGTGCTCCACATGGTCGCAAAGGGCCGTGTTTTGCCGGTGGCCGGGGCCAGGAGAAGATTGGGTCACAGCGTTCGATCCGGTCAAGGGGCTGCTCTGGCGAGTAGGCCCAATGGTAGGCCTTGTCTGGCAACCCAGCCCTGAAGTGGCCCAATCAGGCGATCAGAGGCGGCGGATCGAATTCGCCGCCGCGTACCAGAACGAGCGTGCGGCCCGCAGCCCGGAGGGCTGCCAAACAAGAGCGGCCCCGCAGCCCGGAGGGCTGCCAAACAAGAGCGGCAAGGACGCCGCGACGCCGCGACGCCGCTACGGAGCGCTCGAAACACCCGCCAGCCGTGTACACTCACTCCCGGTGAGAGGCCATCGGCGGGCCAGGGTGGTATGGGCGGGGGCCGCCTTAACCGCGGCGGCGCTGCGTCTCTTTTCCGGCTGCACTCAGCCCATCGCCGTCGACTCTCCGCTGGAGGCCCTCGGCGACCCCAACTTGAGTTGGCGGAAGCATTTAGGGGCGATGCAGGCGCTGGACGTGCATCCGGTGGAGCCCGACTACCTGACGGCGCTCCATGAGATGATGTGGAGGCCGGGATACACCCCGGCTACACGAGAGGAGGCGTTTGAGCGTCTTGGGCGCCACGACGTGCAACGTCTCAAGCGGACGTGCCGGCAGTGGTTGCCGAGGCTGGGGACGCCTGCGTGGCGGGAGCGATTGTGCGAGCTGATCGCTGAAAATGGATGGTTCGAGTTGACCCCCGCTCTGGTGAGCAGTTGGGCTCGACCGACCGGGTTCGTCGACGACATGGAGCGGGCCGAATACGCCGCCTTGGTCCGTCTGCATGGCCAAGACAACGTAATCGGGGTGGTGTTCGGAATCCTCTTTGACCCGACCGAGACCTCCTCGGCGTTGCGAGCCCGTTGCTGGGAGCTCCTCAACCGGCTCGGCCACCGAGACCAGGTTATCTCGATGCTTACCGAGCAGCCGATCCCGGCAGAGGACGGTCTGCTTGGGGACCTGCGGGCGGGCGCGGTCGACCTCGGCGTGGTCCCCCATACACGGGAGGAGATCTTGTGGATCCAAAAGCTCCGTGAGCCGGCCCGGGCGGAGTTTTACGCACAGGCGTCGGCTGTGGTGGCCGGCCTGAGCGAGCGGCGACGGCGAACGCTGAACGTGCGTGACCTGCCGATCCTCGTCGCCGTCTCGATCCATGATCCGCCGCTGCTCGCCGCGAGCACCCAGGAGCTCTACGAGAGGCTCCGTGACCGGTTGGCGACCGCGCGGCATCACATCGATCCCGACCGTTTCGAGGGCTACCCCGGAACCTACCGCCAGCGGCTGCGCGGACACAAGCAGTCGTTGACGTGGGGTGACCTGGCCGCCATGCTGCTGGCCCTGCGGGCCGTCGCCGTGCCCCAGGTCGCCGCACACCTGTTTGACTATGCCCGACGGGACCGCGTCGATCGGAGCTGCGAGTATGGTGGGGTGATCGCCCTGGATGCGAAGGGTCGGTTCGAGGTCCTGGAGTTTCCGCCGCGATTCCGCCGACGCGACAACGAGTTCATCGCTTCCCAGGAGATGCTCGACACCGCCTATACCGCGGTCTTCCATTTTCACAACCACGCCCAGCGGTATCGCAACGTCCGCTACGCCGGCCCTGGAATCGGCGACGTGAACTATGCGGACAACATGCGTGCCAACTGCCTGGTCTTTACCTTCATCAATGCCGAGACGCTCAACATCGACTTCTACCGTCACGGCCGCGTGATCGTCGATCTGGGGGAGGTCAAACTGCCGTAGCCGGGAAGAATCACCGAGCACTCGGAGGAATCACGGCATCGAGCCGGCTTTGGGAGGACCGATGGAATCCGCGGCTGGCGTCACGCCACATTGCGCGAGCAAGATCCTTCAGGGCGGTATGAGGCGGTATGAATAGTCTGGCTCGGCGCCTGCGCCGGTCGACCCGGAGCCCCCATGCAGCTGTACCCCATTCTCCTTATTGGCGTGCTTCTGCTCTTCGACGGCGGTCTCAAGCTCGCCACGGACAGCCTGAGCCTCAGCGGACCCGCGGTGACGGCGATTGCCTGCGGACCGGTGCTGCTGGTGCTGTCGGTCGCCTATTTCGGAATCCGTGGCTTTGGGCGGCGCTGTGCGGGCGAGGCAGCGCCCAGGGCGATCTGGGCGGCGGACCGCCTGGTGCGGCTGGCGCGGGGGCTGCTGTTGGTCAACCACGCCGTGGCCGTGCTCGTCTTCGGCTGGATGGAGACTGTGCGGGCAGTCGTCGGCAACGGCGTGCTCATCGACGAGCTCATCACGATCAGCCCCGCCTTGGCGGGACTGCTGGGGACCTGGTGGGTGTACTACCCCATCGAGCGCCGGGTACGGGAGGCCGTCATCATGAGAAAGCTCGACCTTGGGCGGGCGATCTTTCCCATCCCCACGCGCGGCCGGTATGTCCTGACCCAGGCGCGGCTCCACCTGCTGTTTCTGCTGGTACCCATCATGCTGATCATTGCTGCGGCGGAGACGATCGATCACCTCTTTGCGGGGCGGGCTCAGAGCCCCTTTGTGCTGTGGGTGACCGAGACCGGCACGTTCGCGGCCGCAGCGGTCGTCGTCATGCTGGCTCCGCTGCTTTGCCGCGTGGTGCTGGAGGTCGAGCCGGTTGGAGAGGGCCCGCTGCGGGCGGACATGATGGAGATCTGTCAGGCCCACGGCGTCAAGGTGCGGCAACTCCTCTTGTGGAAGACCGATGGGTTGATGATCAATGCGGCCGTGATGGGTCTGATCGGGCCCCTGCGGTACATCCTTATGACCGACGCCTTGCTTGAGTCGATGACCCGGCCGCAGCTCCAGGCGGTGATGGCCCACGAGATCGGCCATGTCCGCAGGCACCACATGCCGTGGATGGTGGCGGCGCTGGTGGCCCTGGTCATCGTGCCGATCACCGCCGTGGAAGCCGTGTTCGGTCTTCTGTCGGCGGGGCGGGTCCCGCCCCCGGCAACAATGCCGCCATGGGCGGGTACGGTCACGGTGGCGGGCGTTCTGGGTCTGGCGTTCATTGGCTTTGGTTGGGTCTCGCGCCGCTTTGAGCGGCAGGCGGACACCTTCGCAGCGTGCCACTTGTCCAGCCACGCCCGCACCGCTGATGGCGGCGAGCCGGCGGTGATCACCCCCGAGGCGGTCCGGACCGTCTCCGACGCCCTGGGTACCATCGCCTGGCTCGACGCCGTCAAGGCCAGGCGGCGGAGCTGGCGTCACGGCTCGATTGCCTGGCGGCAGGCGTACCTGGGCTCGATCACGGGGCAATCCATTGCGGCGGTCCAGATCGACCGGCAGATCCGGTGGATCAAGTGGCTGATCGCGGTGCTGCTGGGTCTGGCGCTGGCCTACCTTGTCACGGCGGAGGTGAAGCGGCCGACCCCCCCGGGAGCTGCCGTCGCGTGGGTCGGGGAGGTCGGCTTGTGATCCGGTTTACCAAGATGGACGGAGCCGGCAACGATTTCGTCTGTCTCGACGCGGTCGGGGATCCGGCCCTTGGGGATCGCCAGGACCTCAGCCAACTGGCCGTGGCCATGACCAATCGCCAAAGCGGCGTGGGGGTGGGCCGCCGCATGCGGGTCGGCGCGGATGGGCTGATTCTCATCCAACGGCCTCCGACCGCCGGTGACCGGGTCGTGGGGATGCGGTATTTCAACGCCGACGGCACCGAGTCGCAGGTGTGCGGCAACGGCATCCGCTGCGTGGTCAAGTATGCCATCGATCACGGCTTGGTCCGAGGCCCCCATCATGGCCGGCGACTGATCGTTGGGATCGGTGGCCGGCGAATCGAGGCGACCTACGGGCTGGCGCCGGGCTCGGGCGAGGTTCAAAGCATTACCGTCGATATGGGCAAGCCGATCCTCGACCTGGCCGAGATCCCCGTCGACTCCACACTGTTGGCCCCCGCCCGCCCGGAGGGCGGCGAGACCAAGCAACTGCCCGGGCCCGAACCTCCCTTTCATCGCGTCGAGCTGACGCCCCACAGACGCATCGGGCTCGAGGCGCACTCCCCCATCGGGCAGGAGCCCACCACGTTCAGTGCGGTCTTCGTTTCCATGGGCAACCCGCACGCGATCATCTACACCGACAATGTCGCCGCGGTCGACCTTGCCCGCCTCGGTCCACCGCTGGAGACGCACCCGGCGTTCCCAGACCGGATGAACATTCATTTCGTCCAGACGACCGGGGTGGACGAAGCCTTTATCCGCAGCTGGGAGCGGGGCTCCGGTGTGACCAGAGCGTGCGGGTCGGGGGCGTGCGCGGTGTGCGTGGCGGGCGTGATCACAGGGCGGACGGGACGTGCGCTTCTGGCCCACTTGCCGGGCGGCGATCTGGAGATTCGCTACGACACGCGGACAGACCACGTGTTCATGAAGGGGCCGGCGGTCGAGGAGTTCAGCGGGCAGTGGGAGGTTCTGCGGGCTGCTACGATTGGTCCACATGAGCCTTGACGCGACCGAGCGGGGGATCTGTGCCGGCATCGAGGCGACCGCAGACAACCTGCTCAAGCAGCTGGGCGAGTATGTGTCGATACCGACCGGCGGCAACTACACGCCGGGGCTCGAACAGCTGCGCAGCCTGCTCATCGAACGGCTCTCGACGCTGGGCGCCGGGATCGAGCTCCTCGACCCACTTCTGCATTCTCATCCCATACAGCTGTTCTTTGGGGTGGGCCACCCCGTCGACCACCTCGGAGTTCGGGTCTTCGCCATTGGCCTCGTCGATGCTCCGGATGACACGCTGAAATCGATCCGTGTCGGTCATGAACGGCCTCCCAAAGTGGCTCAAATCACCCGCGGATCCCAAAGTACATCAACAACCTCCGCAACCACCCCCCGGCCAAACTCC
>JADFKZ010000178.1 GCA_022564665.1 Planctomycetota bacterium | reverse complement strand
GTACCGCTCGGTGTAGATCGCGGCGTAGTTGGGCCAGTCGGTGACCGGTGATGAGGAGACCGCGACGTGAAAGACGTCCGGATACTTCAGGATCGCCAGCGCCGACATGTACCCGCCGTAAGAATGTCCAAAGACACCCACGCGTCCACCATCGATCCACGGCCGCTGGGTCAGGAAGCGCACGCCTGCGACCTGGTCGACCAGATCGAGCGTTCCGCACTTCAGATAGACCGCCTCCTCAAACGCCTTGCCCCGACCTCCTGTCCCCCGGTTGTCGATCACGGCGATGAGAAAGCCAAGCTCGCAGTAGGGGTTGGCGGGGCGCCAGCGGTTGCGGACACGTTGTGACTGGGGACCCCCGTAGACATCGATGACCAGCGGATAGCTGCGTCCGGGAACGAAGCCGGAGGGCTTGAAGAGCACGCCGTAGAGGTCGGTCACGCCGTCGGCGGCCTTGCATGTAAACAGCTCCGGCCGCTGGAGCCCCAACTCATCAAACCGGCTGGTGTCGCTCTCGGCCAGGATCGCTACCCGCCCGCTCTCGGTGGAGAAGAGCGCCGTCGTGGGCGGCGTCTCGACGGTCTCGTAGGTGCTCACGAACCACTTGCCGTCGGGTGAGAGCCAGACTCGGTGATTCATCTGCTCGGGAGTGAGCCGAGCCTGGCCCGTGCCGTCCAGCAAGACCCGGTGTAGATGGGCGTTGAGGGGGCACGCGCCGCTGTACGCCATGTAGTACATGACGCCCGCCTCCTCATCCACGCGCAGGATCGAGCCGGCGGGATAGTCCCCCCGGCTCAGCGTGCAGATCAGGTGGCCGTCGATATGCCGAAGCTCATACTGGCGCCACCCGGTCTTCTCAGTCTCCCAGATGAACCGCTCGCCGTCTTCGAGAAACCGCATGGAGGGGCGATTCTTCTGCCAGGTGCGCTGGGTCTCGGTGACGACGACGCGGCTCTCGCCGGTCTCCGGATCGGCCGCCACCACCTCCAGCACGTTCTGAAGGCGATTGGTGCGGTTGAAGAGCAACAGCGCCCCATCGGGGGAGAAGCGGACATCGTAGATGTACTGCTCGTGATCGTCCCCCACGTCGACGCGTGTTCGCGTCTTGCTTTTGAGATCGTAGACGAGGAGCATGGCGAGCGGGTTGGGCTCCCCGGCCTTGGGGTAGCCTTCGATCGCCAACTCGGTTCGCCACTCGGTCAGACCCGTCGTCAGGTAGAAGTCCTTGACGGCGGACTCGTCAAACTCGTAGAAGGCGAGCTTCGTCGAGTCGGGCGACCACCACATCGCGGAACTCTGCCGGAGCTCCTCCCCATAGACCCAGCTTGCCATTCCGTAGCGGAGCTTACGGTCTCCGGCTGTGGTCACGAACACCGGATCGCCGCCACCGCTCGGCTCCAGGAGCACGTTGTAGTCGATGCAGACTGCCTCCCACTTGCCGTCCGGCGACGGGGCGCGATCGCTTTGGCCACTCCGCGCCGGCCCGCGGCGTCGGGGGGGACGCTGTTCCTGCGCTGTCTGCTGGGGGGACTCCGGAAGCTCGCTGAGCACTCGCGTCGTCAGATCCAAGCGGTAGCGCCGGTCGCCGCGCACGAAGGTCACTTCGTCGTCGCCAAAGACGACACGGCCGACACGGCCGACCCCGGACAATTCGTCCATCGATTCGGAGACGAGCTTGTATCGCTCGTAGCCGGGCAGGGTCTCAAAGCGATCAGGTGATCGCAGCAGCCGCCCCTGAAGCAGGCGCTGTTCGGGTTCCTCTTCCCGTGTCTGGGGGCGTGTCTGGGGGTGTGTCTGGGAGCGTGTCCGGGGGCGGGGCGCAACATCCGGAAAGCTGACCGGCGAGCGGTGGCCCTCGCGGTCGTAGGCGCGCACACCGAAGAACCAGTTGTCCTTGGAAAGATCGATCGCGTGCTCGGTGACATCGCCGACGTCGATGACGTGGTCCCACACCGCACCGGACGTGTCGCGGTAGACGACCTCGTACCCGGCAACGTCGGGCTCGGGACTCTTGTCCCATCGGATGACGGTACTCTCGGATAGGCTCGCCACCATCAACCGGGCCGCCGGCGGCCGCGACGGCGCGTTTGCCAGGGTGTACAGGACCGCCGCGTTGAGCCGAGTGACATCCGCCAGATACCCGGAGTCCACATTCTCCGCGACGTCGCCGTAGCTCCGGCCGTCAACGATCCGCACGTCGGCGTGCTGGCGATCGTAGCGCTCGTGGACCTCGGTGAACCGCACCGCGGCAAAGCCCTGCTCGTTGAACGCGGCGTGGTCCCCGCCGCGGAGAAAGCGGTCCGGGCGGTAGATCAGCCACGGCTTGACTGGCAGATCGTGGCGCGCCGCGACATCGTAGATGAGCCGAGCCAGCTGACGGGAAGGCGAGTCGTTGGCGGCGCTGAGCCGGCGGATCCGGCGCAGCTCCTGGGGGGTCGCCTGGCGCCCGATCGCTTCGCTGAAGACTCGTACACGGCCCCGGTCGACCTTTCCCTCGGTGCCGGTCGGGTCCCCGATAATGTCATTGCTGAGCGCGGCCCTGATGTCCAGGCCACTCTCGGCGGCCGTCCGGGCGAACCACCTGGCCCCCAGCAGGCCCTGCTCCTCGCCGGCGGTCATGAGAAAGACCAGCGTCGCCTCGCACCGATGGCTTGCAAAGACACGGGCAAGCTCGAGAACCGCGGCGGTGCCGGAGGCGTCATCATTGGCCCCCGGCGCGTCTCCCGAGGCATCCATGACGTCGGCGTTCCGCGAGTCGTAATGGCCCAGGACAACATAGATGCGGTCGCTCGCCTCCGGCATCGTGCCGGGGACGGTCATGACCACGTTGACGATCTCGGTCTCGCCGGGTACGCGCCCCCCCGGTGGCTGGATGTGCCGCCTCAGCTCGACGGTACAGTCGTCGCAGCCCGAGGAGGCGGCGATCAAAAGAAGCTCCTGGCGGAGCCATCGCCGCGCCGCACCGATCCCACGGACCTCCGACGTCGTCTCCGAGAGCGTGTGCCGCGTGCCGAAGCCCGCCAGTCGATCCACGGCGGAGCGCAGGTTCTCCGACGAGACGGCGGCGACGACCTCGTCGACCCCCGAGGGACGGTCAGGCACCAGATCGCCTGCCGCCACGGCCACCAAAGCGAGCCCCCACACCATCGGCACAAGCATCCTGTCGTCTCCTCCGTCCGGGCGGCGACGCCGCCGGACCCTCTGGGCACATTGTAGCTTGCCGCGACCGGGGTCGGCTCTATCGAGTCCTTTGCAACTCCAACGCCCGCCACGCCGCGTCGGACCACGCGCCGGCGTCGATTACGTCGTCGAGGGCGCGGCGATCGTCGTCGGTGCGGGCCGTCGGATCGTCGCGGCCCTCGAAGTAGGCCGCAAGCAGGGCGCTCGCCGCCGCCGCCTCCCGTGCGCGGCCCAGCCGATAGGGCTCGTCGATCCAGCCCAGCGCCTCGGCAAACCGCTGGGGGGTCGGCATCTGGTGGGCCATCTCCGGATAGTCAAAGAACCTGATGGAGACGAACCCATCGGCCTCCAGCAGCCGCTTCCGCTCGAGCATCTCGCGGTAGTTGAAGTCACGAGGACCGCCGATCAGCGCCATCCGGTTTTTGCGCGCCAGCCGGAGCAGCTCCCTTTCCGGCCTGGTGAAGTATGGCCTGCGGTGCTCGCCCCACGACCCATCAAGCCGCGCGTAGCTGCCGAACCCCACGATCGGTATCGCGCCGCGGAAGACCTCAGAAAAGCAGGTGGCCAGGATTGAGCTCACCTTCCCGCCACCGGACATCCCGGTGATGTAGATCCGCCGATCATCGATGTGATACCGCCGGCAGGCGGTGGCGATCGCGTCGAAGACCAGCTGAAACTTCCCAGGGACCTCGCGTTCGTTGCCGGCATGGTCCGCACCCACGCAGACAATCGTCAGCTCATCGAGGGCGGGGCCGAAGATGGCGGGGATGCGTCCCTGTGGTGTTGGGCTCGCCCAGACAAGCAGCCCCGCCGGGTGACGAGGCTCGTAACCCGCCGGAAGCCTCACGTTGAGCGTCTCGCGCGCCAGATCGCGATCGGCGTCCTGGACCGCCACCCGCATCCCGCGGTAGAGCCGCTTTCTCATCGTCGGCTTGTCCATGGTGATCGACCCTCTGACGTAGGGCGGATCCATGACAAACGACCGTGCGCTGGGTTCGGCCGGAGCGTCGAAGCCGCCGCGGTAGGCGGGCCAGCGCGCGGCCAGCTTGTCAAAGGCATTTCGGTCCAGCCTGACGCCAGCGCCCGCTTGCGCTTCCAGCGGACGCGCGGCAACCGAGCCGTCGGCAAGTCGAAGGATCTCGACACGCGCACGTTCCCGCCGGCCGGCGACCGCAAGATGAACGACGGCGATCCGCGCGGCGCTCGATATCTCTTGAGCCCCAAACGCACGACCGGTGGAGCAGCGCAGAAGCTCCCCGATCGTTCGGCGATCGTAGTGAGCGATGACACCCCCAACCAGACCAGCCATCGAGGTCTCGAGTCTCGCCGAGGTGTCCCACGACTCGCCGGCGGTCAGAACCGCCTCGACCGGGCGCCTGCCCTGGGGGCGAAAAGGGTCGGCCGGCGGCGCCGCGGTCACGCTGGCCGCGGCGGCTCCGGCGGCGACGATCGCGATGAGTTGAACGTGCACTGTGCCCTTAACCGACACGGGCGAAGGCCTGGAACTGGCGCAACCGTTCATCGATATCCCGGCGAGTGATCTGGGTGAGCCGCAAGAGCCCAAACGTTTCAATCGCAAAGCTCGCGGTCACCGTCCCCCACGCCATCGCCGACTGGATCGTAAAGAAGTTCGTCATCCCCACCGATGCGATGTGACCCATCAGGCCACCGGCAAAGGCGTCCCCCGCTCCCGTGGGGTCGACGATCTGGTGCTGCTCGGCGGGAAAGGCCGGGATCGTGGCCACGCCCTCGCGATGGACAAGCACGGCGCCGTGCTCGCCCTTCTTGACCACGACGAACGTCGGCCCGTGTTCCATGAGTCTGCGGGCGGCGGTGACGGCGTTGGTGATCTCGGTCATCTGCAGGGCCTCGGAGTCGTTGAGGATGAGCCCGTCGACCTGCTTCAGCACCCCAAGCAGCTCGGGGCGAGCCACATTGATCCAGAGGTCCACGGTGTCGGCCACCACCAGCTTGCGTTTGGGGAAGTGGCTCAGGAACTGCGCCTGC